>JBOHNS010000001.1:0-10961 GCA_050730835.1 Saccharimonadales bacterium (SeqCode)
AGCTGCATTTAAAAGAATGTCAGTTCAGGTATAATATGCGTCATGAAGACATGTATCACGAACTACTTAAAATACTACGAAAGGACGGCTTGAGGCTAGGCTAAACTAGTCTTGAACCTAAATTTTAGCTAACACGCCAGTTATTAGTTAATTTTAAAAATTTTTAAGGCCTAATGGCTGGTTAAATAAACAATTATTAAATAATTTAACTTTTAAGTTTTGCTTTTATAGGGTATAGTAAATATATGACAGCTCCAACTTACTTAATTAGCGGAGTGCAAACTAGAGCCTACAAGATTTTGCGCTTGCACGTTTATGAAGTTCTCAGCAAACATGATTTGACGCCGACTTGTTGGTCTATGCTAGGTTGCATCGTAGAAGCGCATAACGGCATCCGGCTGGCCGAAGTCGCCGCCAATTTAGGTGTTAAAGCCCCCTTAATTACCATGCTGGCCAATGACTTAACCGGCCGCGGACTAATCAAGCGCGTGCCGCATCATAGCGACAAACGCGCCAAATTATTGGTTATGATGCCAGCTGGCAAAAAGCTAGTCAAGACTGTCGAGCAGGCGCTTTATGACCACTTAAACCAATTATTACAAGGCGTTTCGAATCAAGACATGGCAGCTTACCACAAAGTTCTAAGCGCCATCATCGCCAATCACGAAACACAAATCAGCCAATCTTAAAACTTAAAAGGCTTCCAGAAATTGGAAGCGCTGATAGTCGGCTAACCGCTTAAATTAAAATCAGCTATTTTAAAAATTTATCTAGCCGGCGAAATTTAGGGTCGGCTACTGGCACTAATTCGTAAGCCATGCCTTCGATTTTGGGAAATTTCATTAAAAATCCTTTGCTTTATTTATTATATAGTTTTTGTTTAATGACCATTAACAGTAATACATTATAGCTTATGCTTGCCTATTTGTCAATATTTAATTACAAACTGTTTAAAGCTAGCTCAAAAAATGTATGGCGGCGATGATAATTGCTATTAAAAGGATTATATGTATTAGCGCGCCGCCGATGTGAATAATAAAGCCAATCAGCCAAATGACGACTAATATTGCGGCGATAAGTAATAGCATTTATGCTCCTAGCAATTGTTCAATAAGCTAATTTTACACTAATTTTTATTCAAAAAAGAACGGTTCTAAAAGCCGTTCTGAACTTGCGTAATTTTGGTTGCGGGGAGAGGACAGCGGACTAAAGTCCTTTTCCGCTGCGGCGTGCTCGGTGCAAGCACCTGCGCGCGTCCTCGCTCCACCGAACCTGCCACCTACAATATTTTCTTATAGAAAATCTTTAGTCAGAGTTTAGAGCCCTTCTCCGACCAAGAAAAATGACCCACCATTGGTGAGTCATTTTTCTTGGTTGCGGGGAGAGGACTCGAACCTCTGACCTCGTGGTTATGAGCCACGCGAGCTGCCGCTGCTCCACCCCGCGATGAATGCATGAGACAAACCTTACGGTTTTTCTCATCGCGCCAGGCGTTGGAATAAATCCACCGCTTGGGCTGCTCTTTTCCCTTTTAGCTCACGCTTTTCAAGAAAAATTACTTGGTTTATTGTAGCAAACAGAGGTAGTTTTTGTCAATTAGCCGGGCGAATTGCGGTGCAGAAAAAAGTTAATCCAAGCGCTAAAATTGCGCTCGAAAAACGGTTGACGATTGGTTTGTTTGGGCGACTTAGAGGCCTTTGACAGTTTGGCCAGGTGGCTATGCGCGACGTTTTTAGGCACGATCAGCTCCGTTTCGCCGGGTCGGCCGAGCCCGAAACTTTGGCGCGCCGATAAGTTCAAATATTGATTACTGTTGTAATATTTATTTTGCAGCTTCAGGTTGTTGTTTTTCAGTTGCTGAAGTTGGTCATTTTGCTTGAGCAAGCTAATCTGCTTTTGCAAACTATAATTCGTCTGAACGGCCTTGACGCCGCTCCAAGTGATGGCCAAGACAATAAAGCCGAAAATAATCTGACTCAGCACGCGAACATCGCGCAGTTGATTGCGTTTAGCATAAATTTGAGCCAGTTTTTGTTTGATTTTTGTAGTCATTGTTGCTTTAATTATAGCAAAGTTATGTTTGGGGCAAAGGATTAGTTATGGCAATTGAGAACCTAAAGTCTGCCGCGGTGATTGAGTGGGATGGTGATGCTGGGAGCCTGCTAGACTTAATGGAACCACCCGACTGGCAGCAACGTGCGGCCTGCAAAGCCGCCAATGCCGTCAATCTAAATATATTTTATCCCCCAACCAACCCACATCCCTCTAAGCCTGATAAAAAAACTAAAGAAGCTACGGAAGAGCGGGCTAAGCAAATATGTGCGACTTGTCCGGTCGCTAGAGTGTGCCTCGATTACGCTATCAAATATAACGAACCCCATGGCATCTGGGGCGGCAAAACTAGAAAAGAACGAATTGATATTAGCGATCAAAGAAAAGCCGCAGCACTTCAGGCCGGACAATTATCAATCGAAAGTTGTTAAGCTTTATTTAAAAATCTCAAGCCTCTGCCCGAAAACGCGCTACAATTAAAAGGCCGACTCGAGCGTTGGAATTATACAACATATAGCTAAAATTTAAAAATACTACGCTATGGGGGCGTAGCTCATCGGTCAGAGCAGGCGGCTCATAACCGCTTGGTAGTTGGTTCGATTCCAACCGCCCCCACCAAAAAATATAGTTTAAATTAAATTGTAGTAAATTCTACAATTTTCATCTGTTTAATAATTACGTAGCCCCTGTTATTTGGTGATTTGCATTGATTTTTTGCAGTCTTATACTTAAATGTAAGCAACAAATATAGACAAGTTGCTTGTTGTTGCCCGAAAGGCCCGAATATAAACATGGCTTTATTAGAAATTCATGAACGGCGCGGAATAGACGAGCCGGCCGACTTGTGGCAGCCGAACTTGGGGCCAATAGAGCAAGAAGTTTGTCTTGCGCCACTGGCAAATTTGGGCGAGCTAGCCGCTAGCGATGGTAAAATCGCTGCACAATTTGCGACGGCAATCACTACCGAAGAAGCCAAATCAAGCGGCCGCGACCAGGAAGTTTTCCGCGTCAGCCGAAATTCCGAAACTTACGAAGCTAATGTCGAAAGCGGCCTAACGCTTAAAGATTATAAAAGCATTACCCGGCCAGAAGATTGGGATTATTTGCTCGGCCAAGCCGAAACATTGCAAGGCAAAGGTGTAGTATTTATTAACCCAACAATGGAAGGCGGCGGCGTAGCTATGATGCGCCCACCGCTAGTGCACCTGCTAAAATCGCTAGGCGTCGACGCCAGATGGTACGTCATGAATGGCCCTGGCGACCCGGAAGCCGCTAATCCGTTTTTGTTCACTAAGTTAATGCACAACATTACCCAGCGCCGAACCCCGCCCGACGTACACATTAGCGAAGACGGCAAAGCTACCCATCAAGAATGGAACGCCGAAAACTCCCCTGTTTTAGAAGCCCAACCGCCAATCCAAAACGCCGATTACATAATTATCGACGACCCACAGCCTACGCCGCTAATCGCCGGACTGAAACAGGCTAATCCTAGCGCCAAATTTGTTTGGCGCAACCACATCGATAATGACGGCGAGCTAATGATGGATCCTACTACGCCACAAGGCGAAGTCTGGCAATATTTGCGCGACGACTGCCATGTAAGCCAAGTCGACGCCGCGGTTTTCCACCCTGTCGAAGATTTCGTACCGGCCGATATCAAAGAAAAAACATTTTTTATGCCAGCCACCGTCGAGCCGCACGACGACCTTAACAAACCGCTAGAACAAGCCGAAATAAATAGCGGAATCGAATTCATCAACCGCGAAATCGCCATCAAAAACGGCGAATTAATCGCCGAAGGCCGCCTAGACGACATCCAGTCGCTACTAGATTTAAACCGCCGCCGCATCACGCTAGTAGCCCGGTTCGACGAAAGTAAGGGCATGGACAAAGCCATGGCGCTAGGCATGCGCGCCCGGCAAATGATGCGCGAAACCGGCCTGGAAGACGACGAATTACCAGAGGTCGTAATAGTCGGCAACGGCTCGGTAGACGACCCTAGCGGCATACCTATGTACGAAAAAATGCTGGAAAACCGCCGCGTAAATTATAACGACGACAAAGAACATGTCCTGGTCATGCGCCTAAAACACAACTACGCCGCCATGAACGCGCTAATGCGCGTCAGCGACATCGGCATGCAAACCTCCGAAGCCGAAGGCTGCGAAACCCGAATTACAGATTGGATCGAGCACGGCGTGCCAGTTGTAGTATCAAATCGCGGCGGCATGCCATTGCAAATTGTCGAAGGCCAATCCGGCCATATTATAGATTTCGACCAGCCCGATTTCGACATAGAAAGCGGCGCCGAATTTATAAACCAGCTATTAACCGACCCAGAAAAATACGCTAGCATGAGCGCTAGCACCCGCGAGCTAGGCCATAAGTTCAACAGCCGCGAATTCACGACAACCGCCAACGCCACCCGATGGCTAAGAATTTTCAACGCCCTAGAAGCTGGCGATCCCGCCGACAAAACCTGGCAAGTTGGCCAGCTAGTAGCAGATAGCTACCAACAAAAAGCCGCCTAAAAACTATTCAAATTCTAGCCATTATTAGCGTCGCGGCGCAAAAATAGGAACCAAGCCACGGCTCCAACCACTACTAAATAGCCCAAAAATACCAGCGCCGCCCGGCCCGGCGACAAACTACCAATTTCGGATAGATGCTTGGCCGCTTCTCGCGACGCGCGTCCGCCGTTAGTAGTGGCCGTAGCCGCGCCGCCAGAATTGATTACCTGGCCAAGCGCCGTGAACGGCATATAAACGGAGTTGTGCTTTAGCAGTTGCGTTAGTAGTCCCTCGACTAATCCGGGAATCAAAAACAGCGCTACAATCGCGCCAACTTGGCTGCGGATTAACACCGCTAGAACCAAGCCAGCCATAGAATAAGCCCAGCCATAAAACAAACTGTGCCAAACTAGGGTTCCGATATGAAGCGTTTGCGGCACCAAAACGTGCCCATGAGCGTGAATGCCTAAATTGCTAAAAACCGGCGCCAAAATACCGATCAAAGCCGTTAGAAACACCGCGTAAACGCTAATAGTTATAACCTTAGCCGCTAGCACTTTGCTACGGCTGCGGCTCGCTGTCAAAGTATACAAAATCGTGTTGTAGCGGTACTCATGCGTCATCAACAAAATAGCGACAACCGCGCCCACCACCATAATCATTAGACTGCCGGCAACATCGCTAGTAAATAACCCCGGATTAAGCAAATCCGTGCCCGAAAGCTGCCAGCCCTCGATGTAAAAGCCGATAGCCATAACCGCTAGCGCGGCCAAGCCGGTAATAAAGTACGTCGAACGCACAGTTAGTAGCTTACGAAATTCCGATCTTAGTTCGGTCATCATGATTGTTTATCCTCTTTGACTAAGGCGCTAAATTCTTCCTTGCCCTCGGTAATTTCCAGAAAAGCTTCTTCCAGCGAAGCATTGCGGCTAGTAAGTTCTAGGATTGGCAAGCCGGCCGTAAACGCTAATTTACCAATTTCATCAGTTGTGATACCGCTAACGGTAAAGCCGTTATCAACTTTTTGATGGGCTAGCTTTTCTTGATTTAATAATTTTTCCAAATGAGACGCGCTGCCCGCGCGTACATATACGCTAGAACCTTTGCTGCCGGCCACTAGCTCTTTCATAGAAGTGCTAGCAATCATTTTGCCCTGGCCAATTACCACAATATTGTCGGCCATCAGCTGCATTTCGCTTAATAAATGACTAGATACAAATACGGCGTTGCCTTTATCGGCATAATCGCTTAGGAAATTCCGCAGCCAAGCTACACCTTCTGGATCCAGCCCGTTAGCCGGCTCGTCCAAAATCAAATATTTCGGCTCGCCTAGCAGCGCGGCGGCGATGCCTAGCCGTTGAGCCATACCTAGCGAAAATTTGCCCGGCTTTTGCTTAGCGACGTCTTTTAGCCCCACAATATCCAAAACTTCATCAACCCGCCCCAAGCGGATTCCGCCTTCAATCGCTAACACTTTCAGATGATTCCTGGCGGTTCTAGTCGGATGAAAAGCCTTAGCCTCTAGCAAAATACCGACGACACTCGATGGCCGCGCGTAAGTATGCAAGCCCCTGCCGTCAAACGTAGTTTTGCCGCGGCCATTATCCAGTCCAACCATTAGCCGCATGGTAGTAGATTTGCCGGCGCCATTCGGCCCCAAAAATCCGGTTACTTTGCCGGTCTCGACCTCGAAAGAAATATTGTCGACGGCCAGCTTTTTCTTGTAATTTTTTGTCAGGCCGTGGGCTTTAATCATTTCTAGGCATTATAGCCAGCCTCTTAATCAAGCACAAACTTTATGGTGATAATCTCCCAATAATTTTTAGTAACTCTTAAAGCCAAACTACACGTCATTAGTTGTTCGCGCAATTCTTTAGCACCGTCAAAATCGCTAATGTAAATTTTGCAGAATTTGCTATAATTATCATCAATAAATAAGCAGCCGAAGCTATGGCAGACGAAGTTGAAGAAAGACAGGTCCACGAAAAAACCACGACAACCGAAGAGCCGGACGGCGCAACTGTCGAGCGCACGCAAACCGTGCGCGAGCCGGCCGCCGCGAACGGCGCGCAGGCCGAGCAAAAGTAGCACAAGCAAAATGTCGTGGTGCGTGTCGTGTGGTTTATCGCCGGGATTATTTTGGTTATTTTGGCTTTTCGGTTTATATTTTCGCTGCTTGGCGCCAACCAATCGACGGGCTTTGGCGGATTTATTTACAACATTTCGCACCCATTTGTCGCTCCGTTCTTTGGATTATTCGCCTATCATCCGCACTACGGAGCTTCGCATTTTGAAATTTACACGCTCGTTGCCATGGCCGTCGTCGCGATAATCGCTTACGGGATTAGCAAGCTAGTAACTATTACTCAGGCCTAGCGTTTAGCTTTTTCTAGCAAAGCTAGTAGAACGCTAGCATCGCTAGCGGCCATCAACTGTTCGCGCAATTCTTTAGCGCCGTCAAAACCCGAAATGTAAATTTTGCAGAATTTATTGAGCGTTTGAATATTGCGCTCGCCGTCCTGCCAGGTTTTATCAAACAATTCAACGTGCCTTTTAAACAGTTCAATCCGACTTACTACACCACATTTTTCCCATTTGCAAGAACCGTCCTTGCAAAATATGTATGGATTTTGGAAAATGCCGCGGGCTATCATTATGCCTTCTAGGTTATACTTTTTGGCTAATTCTAGACCTTGGCTGCGACTAGTTACGTCGCCGTTGCCGACGATTAGGGTTTTTGGCGAGATTGTGTCGCGCAGTTTGCTGACCTTACCGATTAAATCCCAATTGGCTGGCACTTTGCTCATTTGTTTTCGCGTGCGGCCGTGCATGGTTAGCATTGCTAAATCGTGTTTTAATAAAAATTCCGTCCAGCTCATGTCGACTTCGCTAAAACCTAGGCGGGTTTTTACGCTGACTGGCAATTTGCCATTTGCGCCTTTTTGGGTGGCTTTGATGATTTCACTGGCGAGTTGGCGATTGTTGATGAGCGCGCTGCAGGCGCCGGATTTAACTTCGCTTTTGGCCGGGCAGCCCATGTTCAAGTCTATGCCAACAAAGTTGCAACCACGCGGCAAGCCTAGTTCGCGCGCTAGCTGGCCACTAGCGATTTCCCTCGTAGTCTTATAAAAATTTTCCGGTTTTAAGCCCCAAATATGCGCGATTAGCGAAGTTTCGGATTTGACAAATTTTAGCTTTCTAAGTAACTTCGGCCGCCCCGGACTTTGCAAACCGTCAACATTTGTAAATTCGGTGAAAAACAAATCCGGCGCCGCGCACTCAGCCACAATCTGCCGGAAAACCGTATCAGTAACATCATCCATCGGCGCCAAAACAAAAAACGGCCGGGGCAAATTATTAAAACTAGACATTGCTTTTAATTATAACTTGGCCGATTTTAGTCAAGCAAACTATTCCCAGCGGAAAACGCGGAAGGCGATCAGGTAAATCGCGATTGCCCAGCCGGCGATTAGGGCGATTTGGGGCCCGAGCGTAACTAGCGTGGCGTGCTGCGTGATAATCATGCGCATGCTGTTAATAACCGGCGTCAGCGGCAGATAATTGGCGATGCTTTGCAGCCACTGCGGCATCAGATAAATCGGGAAAAACACGCCGGTTAGAAACATTAGCGGAAATACGACGAGGTTGGCCAGCGGCGCGGCCTGGTTTTGGTTTTTGGCCCAGCCGCCGATGGCCAGGCCGATGCCAAAAATCTCCCAAATGCCCAAAATCACAATTATCGCCAGATCCAAATAATTGCCCGTCATCTTTAAGTGAAATACCGTAACGGCCACGATAAACATAACCGCAACCGAAATTAATCCGACCACCGATTGCGACAAAACATTCGACACAAAATACTGCCAAACGCGCAGCGGGCTGGCGTGCAATCGGCGCAAAACACCCTGCTTTTTGAGCTCCGGAAATACATTAGTCGGCCCGAAAATGCCGAGCCCGATAATAGCAAAGCCAAGCAAGCCCGAAAAAGTATAATCAAATTGCGTCAATCCATGTTGGTTTAATTTTTCGGATTTGACGCTAAATGGTGTGCCGGAGGTTTTGGTTAGCTTGGCGTTAGTGCCGGCAAAAGTGCCCTTTAAAAGACTGGCCAGCGACTGCGCCGCCTGGGCGTTATTCTGGTCGTAGCGCACGATGACTTGGCCGGACGGATAATTGTGGCCGTTTTTCACCATGCCAAAATTCGGCGGCAAAATCAGCTCGGCGTCAATTTGGCTGTGTTTTAGCTTGGTTTTGGCGTCGCTCAAACTGGTCGATTGCACTTTATAAGATTGACTATTTTTGATTTGGCTAGCGAATTTACGCGCGAACTGGCTGTGCGATTGATTAATTAGCGCCACATTGAACGACACGCTTTCGCCGTTGCCGCCGAAAATCCCGCCAAAGATAAACAAAAATATCAGCGGAAAAGCGATCGTAAAAAATATCGCCGTCTTGTCGCGAAACAACCTGAGAACGTTAATTTTGGCAAAAACTAAAACCGTATAAATGCTGCGTTGCCACGGAGCCAACGGTTTTTTCGAACGCGATTTTCGCGGTTTAGCTTGTTCGTCGTCCGACGAGCTTTTAGTTGCTTTGCGCCTGGCGACAAGCCGGAGGCGAACAATTCGAAAAACAATCGAAAGCGCGGCTATTATTACTACAATAATTATGATATTCATCAATCCCGCAGCGCCTTCCCGGTGTAATCTATGAACACGTCTTCCAGATTGGCTTGCTCGACTTGCTGCTCTTTTTTGAAGCCTTTTTTGAGCAGATTTTTGATCAAATCTTTGGGCGAATCAAGGGCTATGATTTTGCCATCGTCCATGATGGCCACGCGGTCGCATAGCAGCTCGGCTTCTTCCATATAATGTGTTGTCATAATTACTGTGATGTCTTTGGCCTGGACTTGTTTGATCAAATCCCACAAACCGCGGCGGGCTTGCGGGTCGAGGCCGGTGGTCGGTTCGTCCATGAAAAAAACTTTCGGCTGATGCACCAGCGCCGCCGCCACGCTGAAGCGCTGGCGCTGGCCGCCAGACAAATTTTCGATGTAGCTAGAGGCCTTTTTTTCGAGATTAACTTCAGCCAAAAATTCCATGGGATTGACTTTTTCGCCGTAGCTGGCGGCCGTCATTTGCAATAATTCTGTGAGTTTGACGTGATCCATAAAAGCCGGCGTTTGCTGCTGCACGCCAATCATGGCTTTGATGGTTTGCGGATGTTTGGCGGCGTCCACGCCGGCCAGCGTGACGCTGCCGCCATCGATTTCGCGCAAAGATTCGATCATCTCCAGCGTTGTGGTTTTGCCGGCGCCATTTGGTCCTAAAATACCGAAAATCTCGCCTTTTTTAACCTCAAAACTAATGCCCTTAACAACCGGCTTGCCGTCGTAATTTTTCTGTAAATTATCGACTTTTAGAATGTGTTCGCTCGCCATATTATCATATTATCATAAATAGTTTATCGGCTCGTCCGAGCTTTAAGCGCAAGCAAAACGCGGCCAGCGCTTGAACGTCGGCCGCGTTTTTCAAGTTTACTTTTATAAATCTTTTAAAGACTTACTATTTTTTGCGCTTGACGGTCAAAAAGCCGTTGCGCGGGTTTTCGTTGACTTCCATGCCATCCGGCAAATCAGTTGCCTCTGGGCGGCTGTCTTTGCTGAAGTAGTAAATTGTTTGTTCTTTGCCGCCGCGAAGTGTAACCTTCTTGGAATTTAGGTGATATGTGACACCTTTTGAGTTTGTGTGCTTGTAGGCCATTTTTTAACTCCCTCTCTTACATTTAGTAGTAGTACCCTTAACATACCCTGGTCGCGTTTGGTTTGTCAACTAGTTTTAAAATAAATAATCTACTTGCAAGACATAACGCTTATGTAATAAACTGTAGTTTAGTAAGCTTAAAATTAAGAATATCAGAGGGGAATTTATGGATTTCACAAATCGCGGAGCAGACGCTCATCAAACCAACCCAAACCAAACTTCGCCCGCAAACAGCTCGGCGCCGGCACGGCCAACCGGAAGGCCGGAAAAGTCCAGAGGCAGATTGGCCACCCGCTACGATCGCGGCAGCGACGAAAAATTACTTAGAGTTGTAACGGTAATATTGCTCCTCTCGATCGCCATTATTTTGATTTTCCTGGCTGTCTTGTTTTACATTAGCCCGGGCGATCAAGGACATTACGTCAAAAAGAATGGCTACCAAGCCGTCGATCTGAGCATTGGCGGAGCCAATAGCGGCGATCAAATATATTTCGCTAAGATTACGTCAATCAATTCCCGATATTTTGTATTGCAGAATGTTTTCTATATTCCGTCAACTCAAAAAAATACCAACGTTACTTTGTCACCGCTAGTTTGTCAAATCGACGCACCGTATGATCAGATGATCGTCAAC
>JBOHNS010000002.1:0-7116 GCA_050730835.1 Saccharimonadales bacterium (SeqCode)
ACCATCATCGTAACAGTCGAAAGCCGCAAAACCCACCCGGTCTACAAAAAGCAGTATTTGGCATCCAAAAAATTTATGGCCCACGACGAAAAAAACCAGGCCAAGCCCGGCGACCGCGTAGAAATTATTGAAACCGTGCCGATGAGCGCCCGCAAACGCTTCACATTAAACCGGATTATCGAGCGGCCAACCCTGACAAGCGAAGACTTAAAAGCCGGCGATCAAGACGCGCCAGATTTAGATAAACAACCACCCAAGACAGCCAAGCCAAAAATAGATAAAGCAAAATCCGAGGAGCCTAAAGTATGAATTTTAGGGAAAAGAGCAACCAGAGTCAACGAATTCATTTCGCTGCCCTGCGTGTTGCTAATTTAGCGTTCAGCGGAATTATATGCCGAACCCAAGAAAATAAGTCATCTAAAAATGATAATTTTCTTGGCGTAAAGCTATATAAAAACCGCCAGGTTTGTCTCAAGGAGGCAGTATGATTCAGCAAGAATCCCGTCTGAAAGTCTGCGATAACAGCGGCGCCAAAGAAGTTTTGTGCATCCGCGTGCTGGGCGGCACGCGCCGGCGCTACGCCCGAGTCGGCGACATTATCGTGGTCAGTGTTAAAGACGCCGTACCCAACGCTAGCGTCAAGAAAAAGTCAGTCGCTAGAGCTGTAGTAGTCAGAACTCGCGAGCAAATCCGCCGCCCGGACGGCTCGACTATCCGCTTCGACGACAACGCCGCCGTGATTATCGGTGACGATAAATTGCCGCGCGCCACGCGCATTTTCGGCCCGGTGCCGCGCGAGCTGCGCGAGCTAGGCCACGCGCGCATCATTAGCCTGGCAGCGGAGGTTTTATGATTAATAATCGAGCCATGACTTATAAAATTCGTCTAAAAAAGGGTGACACTGTGGTTGTGCGATCTGGCAAGGACAAGGCCAAAACCGGCAAAATTTTGGCCACCCATCCGCGGCTTAATAAAGTTACTGTCGAGGGTGTAAACGTTGCCAAAAAACACCAAAAGCCAACGCGCAGCAATCCGGGCGGCATCATCGAAATTACCAAACCAATTTGGGTTAGCAAGGTGGCAATCGTAGAACCGACAACTAAGAAAGCTTCTAAAATTGGCTACAAATTGGCGGCTGACGGCAGCAAAACTCGTGTCTATAAAGCTACAGCCAAGGACATTAAATAATGGCTAGTCCAACTGCCCCAACCACAAATCCAGTGCCACGCTTGCAGTCACTATATTCGACCAAATTGGTTAATGAGCTAATGAAAGAACTTGGCCTAATTAACCGCCACCAAGTTCCCCGAATAGAAAAAGTCATTGTCAACGTAGGGCTCGGCCGAGCCAAAGATGATAAAAAAACTATGGACACGGCCAGCAATACTTTGCGCAAAATCACCGGCCAGCAGCCTGTAGCCAGCCAAGCCAAAAAATCGATTGCCGCCTTCAAATTGCGCGCCGGCGACAGTATCGGCCTAAAAGTTACTTTGCGCGGCGCGCGAATGTACGAATTTTTAGATCGTTTAATCAACTTTGTGCTGCCTCGTTTGCGCGATTTTCACGGCGTCAGCCTGAAGGCTTTCGATAAATCCGGCAATTATGCCATTGGCCTCACCGACCAATCGGTTTTCCCAGAACTCAGCTTCGAAGAAACCACGCCGGCGCACGGCCTGCAAGCCGTAATCGTCATTAATTGCCTGCAGCCGGCGCACGCCCAAGCGCTGCTAGCCAAACTCGGTATGCCCTTCGAGAAACCTCAAGGTAAACCCTTCGAAAAGGACAATCATTAATGAATAAGCCAAAAACATTAGCAATTGACAAATTACAAATGACTATGCATTATCAATATTCGATTAGCCATGCAGCTACAAATTGCCAATCGTTAATAGCTAATCTATGGAAATTCGATAATGGCCAATCGCTAATGGTGACTGAAAGGAGTTTTTGATGGCTAAAAAATCAATCATCGCGCGCGACAAAAAGCGCCAAAAAATGATCAATCAATACGCGGCCAAGCGCGCCGAACTAAAAAGTATGGGCGATCAAGAAGGTCTCGCCAAATTGCCACGCAATTCCAGCCCCACGCGCTGGAAAAACCGCTGCACAGAAACCGGCCGGCCACGCGGCTACATGCGCCAATTCGGCCTAAGCCGCATTGCCTTCCGCGAACACGCCGTTAAGGGCGAAGTGCCCGGCATAACCAAAGGCAGCTGGTAATGGTCGCGATGCTCCAATTAACAATTAGCAATTATCGATTAGCCATGAATTATCAATTAACAATTATCGATGAAGTCCAAAATCGCTATTGGCCATTTGTCAATGTATCGCCATTTGCCATTCGTCAATCGCTAATCAGCGCTGGAGGTGTCGTATGAGCGTAACCACTACAGACCCGATAGCCGATATGCTGACGCGCATCCGCAATGCTAATTTGGTACGTAAGGCAGAAATCAGCCTGCCGCATTCCAAAATTAAAGAGGCGCTAGCGCGGATTCTAAAGCAAAACGGTTTTATCGAAAAGCTTGAAGTCAAAGATGGCGAGGTCGGCAAAATATTGCAGCTACAATTATCAAGCCAGCGCGCCAACAACCCAATCACCGAAATCACGCGCCTGAGCAAACCCGGCAGCCGCCATTACGCTAGATCGAGCGCCATTCCGGTGGTCAAACGCGGCCGCGGCATCGTCATAATTTCGACATCCCAAGGCATGATGACGGGCGACCAGGCCAAACGCTTGCGGCTGGGCGGCGAATTAATTTGTAAGGTCTACTAATCATGACTTCGTCATTTCATTTACCATTTACCATTTACCATTTACCATTTTTGGTGAGCGTTGCTGGACTTACATCAAAAACTGCAAGCTTTTGGCCAAAATTGAAAATGGAATATGGCCAAAAAAATGAAGTTGCTAACTTCTACCTTCTACCTTCTAACTTCCAATTAATTCGGAGAATTAATCTATGAGTCGGATTGGCAAACTGCCGATCGTCATCCCCAGCGGCGTGACCGTCACGGTTGACGACAGCGAAATAACGGTTGCCGGCAGCAAGGGCACGCTTAAAACCCCGCTGCTAGCCGGGCTGAAATTCGCCCAAGCCGATGGCCAGTTCATCATTACCAGAATCAACGACGAGGCCGCCAATCGCGCCCGCCACGGCTTGATGCGAACGCTGGTTTATAATATGGTTCAGGGCGTCAGCCAGGGCTATAGCAAAAAATTAGAAATCGTCGGCGTCGGCTTTCGGGTGGCGGCTTCCGGCAACGGACTGAAACTCAACCTTGGCTTTTCGCACGAAATTAATTACACTTTAGCAGAAGGGATTACGGCCGCCGTCGAACAAAACACGCTTACCATTAGCGGTATCGACAAGCAAAAGGTCGGCCAGGCCGCCGCCGAAATCCGGTCGCTCAAAAAACCGGAACCTTATAAAGGCAAAGGCATTCAATACGCCGGCGAGCGCGTTTTGCGTAAATCCGGTAAATCCGGCAAGGATAAATAGCTATGAATAGATTACTCGTTAAAACCCAGCACAACAATTTGCGCCGCGCCAGAACGCGCGCCGTTATTAGCGGCACTAGCCAGCGGCCGCGCTTGAGCGTGCACGTTTCCAATCAGCACGTCATAGCTCAAATTATTGACGATACCAGACATCAAACGCTTTGCTACGTGACAACCGCCGGTCAAAAATCATTGGCGGGCAATAAAACGGCTAAGGCCGAGTGGGTCGGCGCCGAAATCGCCAGGCGCGCCAAGGCTGCCAAAATTACCAAGGTGGTTTACGACCGCGGCGGCAAATTATACCACGGACGCGTCGCGGCGCTAGCCGAGGCTGCCAGAAAAACAGGATTGGAGTTTTAATTATGCCAGGGCAAAATGACACCAGGCCGCGTCGCAGCGACAAACCGGCCGAAGCCAAAGAATTTGACGAGCGCACGCTGGCCATCAGCCGCGTCGCTCGCGTCGTCAAGGGCGGTCGCCGCTTTCGTTTCCGCGCATTAGTCGTGGTCGGTGATAAAAAAGGCCGCGTCGGCGTCGGCATCGCCAAAGGCGCCGACGTCACGGCCGCCGTCACGAAAGCCAACGGCGTCGCCAAAAATCAGCTCATCACAGTCAAACTTTATAAAGACACTTTGCCCCACGAAGCCCAGGCCAAAGTTAGCGGCGCGCTAGTTTTGGTCAAACCGGCCAGCTCTGGCACCGGCCTAATCGCCGGCGGCGTCGTGCGCACCATTTTGGAAGTTGCCGGCGTCAAAAACGCCCTATCTAAATCGCTTGGCTCAACCAACAAAACCAACATCGCCTACGCCACAATATCAGCCCTAGAAAGCATCGTTCCGGCCAATAAATGGGTTAGTTCTGCCGGCCAGCTTCAGCCGAAACCAGAAAAGACCGAAAAACCAGCCGAAACCGCCAAACCTAAAACCGCCAAAAAACCCGCCACCAAAACCGCTACTAAATCCCCAGCCAGCCAGGCTGCGAAAAAGACTAAGTCATGAAATATAACCAACTAAATTTGACAAAACATTCATCGGCCAAGCGCGTCGGCCGCGGTATTGCCGCTGGCCAGGGCAAAACCGCCGGCCGTGGCACCAAAGGCCAGGGCGCGCGCAAAGGCTTTAGCAAACGTCCGGGTTTTGAAGGCGGCCAAAATCCGCTGATGCAGCGCCTGCCGAAATTGCGCGGCTTTCATTCGCACCGCCTACCAGCCGAAAACATTTATACCGACCAGCTAAATGCGCTGAGCGCCAAAACTGTCGACGCCGAAACATTAAGTTCGCTAGGCTTAATTTCCAGTTCTTATGCCAGAATCAAATTACTAAAAAATTCCGAAATCGCCAAACCGCTCAACGTCAAACTGCCAGCCGCCAGCCAGGCGGCCATCGATTCCATCGAAGCAGCCGGCGGCAGCTTTAGCAAAACCGCGCAACTTATGCGACCGAAAATTTCCACCAAATCCATAACACCAAAAGCTCGACCAAAATCAACTAAGTCAAAAGCTTGAGACTGCTTTATAATAAAATTTAAATAATCGTGTTGGGATAAAATGAACTGGAAAATCATCGGGCGGTCATTGAATAACGGCGATATGCGCAAGCGCATTTTGGCCGTGCTCGGCATGCTCTTAATTTTCCGGTTGCTGGCTTACGTGCCGGTGCCGCTGGCCAATCCCGAAACTCTGCGCCAAGTCCTGACCAACTTATTCAATAACGAAAATACGCCGCAGTTTTTAAGTTTTATTAACGTTTTGTCTGGCGGCGCGCTGGCCAATTTCTCGATCATGCTGGCCGGCCTTGGCCCCTACATTAACGCTTCCATTATCATGCAGCTTTTAACCAAGGCTTTGCCGAAGCTGGAAGCCATGCAAAAAGAAGGCGAATCCGGCCAGAAAAAAATCAACCAATACACCCGGATTTTGACTTTTCCGTTGGCCATTATCCAATCTATTGGCTCGATTTATTTGATCAAAGAAACGGCGCAGCAAATCGGCGGCATTGGCAATATCACGGCTGGCCGCGGTATCAGCGGTTGGATTTTGATGGTCGCGGCGCTGACTGGCGGCTCAATGCTTTTGATGTGGCTCGGTGAATTAATCACCGAGCGCGGCATCGGCAACGGCATTTCGCTGGTCATAACCGTCGGCATTGTCAGCCGTATTCCGCAAACGCTAAAAAGCGTCATCACCGTGCTATCTGGTAAAATTCACGATATCAAACTGCTTGGCGCCAAGCTGCCGTTTAGCTGGAAGGAGGTTTGGATCGCGGCGATCATCGCCGCTGTTCTGGTTTTCATAACTTTTTTGGTGGTCAAATTGAACGAATCGTCGCGCAATTTGACGGTGCATTACGCCAAACGCGTCCAGGGCAACCGCACATATGGCGGCGTCAGCACAGTTTTGCCGGTCAAACTGATTAGCGCCGGGGTGATTCCGATTATCTTCGCCGTGGCATTCTTAAGCGTGCCCAGCTTCGCCGGCCAATTGTTGCACGGCGCCAGCAGCCCGGCTCTGCAACATTTTGGCCAGCATCTTTTGACGCTGTTTCAACCGCCCACGGCCCAAAGTTTCGCCTCTGGCGGCCTGCAACCGTTTATTTACCCGGTAGTCTATTTCTTACTAGTTTTTGTGTTTACCTTTTTCTACACCAGCGTCACCTTTAACGCCAAAGAAATCGCCGAAAACCTGAACAAGCAGGGCGGCTTCATCGAAGGCGTGCGCGGCGGCAAACAAACCGAAAAATATTTAAGCAAAGTGGTAAACCGCGTAACATTGTTCGGCGCCGTCAGTCTGGGCTTGCTAGCCCTATTGCCAGTCATCGGCCAGGTTTTCATATCAGTCAATATCAGCATCGGCGGCACCAGCATATTGATCCTCGTGGCCGTCGCCCTGGAAACCCTCCGCGCCATAGAATCCCGCGCCCTAATGGTAACCTACGACCAATATTCCGAACCCGACTTTTTTATGGAAGCCCAAACCGCCGCCGAAGCCGCCACCGCCAGCCACCGCCTAAAATTCGGCCAACGATTACTTCGCCGCAGCAACAAAAACAAAAAATAATTTCGAGCTTAAAGCCTTTTAATTAGACCACTTGCCCCCATTAATGCACTATTATTTGACATGATTTATTTTGGGCTTATAATTTCACTAGTAAGCTAGTATAATAGTAATATTATGATTACGTTTCGACTTAGCACACATTCAGGAGTGCCGCCGTACCTTCAAATCGTGCAGCAAGTTAAGCAGGCGCTAAGCATGGGAACACTGCAAGAGGGCGACCAGTTGCCGACCGTCAAAGAAGTAGTGGCGATGATCGTCATCAACCCCAATACGGTTTTCAAAGCTTATCGCGAACTGGAAAGTCTAGGTCTCGTGGAAGGCCGGACCGGCAGCGGCACATTCGCCAAAAAACGGCCAGCCGGTCCATCGCCGGTAGTCCAGACCAAGCTTGCAGGCGGCTTGTCTGTTTGGCTAAAGGCAGCTCGCAAGGCAGGGCTCGACGATGAGTCGATTGAAGCGTTAGTCCGGGAAACATTACAAAAGTAGCTTTAAGGAGGGTAAATGGCTCAAGAAACATTAACTAAAGATGCTGTCCTAGCGGACGGTCTCGGCAAAAAGT
>JBOHNS010000003.1:0-59035 GCA_050730835.1 Saccharimonadales bacterium (SeqCode)
AATAGGCCCTTCGACTTCGCTCAAGGTCATTCGCTTCGGCGCATAACTCTGTTACTACTTAAAGTTTTTGCTAAGTCGAATGGTTTACCATGAGTAAGGCAGATTTATCTGCAGAATCGAATGGTGCGGGTGGCGGGAGTCGAACCCGCGTTTTGGCCTTGCCCGTACTCCGCAGTTGCTGGTGCGAGATACCAGAGTCGAACTGGCGTCTCTTGCTTGGGAAGCAAACATACTGCCGCTGTACTAATCTCGCTCTTTGGCAGCTACGTAGGATGTTGGAAGGCCACATAATAGCCGTTATACTACACCCGCGCCGCTTCTGGTTTTAGCCAAAAGCCATTTTCCATTGACCATTGACCATTTATGGCCGGCTACGCCGATATTTAATATTCAAAAGCTTTTACTAATAAAAGCTTTTGGCCAAAAATTGTTACAAGTTTTTAAGCCAGTCGCCAATGGCTTTTAGCTTATTAAAAAGCTAAAAGCTGGAGCCACCTAGCGGGGTTGAACCGCTGACCTTCGCGTTACGAATGCGATGCTCTACCAACTGAGCTAAGGTGGCGATCAATGCCAACTCTGGCATTATAGCAAACGTCTCTTGAACATTATCCGTTAATTAGGCTAATATATATTCAAGAATTATTAAGCAAGTTTGGAGAAACCAGAGATACTAAAAGATTTCAAAAAATTTATCCTGCGTGGCAACGTGGTCGATCTAGCTGTGGCCGTCGTTATCGGCGCGGCGTTTGGCAAAATAATCACGGCGCTGGTCAGCGATTTCATTACGCCGCTAATCGCTTCCATTTACTCCAGCTCCAGCTTCGCCAAAGATTATTTCACTTTTAACGGCAGCAAATTTATGTATGGCGATTTCGTTAACGCGATTATAACTTTTGTGATTATAGCAGCTGTGATATTTTTCCTAATAATCCAGCCAATTAATAAATTACACGCCCGCGCCGAGCGTCGCAAAACGCCGCTAGAACCAACTGACCGTGCTTGCCCAGAATGCTTAAGTCTTGTCCCCAAAGCCGCCAGCCGCTGCGCCTTCTGCACCGCCAAAATCAAGCCTCAAAGCTAAATAAACTTTTGCTTGAACGATTTTGAAAGCCTGGCGGCCGACTTTAAACAGCTCGTCAATAATTTTTTTTGAGCGGCAAGCCATTAGCTCAGCTTGCTTAAACTACCCTGCCGCTTTTTGTTTAATAAATCCGGCAAGCCGAAAACTGCCGAAGCTTAGCGCATAAAAAATGCTAAAGCTGTGCCCGGCGCTCGGCAACAAACCTTTATCTGCGCCATCGATTATGGTATCTTTGGGCGGTACGACGCCATCGGCCAGCGGTCGAAAAGATTTTATGCGTCGGCGCTCGGCCGCCGGCAGTTTGCCGAGGCTGGCCGGCAGCATGGCTAGCGATTGTTCAAAAGCCGGGTTTTGCTCAAATCTAGCCCTGGCAATAGTTTGCGGATTGTGTATTTTACCGCAAATCAAAACCACTTTGTCGACGGCCGCGCTGCGTGCCACAAAAGCATTAATGGCGGCGCTAGCGCCAGCGCTCGCGCCAATCAACGAAACGCGCTCGCCCCGTCCGGCGCATTCGTCTATCTGCGCAATTATTTTGTCTAATTTCGGCCGAAACGCTTGCTTATCAGCCCAGCCAATATAATGATAATCAACCTTAAGCTTATAAACGCGCCAAAAATTTATTAACCTAGTCTGCACCTGCCGAAAATCATCATCCCCGAGCCCCGGCAAATATATAACGCGCCGATAGTGTTTCATAATCTTTTTCTAAGCATACCAGAATATCCGCTTATGTTTGGCGATAGCCGTCCGATTATACAATATTCTCCAATGACGCTTCAGATTTAGCAGACTTATTAACAAGATTGAACGGTTTGGCGGGCTCGACCGGATTAGCGGGCTTCGCCCTTTATCCGCTCGCCTTTCTCGAAGCTAGCTTCTGCGAGAGGCTCGCTCCACGAATCGGCACCCCTTCGGGTTATGCCGATTCAAATCATGAGCGAAGCTCATCAAAAGAATAAGACCCATACCTTTGGCATGAGTCTTATTCTTTGGCGGGACATAGAGTCCGATTTCCGAACAGCTACACTAACCGCCTAATCTACAAAAATCTTTTTGCAGGCTATAACACCCAAACGCCCCCCTGCCGTGGTGGCTGTCGCAGGTACCATCAAACATATATAATATATAGCGAAGCGTAGGTATGTGAGCACAGGTTCACGGAGCAACAAATATGAAAACCAAAGATTTAACACCGCGTCAAAATGCCTATATGCAGGCTTATGTTAGCCCTGATAGCCCTAGCTTTGGCAACTCCTACCAAAGTGCTAGGACTGCCGGTTATAGAGACCAGACGGCTAGAAACCTTATGCACCTTAATCCTGAATGGTTATCGGATAATATCGGACAAATAGTAGCTATTCAACCAGATGAGCTGATTACTGAACTAGCAACGATTATAAAAGACGGCTCAGAGCCAACAATTATCCGGCTTCGTGCTATAGAACTTAACCTAAAAGCATACGGGATGTTGTCTCAGCGGCAAGAAGCGGCTCAAACAGCCGTAACACTCAATATAGATTTAACCAGTTAATAGCCATACTGATGAAGTTCGGCAGCAATACATTGCGACATCGCACTAGAGCTACCAGCGCCAGCATTACCCAATATTACGCCGCAGTTTTGTTGAGCAACAGCAAGTGCTTGACTATATGTGTACCCAGAACCGCCACTTGACGATGTTTTCGTACCCCTTAAAATTACCTCGTCGGTTGCAGGGTAAACAACAGATGTAGTTGGTGGGCCATTATTGGGTGTAGTACAAGTTTCCTTCTCGCCTTTTAATCCGTACGTTTTAGTGTAGTTCTGACCTATGTAACTTGTTGGGTCATCTTCGTAGATAGTGTGATAAGGGATAGAGATATAGGTGCACGAGGGGAAGAACGGCGGTTTGTACGCCGTGCCAGGAGGAGACGTGCTATGTCCGCTTGCCACCGTACTTAACTGAGCGGGCTCGGCCGATTTAACTGGTTGGGTTTCTGAAGTTGATTTTTTGACTGTATTAGGTGGTGGTTTGTCGCAACTATGCTGGCCGTAGACCTCGATACACAGCCCATCATTGTTATTGCCTGCCTGAACACTTAGGCTGCTTCTGCCGGCTACTTTTGTGTCTAGCGACCCTGAATGTACCATTTTGCTATGACTAACCTGCCAAGCAGTGGCCGCGCCGCCACAGGCGAGCACTATGAACAGACCCACGCCACCAAGCAACAATTTACGCTTAGAGAGTCTTAACATTTTCCCTGTTAGGCTTTCCTTAAAACTACGCAACCACATAATTTTTCTCATCATAATTTAGACATCATTTCTTTGAAGCCAGTGTAGTCCTTATAAAGTTCGGCGTCGCTAGTTTCGGATACGGCGGCTAGGTTATCTCTAACTCGCCCCGCCTCTGGCGTATCAGTCCAGCCGCTATCCAGCAGCTCTGTCAGTTGCTCGTTTTTATACTCTAGCAAGGCGATGGTATAGGCCCTAATAACAGGGATAGTGTACAGCTTACCTGCTGTCGAAGGTATTTTGCTAGCAGGCACATTTTCCTTATTCCTTCCAGTGGTGTCCTCGCCTAGCAAGTAATCCACGGATAAAACACATAGGTTCTTAAACGCATCGTCATCTTTTGGATAGGCTATAGTCTTCTCGATTAGCGGACGGTACTCCCCTTCAACCATATTCTTATACAACATCACCTTTAGCTGTAGGTATGCATTATTAAACTTCTGGATTGACCGCTGCTTTGAAAATAAGCCCATTAGGTACCTCTATTGTTGGTGCGGCAATCAAAAAGCCTGCCGCTAAACTGATGGCTCGCGCCACCCACACCGGTTTCCCGATATGACCATATACAACAGTAGGCCTAACGACAGGCTGTTTGTTGTATATGGATTTGGGGCGACCGTGCCGCCGCAGAGCGACGGTTTAGGCCTAAGTGGCGTACCACTTATCAGAGATTATAAGTCAATTGGAATGAAATAGTACATAGCTTGGTATTATTAAGGTATGCCTGAAAATGAACATAGTCGGAGACGTTTTAAGTTAAAGGCCGGTGAATACGACTGGTATAAAGAGCAGGTTGCTAGCGACAAAGAGTTTGTTGCTAAGCTGAAAAGACTGGCGACACGCCGTGCTCGTAGTTATCCACAACACAACTCGCCGTTAATTCGACGACTTATTGCTGGTCTAGCCGATGATTACGACCTTAGCACCGATGACATTGATGAACTTCTTGTGACGGTAATTCAAGGAGCTTCTAGGCAGAGCCGTAAGGGTAGTATTGGCTTCGACTTGCTCACCAGACAAGCTACCGTCACGTATAACATTGATGATTGTAGCGACAAAGAAGCCGAGGAGCTTTTCAGGAAATCCCTTGCGGCTCGCCGTCGTGACTTTGGCGACCCGAAAGCCCCTAGGCGTAGGCTGCCACAAGAGGCAGAGCTACTTTACGCAATACACCGAGCGGTCAAGCGCGGCCTTAAGCGCCAAGCTATATTTGATTTGTATGCTGCCAGTGAACTCACTGGCTCCAAACCCAATTTAGTACAATTCAGCACACCCGTAGACCTTATGAATTACTATTACCGACACACAGAGGAAGTCACGTAGTTTAAACACCCCCCTTAACTGTTACTCAAAGCTTGTCCATTTCTGTCGATACTAATGGGGTATGAGTAATGACTTTAGTACAAATGGGGGCTGTTTAATGGGGAATGGCGATGAATTGGGCAATAGTCCAATGCCTAACCTTAAACCCTCCATTGAAGAAGTAGATACACTAGCAGATGAACTAGCGGGCGAGTTCGACAACCCAGATTACCGTACCTGGTACTGCAAGGTTATTTACGAGTTCGGCGTTGACCGCGTGAATGGCTGGCGAAAGCGCGCCCGCAGCGGCGACTTTCCAGGAAGACTATTCGGCTTTTACGTACGTGAAGCCCGTGAGCGCAAAGGCGGCAATCGTAGTGTTCACGACAACGCTAGCCAGCCCACCGCTAACGGGAAAGACACCGTTTACCCTGTACGCGGCGACGAAACCAGCGAAGAGCTGCTAGCTAATATGCAGAAAACTCTTGGCGAGAAACCAGCAAGCCAGGAAGCCAGCAAGGAAAGCCAAGCTAATAATGTTCGGCGAGTATTTGGTGATTATTTAGAGGAAATCGACGCGTGAGTATCACAGCTGCCGATATAGACTATGAGCAGCTCCGCCGGATACTCGAGCGTGAGCTTGACCGCCCTGTCAGTATCGACGAGGCCACCGGTATAGGCAAGCACCTGGTAAACGTTTACGAAATCTTGCTTTATAACGGGGGTGAATGTGATAAAATAGAAATGGACACAACTAATCGCTAGGACTACCATTGCTTCTTAATGGGGGCAGTTCGTACAGCTTCTAGCGAGGTTGTGTCCGCGAGCTGTCCCCATTAAGTTGATAGCTCTGAAAGGAGAAAGCAATGGTAGAAGAAGCTGTAAGATGCGTGGTGTTAGCTCGTGTATCTAGCCGCGCACAAGAGGAAGAGGGCTACTCACTAGACGCCCAGGAGCGGTTAGCAAACGAGTACTGCCCTAAGAAGCAACTCAAGGTTGCTAAAACATTCAGGATAGCGGAAACAGCGTCAAAAGCAACGGAGCGGCGGGTATTTAATGAAATGATGAAGTACCTAACAGCTAACCGGATTAAGCAGCTAGTCGTCGAGAAAGCAGACCGCTTAACTCGCTCATTCAAAGATATGGTAATGATTGACGACTGGCTAGAAGCTGACGATAGTCGCCACGTACATCTAATCAAAGATAGCTTAGTAATGTATAAGCACTCGCGCTCTCAAGACAAGCTGAACTGGGGTGTTAAGGTACTGTTTGCCAAGAACTACACTGATAATCTTCGAGAAGAAGTTTACAAAGGCCGAATGGAAAAGCTAGCGGACGGCTGGCTACCAGGTAAACCACCATACGGCTATAAGACTATCGGCGAAAAGAAGCATAAAATACACATACCCGACCCTGAAAAAGTACCGCTGCTAATTAAGTTGTTCGAAAGCTACCTAAACCCTAGTCATTCTTTGACTACCATTACTAGGTACGCAGGTGATATCGGTATACGCACTAGCAAAGGCCGCCCGTACTCGCGCAGCACTCTAGCCGAAAATATACTGGCTAACCCATTCTACACCGGTAAAAATCGCTGGCAAGGTATAGATTATGACGGTAAGCAAGAGCTATTTTTAGATGAAGACTTATGGAGCGCCGTGCAAGCTAAGATGCACCGAAAAACGCCACCGAAATACCAAAAGCACGACCCCGACTTGCGTGGAATTATCCAATGCGAAGACTGTGGTGGCACAATTTCCTGGGAGTTTCAAAAAGGCACCTGGTATGGCCACTGCAATCGCTACAAGGGTTGTCCGTCAAAGAAGTATGCTACACAGAAGATTATCGAAGAGCAGCTGTTTAAGCACTTCGAAAAGCTGTTGTGCCCATCGCCTGAGATTGCCGAGTGGATTATCGAAGCGCTTAAAGCCAAGCACCAAAATGATATGTACGATTACAGCGCTAGCGTCGAGCAGCTACGCAGCAATCACGACAGCCTGAAGCGCAGTCTGGATATCCTATACGAAGACAGGTTGAGCGAGCGTATATCCGTTGAAAGGTACGACCAGTTGAGTAAAGAAAAAGTTCAGCAGCAGAAAGAGCTTGAGACGCAAATTACCGGCCTGGCCGACCGCAGCCGCAAGCAGCTTCACAGAGGCGTTGACGTACTCGAAAAATCACAGCAAGCAGCGGTAGTGTATGCCACCAAATCGCCTGCCGAGAAACGCATATTACTGAGTGAGCTATTTACCAGTCTCAAACTAGACGGCACTGCATTACACGTTACTTACAACCCATATACAGAGGCGATTTCGAAACGGGTCGAAAGGCACCGCAAGGTCGTTAGCAACTTTCGAACTAAAGAAAACACCCCCAATAACGGGGGTGATACCGAGCTTGTCACAGCTCTTCGTACGGTTTGGCGGGCTCGACCGGATTTGAACCGGCGATCTCCTCCGTGACAGGGAGGCGTGATAACCACTTCACTACGAGCCCTCGTCCTTAGCGTACGCGCCAATCTTGTTTTGCCGCTCTAACGCCAAAAGCTTCGACCTGGCGCTACGGTCGTACTCTCAAAACTCCATTCAGTCGCTATGCTCCTTGAATTGGAGTTTTGTATAGCCATAATCTAGACAGCTCCATGTTTTATTTCAAGCTTGACCCAGAAAGGAAAAGAGCAGCGAGCTTGCCCGCCAAAGGCGGGTCGGCTTAGCCGACGAGCGATGAGAAAAACCGTAGCTTTGTCTCATCCCACAACAGAGGTAATCATAGCAGCTGGTGAATTTAAAAGCAAATCTTTAACAGCGCTTAATCTTTGATAAACACCCGCGGTTTTTGGCTAGCCTTAAGCGGTTTTATGAAACTATTGATGCTTTTGAAATTGAACAGGATATGGCCAGCTTTGATTTGCCCGTGTTTACTCGAAATAACTTTGTCGATTTCCAGGGCGTTGCCCAAATCGACGATACCGGAAATCTGGCCGGGCTTTAGAGTTTGCAGGGTTGCCAGCGTCTGCGGCGGAACGTTCTGGCTGCTTTGATTGATGATAAAGCCGAATTTGCCACCATTAGCATTAGTAGCGGTGTCTTCTGAATATTGTTTGGCCACCTCAGAAAATTTAGTTTTGCCGCTATTTAATAAATCGAGCGCGTTTTGGGCTCGTTGGTGGGTCGCGCTGTCCAGCTTAGAAACGACTTTTTGGGCTAGCAGCTGCTGCTTTAATTCGGTTTTAAAATCTGCTTCTGTCCAACCATAAAATTGACTCAAGACGCCATCAAGCTGCTTGTTAGTGCTGCCTAAACGATCCTCGCGCCGCACCAAATTTAATTCGTTATTAACTTCATTTGGGCTGACTGACACGTGATTTTTAGCCGCCAATTGTTTAATATAGCCCTGATTGATAACTTGCTTTAAGGCCAGCTTTTTAAAATTAGCCAGCTGCGCTTTGCCCGACTTGCTGCTAAAGTTGACCTGCTGTTGATTCTGATAATAATGAATGTAGTGGCGCAGCTGAAATAAATAATCCTGGTAGCTGACCCAGCGCGGCCCGGCTTTGGCCGCCGGAAACGGAATTACCTCGCTAACGGCGTAAATAAAGCTAGAATGCGTCTGAAATTTGTAAATTACCAGCAAACTATAGCCGAAAAATACCAGCACGATCAGCACAAAAAAGCCAATCGAATAGCGCACGATATTATGTTTTGATTGTTTCAGCGGATAAATATATTTACGCGCCCCGCCAATCACTTCTTCGCGCTGCGAAGCCAGCGTTTCGTTGGTAATATTGGGCAGGTTTTTTAAGGCTTCGTCGAAGCGCGTGGCGGCATCCTTTTTCTTGATGTGCGGCCGTTTAAGCTTTTTCAATTTTTGCGCGCTCGGTAATTGTAATTTGGGTAGTTTCTTACGTTTCATTTTCGATTTCCGGTCCTTGACCGCCTGGAGTTTGATAGGATTTTGGCACGACACCCATTTGGCGCAAAATTTCCAGTATCCGCTTTTGGGTTTTGGCCGGATGATGGACATAGTGAATCACCAAATCGCCCATCATAGTTTGCAACATAACCGTGCCAAAGCCGAGCAGCGTCTCCTGCAAGCCGGATATTTCGTAATTCACCATCTGAATTTGATGCAACGCCATATCGACCACACCGCGGTGAAACAGGCCTTTTTGAGTAATTTGCACCAACCGCTGGCTGGTCACAATAAACACGCTGTAGTGCCAACTAATCCAAAACGGCAGAAACACAATAATCCCGACGCCAAGGCCAATGCCAAGGCCGCCAAAAAACCAACCAAAGCCAATACTAGGTTTAAATAGCGACGGCAAAGCGCCCAAAACCAGCGGCAGCAGACCCAAAATAAGCCCCTTGCGCATCACCAGTGGATGCTTGCGAAAAACATACAGCACCTCCTCGTCATCAAATTGATCGTCAAAATATTTGACGTGCTCGGCCGAACTGTCGTCTTGCTTTTTGGCCATGACTATTATTGTAGCAATCTTAGCTGGAAATTTCTTGCTGTTCCCCTTGGTGCCCCCGAACGGATTCGAACCGCCAGCTTCTCCTTAGGACGGAGTTGTTTTATCCATTGAACTACAGGGGCAGGCTTTAAGCAGATCGGGCATTTGCATTCATGATATTCTGCTTTAATTTACAAGTTTACTTAAAATAAGAGCTTAAACAAACTTTAGGCATGAGTAAAATGCTCGTGAGCTACTTTATAGCTATGCAGTTCATCCGGCTTAAACCACAGGGCTATTTCTTTTTTGGCCTCTTCGACGTCTCCGGAAGCA
Source organism: Saccharimonadales bacterium (SeqCode) (assembly GCA_050730835.1). Taxonomy (GTDB): domain Bacteria; phylum Patescibacteriota; class Saccharimonadia; order Saccharimonadales; family UBA4665; genus JBOHNS01. Next base: position 9,453 of record JBOHNS010000003.1, read on the forward strand.
TGCAGCAAATTAGCGGCGCCCTTGCCTGCCGACGAAGCCCTGCCCAAGCTTAAATGAGCATAATCGCCGCGTATCGTGCCCGGCGCCGAATCTTTTGGCCCGGTGCTGCCAACCAGCTTGCGCACAACCTCAACGATATATCCACCTTCTAAAACCGCGGCAATAACTGGTCCGCTACGCATGAAAGACCTGGTTTCATCGACAATCATGCGGCCGATTTCTTCGGCCGATTCGGTATATTTTATACCGTAGTTGTCCCAATCTTTTTTGGTCTTATTGCCGACAATAGGCACTAGCGAGTCTGGATAATGCTCGGTCAGCATTTTGGCGTCTGGCACCAGCATTTTCATAGCCACAATTTTGAATCCCGCCCTTTCAAAGCGGCTTAAAATTTCACCGACTAGAGCGCGCTGAACGGCATCGGGCTTAAAAACTACGAGCGTCTGTTCCATAATGTTTTCCTATTTAATTTTTTAATTGTAACAGATATGGCCATAATCAGGCAACTAAAGCTAGCCTAAAAAATGCTATAATAAAGTCTGCCATGCAATTTGCTAAAACCAAAACCGAATTTTTGGAATATTTGGAAATCGAGCAAAACCGCTCGCAAAAAACCATCGCCAATTACGACCATTATTTGACGCGCCTAATCGATTTTGCCGGTGACGATATTGCGCTCAGCGACATTACGCCGGAGCTAGTCCGCAAATGGCGGCTTTGGCTAAACCGGCTAGGCACAAATACTAGCGACGAACTGCAAAAATCGACCAGTAATTACCATTTAATCGCGCTTAGAAGCTTCCTGAAATTTTGCGCCAGGCGCGATATTCTAGCATTACCCGCCGATAAAATTGAGCTGGCTAGGACCGTCAGAAAACAAGTAACTTTTCTCAATGAAAGTGAGTTGAACAAATTATTTGCTCAGCCTGACCTCAATAAATTAAGTGGATTACGCGACCGAGCGATTTTGGAATTGCTATTTTCTAGCGGCTTGCGCGTCTCAGAACTGACCAATTTAGACCGCGACCACGTCAATTTAACCCGCCGCGAATTTATGGTCCGCGGCAAAGGCCAAAAGGATCGCCCGATTTTCATCAGCCCCGAGGCCGCCAAATGGATTGATCATTATTTGCAAAAACGCCAAGACACGGCCGCGCCACTATTTGTGCGCTACCGCGGCGCTAAGACTATCGATAATAGCGGCAATTACAGCCGTTTAACACCACGCAGCGTGCAGCGCTTAGTCAGCCGCTACGCTCGTCTGGCCGGCATCACCAAGCACGTCAGCCCACACACTTTGCGCCATAGTTTTGCCACAGATTTATTAATGAACGGCGCCGATTTGCGCAGTGTCCAAGCCATGCTCGGCCACAGCAACATCGCCACCACTCAAATTTATACGCACGTAACCGATCCGCATCTCAAAAGCGTGCACGAGCGGTTTCACGCCAATGTAAGACAAAACTTAAAATCCTTGGGAAGTCTAGATTAAATATTTGCCAAGCTTAAAGACGCGCCCGCCAAGCATAAATTAACAAGCGGTATTAATTCCAACCACAAAGGGCCGGACGGTGAATTGTTTGCAAATGCCGTTTTTGATTTGCAGGGCATTGTCAGGCACGTCGTTATTACCGACGCTATTAATCGATACCCGCTCCTGGATGCGCCTCAGTTCGTCGCTGGCCTTGCCGGTAGAATCGATCAAAGCTTGAGCATTATATAAGTGCAGTTGCCCGGAAGCATCGGAACTAGTGGAACTAGCTGTTATCGAAAGATCGGCGCTTAGATAAATTGGCGTGATGTGCAAATAATAAGTTCCGTTAGGGGCGGACGGCAGACCACCACTTAAATCTTCCGTGCAGGCATATTGTCCGGTCGCAGCCGAACCGCACGAAGCGCTAACAACTTCCCCGTTTGATATGCTGGCGCTGCCGGCAGAATGGCCGGGCTGCAAAAACACGGTTTTAGTATCCTTTTGCAACTGGCTTTGGTTTGTCCAGCCGGATGCCGGCGCAATATCAACCTGCAACATGCCGGCGCTGCACGTGCTGGCCGGCCAGCTATCACGCGCCGGAAAACTATCATTACTCGGGCAACTACTAAAATTATAACTAGAAGCGCCGTCTTGTTGCCAGCTAATCGTAATCGATTTTACGGGCGTAGCTACGCCGACTCCGCCGGCCCCATTTTGGCCGAAAATCGGCACCACCTGGCCATGGCCGGTGGCTAGCGGCACATAGTTTAATGATAGCGGCGCGGTATTGACCAGCAAGCAAGTATAGGCAACGTTACTCGACAAATTACTAGCCGCCGAGCCGCCGTAGCTGCCGCCAGTGCAGCTAGTTTGATTGGGCGGAATAATAGTCGGTGTGTTACCTATGTCAGCCTTAATCACCGCATAAGCATCATTGACGCCGCTTTCGGCCGCGTAATAAGCTGTTGTGCTCAGCTGCGCGTCGACAGCCCGCCGCTGTTCCTGGCGAGCATTACTGGCAAAGCCCAGCACAATCAAGCTTAAAACAATAATCATTATCAAAGTAACGGCAAAGGCAGCAAAGCCGTCTTGACGCTGCTTCAGGCCAGCTGCCAGTCTTGGTAATTTAATGATTTGAATTTTAATCATAACTTACTTTAATGTATACGCGAACTTACCGTTGTTGTCAAAGTCGAAACATCGCAAAACTGGCCGCCAAAACTTTCTTGCGGACACGAATAAGCCTTGATGGGCGTCGCGGCAAACTCATTGCCATAGCCGACTGTCAAACTAATTTTAAAAGTTGGTTTACCGCTAATGGGCTGAGTGATCGATAATTGGCCGAGCCGCAGGTCATGGGCCAATAATTCGTGGTTGCCACTGCCGCCGCCATTAGCGGCATGCAAATAGCCCACAAATTTAGCCGGCAAACTGCCGCCGCTAGGACAAGTCGGATTATTGCCGCCGAGCACTAATAAAGCGTGCGGTACTTGGCCAGCTGCTGTGTTGCTGCCGATTTCTTTATTCAGCTGATAAACATAAACATTATTACCAATGCAAAAATAACCATTGCCCGATCCACCGTTATTAGATGTTAGGCTCACCGAGCTAGACTTATTAAACTGAATAGCCTGGGCAATGGTTTGCAGCACGCTTCGAGTAGTATCCTGGGTCTGGGCATCGACATCGCCTTTTACATAAGTATTGGTGACATAAAGCACAGCCACCGTGACGATCAAAAGCACAATTGCAAAAACGGCCGTGGCAATCAACAGCTCGACTATGGTAAAGCCTTGGTTATTAGATTTGAGTTTGCTATGCATTTGCTTCATGAATTTTTGTCCTACTGCGTCCGATAATATAGCTGAGTATAATTTTGGCCGCCGGTGATGCTCGGCCAGGTTATTATTACTTGATAAGTTATAGCTGTTACCTTCGGGCTGGTTGAAATATTGGCCGGATTTAATATGGCTGCGCTGCTAGGCACTGGGCTGTCGGTGATTTTGTAACAATAGGGCGTAGCGCTGGGGCAAGTGGCGACGACATTAGATTGATCGCTAGCTATCAAGCAATGGGCAAAGCTTAATGGCTGTCCGCTAGCATCAAAGCAAGTTGCTGTAACGGCCCCGGCCGGACCAGATTGTAACGAGCCGGCGCTGCGCAAGCTTTCGATTTGGGATTGAGCAATCGTCAGTGCCTGGGTGTGTTCCTGAGCATCGCGCTCGCTGTTCAGTGAACGGTTAGAGGTGGCGTAAGCTCCAGCCAGAATCAGACCCAAAATCGCCGTCGCAATTAGCACCTCTACGATAGTATCGCCCGCTTGGCTGGTTAATTTTACAAACTGCAATTTCATAGGCTTAGGCGCAACCTTTCTGGCTAAAACGTTTTAAGGTGATGCTGGTCGGGCTATTCGATCCGCCGATTATCATTAGCGCCGATTCGCCAGTCGAACCGCTATCAAAGCAAATATTGACACCGCCGTCCGGATTTTTAGGCGCAATCTGGCTGCCAAACCTACCAGTATTGACGTAACAGACCGATCCAGGCGGCGAACTGGGGCAATTATCGGTCAGACTATTGATTTGCCCGACTTGCGTAGCCTTGGTTTCCGTCAAACTGGAACCAGGCATGGGAATAATCTGCACATTCTGAGAGCCAGAGTTCAAATCATTCGTAACACTCCCCGAATAGCCATTAAAGGTCGTCAAAAAGCCCACGGCGCCGATATTAGTTGTGCTGCCGCCATTACTATACGTCATGCCGCCATGATGCACAGTAATGCCATAGGGCAAGCTTGTGGCTGAAGTTATGTCGGGTCCGGCAATGCTGCTAGTCGGTATCGCTTGAGCTAGATTAGTAACATCATCCGTGCCTGTTCCGCCTGGCGCATACTGCCGCCCCACAACCGGATAAATTGTATAAGTTTGATTGTCTGACGAGCCGGTACCAAACTGCAAGACCTCGCCAATAAACGTGCAGCCAGTATTGGTCCCCAAAGTGCTGCTGCCACCGCCAGAGATAGTCGGCGCACCGCTCAAGCCGGCCGAGCATTTGTAATCCGGCGGTAAATTATAGTAACCATTAGCCACATTGCCAACCGCGCTTTGCAAACCCGAAGTCAGCTGGGTGATGCCGGTAGAAAACTCGGTTTTACTTTGTTTACCGCTGAGCAGCGTCATGGCGCTGGCAAAAATCGCCGCGCTAACAGCTAAAAAAATTATAATTTCGATAATCGTAAAACCGCCGCAACTTTTTGCCAAGTCCGGCCTAGTCAAAATATCGGGCTTTTTGACACCCTTCATGCCTTGAATTATAGCACAGAAGCATAAGCGTGTACCAGATGGAATATGATAGATGATAGTCAGAGATTTCAAGTTGGCGTTTTTGCAAACTATCAACTGTAAACTATAAAGGACTTTCGCATTTTAAACGCAGTTTGGGATGAAAAACGAGCACCGAAATGTAGGCGTATTAAAATACGCCGGAATGAGGAGCGCAGGTTTCCGCCCAAAATGTGCAAAATGCGTAAGTCCTATCAGCCTAAAACTCTAGCCGATGAATAAATTTTTGTACCAGGTGATTACGCCAGCGCCAAATAAATAGGTGATGACGGTCGCGAGCATCAAAAACGGGCCAAACGGAACCTGGCTGCGGCGATTCATGTGTCCGAAAATCATAAACGGCAATGACGCGATGGTGCCGGCCAGCGAGGCGATAAATAGCATCAGCACAGCTTCGGCCGGCTCGGCCAAAATTAGCCCCAAAATCACGCCCAATTTGACATCGCCGCCGCCAATCCAGCGCCCGCGCGAAACTTCAAACAACACGAAAAAAAATCCGGCGGCAATCAACACGCCGTAAACCGCGCCCAGCAAACTGCTTAAATCGCCGCCAAAAACCGTAATCATAATTAAAGCTTGCCAGGCCGCCAAACCAATCAACGGAAATACAATCCGATTGGGCAAAAGCTTCCAGCGCAGGTCATAAACGCTAAGCGCCGTAAAGCCGACTATAAAAGCCAGCCATAAAATAAACTGAAACAGCCCCACGCCGCTAAATCCGAGCGGCCAAAAATAATACGAAAAAACAAATAGTCCGGGCACGATAATTTCCACCAGCGGATATTGCTTTGCAACCTGCTTCTGGCAATAGCGGCATTTACCGCGCAACCACAGCCAGCTAAAAACCGGCAGCAAATCGCGCACGGCTAGTTCCTGGCCGCAGCTTGGACACATCGAATGACCGCGAAAAATCGACAGCTTTTTCAGCCGCGCCTTGGTTTTTTTAGATTTTTTGGATTTGGCTATTTTGGCCTGCTCGTGCAGCCGCCAGACCAGCGCATTGCAAAAACTGCCCAGCGCCAATCCCACCACAATCAACACCACAACAATCACAAACATTAGCCTTATCGTAACACAAAAAGGCGCCCCATGTTTTAAGGTTTAATTAAAAACCGTGGGACGCCTTAAGGTTTACAATTTATTACAATTTATGCTTTATCTAATCGTTGATGCATTGATTGGCCGGTGAGCCACCAGTTTCTGTTTGGTAAAGAATGGCGACCGAGCGAGATCGGGCCTTGGCAGCTACGCCAGTTCCGGTAGGGTTACATTCTTCGCCGGTGTCTACTACGACAGTTTCTGTGGTGGGCTGCGTACCGGCTCCTGGACCTTGTTGATATTCCATTGATACGGGAAGTGTTGACAGGCCAGGGTCGTAATAACCAAGTTTTGCGGATTCAATGTTCTTGTCGGTTGAGTCACAATGAGTTGTACCTTTAGTGCACAAAAATTCAACTGATCTAGACGATCCAGCTTTTTGCACTGTGTCGGGGAACTGGCCGCCATTATTGTCAATGTAATTAGAAAGCGCCGCACCGATGGCTGAGACGTCGTTTTTGCGCTGAGTGTTGCGGGCGCTGCGCTGCAAAGCTGGAACGGCCAAGAAAACGATTAATAAGATTAATCCGGCAATGGCCAAGACAATCATGGTTTCGATGATGGTGAAGCCCTGATTATCAGATTTTCGTTGTTTAATATTTGTTATCATTTGCAGCAAGTGCCCCTTTGCTTACTAGGTTATTTTTTATTATTACTATCTTATACTTTTAAATGATACAGCTAGTGCTAATAAAAAACAATAGCTTTATCCACAGGAAGAGCTGGTTAGTTTATAGTTTTTGGTTAATAGTTTATAATGTCCGAAACCTAAACCCTACAAACTATCAACTAAAAACTTCTTAAAACCGGATATTGCCCGAGCCGGCCAGACTGTAAACCGGCAGCAGCACGGCGGCTACGATAATCAGCGCCATGATGCCAAGCAACACCATCATAATCGGTTCAATGATGGTCGAAATGTTTTTGATGGCGCTGTCGACTTCTTTTTCGTAATATTCGGCGGTTTTGGCCATCATTTTTTCCATCGAGCCAGATTGTTCGCCGATGCGCAGCATGTTCGGCACCAGCGGCAAAAAGTTGGGATCATTCGTCAGCGAATCGCTCAAGGCTTTGCCGCCTTTGACTTTATCGGCCGCTTTTTTGATGGAATCTTCGACCAGCACATTGGAAACCGCATCGGACGTAATCTGCAAAACTTGCAACAGCGGCACGCCGGCGACCACCAGAGTCGAGCCGGTGCGGGCAAAGCGCGCCATATAAACTTTTTTAAATAAATTTGATAGCGGCGGCATGCGCAATTTTATAGTGTCAAAAGCCCGGTGCCCGGATTTGGTACTCAGATAACGCTTCAGCAAAAAGCCTAACACGATGACAATTATCAGCACCACCCACCAATAATGAATCACAAAATACGACAAGCCCAGCAGCGCGCGCGTTTCGATGGGCAGTTTGGCGCCAGGAAAAGTTTTATACAGCACCTTGACCTGCGGCAAAACCTTGACCAGCATAAACACCACAACGGCAATCATGATCAAGACAACAATCGCCGGATAGGTCAGGGCGCCGCGGACTTTGCTCAAAATATCGGCGTCTTTTTCTTGCTGAATGGCAATCCGCTCCAGCGCTGTGTCCAGAGTGCCGGACGTTTCGCCAGCCGCCACTAGGCTGATAAACACTTTGTCAAAGACATTTGGATGGCTGGCCAGCGCTACCGATAAAGCCGTGCCGCCTTCGATTTGGACCGTCAAATCGCTGATGACTATTTTGAGCGGCTTGGACGTGGTTTGGTCGTTGACGCTGCGCAAACTTTGGGCCAGCGGCAAGCCGGCATTGATCAGGGTCGATAATTGGCGCGCAAACAACACGCGGTCTTTGGCCCGCACGCGGCTGAGTTTTTTCAGCGGTCCGTTTAGCAGTTTCGAGCCGGTCAGTTTGATTTCGATCGGCGTCAAGCCTTCTTTTTTGATGACGCGCGCAGCGTCTTGCTCGCTTTGAGCCTCGACATTGGCCTTGATCCGCGCACCGGTGCTCGGATTGCGCGCCACGTATTGATAGGTTAGCACCAGTCGCTCCAGACGCTCGCTAAGCTCGCTCCATTGACCATTGACCATTGACCATTGACCATTTTTGGAACGGACTTCGTCCGTAATAATCGATTTAGAGTTTGCTCAATGAGAAATGACAAATGAGCCATAAATGTGAATTGGCGAATGGCAAATGGCAATTTAGGACAATGCTGCGGATTGTAAGTTTCATAGTTAATTGCTAATCGGTAATGCATGGCCATTGGTAAATTGCTAATTGGTAATTGAAGCATAGCGACTTATTCCCTCATCAATCGTTCAAGTTCTTCCATGTCGACGGCCACATTGCGCGCTTCTTCATAAGTAATGGTGCCGTCTTTGACCAGGCCGACCAAATTTCTGTCCATCGATTGCATGCCAAATTCAGCGCCGGTTTGGATGACGGCCTCCAACTGGTGACTTTTGCCTTCGCGAATAATATTGCGCACCGCCGGCGTAGCCACCAAAACTTCGGCCGCTACCACCCGGCCGCCACCAATGGACGGCACCAGCCGCTGCGAACAAATGACTGTCAAAATGTTGGCCAGCTGGGCGCGGATTTGCGATTGCTGATGCGGCGGGAAAACGTCAATCATGCGATCAATACTTTGCGACGCGCTGTTGGTGTGCAGCGTGGCAAACACCAAGTGCCCAGTTTCGGCAATCGTGATGGCGCTCGCGATCGTCTCTAAATCACGCATTTCGCCGACCAAAACCACGTCCGGATCCTCGCGCAAAGCCGAGCGCAGCGCCGCGCTAAAAGAATAAGTATCATAATGCACCTCGCGCTGCACGACAATCGATTTTTTGGATTTGTGGGTGTATTCGATTGGGTCTTCGATGGTGATGATGTGCTTGGATTGTTCACTGTTGATGCGGTCGACTAATGACGCCAAACTGGTCGATTTGCCCGATCCCGTCGGACCAGTAACCAGCACCAAACCGCGCGGATAATTAGCAAACTTGCTGACAACCGCCGGCAAACCGAGCTGCTCGACGCTCAAAATTTCGTTCGGGATCAGCCGCAAAGCCGCTGCCATATTGCCGCGCTCGTGAAAAGCGTTGACCCGAAATCGGCCGAGATCGCCGAAGGCGAAGCTGAAGTCGAATTCTTTGTCTTTGAGCAATATCTGCTTTTGGTCCTCGTCCAAAATGGCAAACACCAGCGTCTCCAGCGTTTCTTCGGTCAATAAATCGGCGCCGTGCACAGCGACCAGCGTGCCGTCAATCCGAAGCATCGGCGGCAGCCCGACCTGCAAGTGCAAGTCGGAAGCTTTTTTGCGCACGACTTCTTCCAGCAAAACTTCGATTTTAGGCTGGCCTTGCACTAGACGCTCCCTTGGGTCGCTCGATTGGCCATTGACCATTGACTGTTGACCCTTTTTGGCGCGCGTTGCGCCTGTAGTAATTTATTTATTAATTCACCCCATGACAAATAAAAAATGTGAAATTTGAAATATGAAATAAATGCCGAGACGCTGCCTTCGGTCGCTGCCATGAGCCATTTACCATTAACAAATGACCGAGCATTAGCAATTAACAATTTACCAATTGTTGAAGCTACATGGCTAATAGCTAATTGGCGATGCATTGCTACTGGTAATTTGGTAATTGGTAATGTCTGCTTTTTCATATTTTTAAATGCTGCCTTCAGATGCCACGCGGTTTATTTCGGTTACGGTGGTTTGCCCGCTTAAAACTTTCAAATAGCCGTCCTCGCGCATGGTTACCATGCCTTCAGTTTGAGCTTGGGCTTGGATTTCACCGCTGGTTGAGCGTTTTAAAATTAAATCCTGAATTTTATTAGTTACTTCGAAGGCTTCGTAAATGCCCATGCGGCCTTTGTAACCTTCGGGTGCTTCCAGGCTGTCAATGCCTCTACTTAAAGTATAAGCGTTTTGTGCCCGAAGTGGCAAGCCTTGATAGCCCAAATCATGGCTGACTTTCTGCTGATCGGCCAGGCTAGCCGGCAAAATGTTGTTCATGGCGGTGTTAATGGCGGCTGTTTCTACGGCATCAGACGTATAATTTTCTTTTTGCGAGCCGATACGGCGCACCAAACGTTGGCCGATAACGGTGCGCACCGTCGAAGCAATCAAAAATGGTTCGACGCCCATATCGAGCAGTCGCGGCAAAATGCCGCCCGCCGAATTGGTGTGCAACGTCGAAAAAACCAAATGTCCGGTCAGCGCCGCCTGCACCGCTAGTTCGGCCGTTTCTTTGTCGCGAATTTCGCCGACCATAATGACGTCCGGATCTTGACGCAAAATCGAGCGCAGTCCGGACGCAAAAGTCAAACCAACGCCATTATTGACCTGGATTTGATTAATGCCGTCAATTTTATATTCCACCGGATCTTCCATGGTAACGATATTGACGTTACTAGATTTTATTTCTTGCAGCAGCGCGTACATAGAAGTCGATTTGCCCGATCCCGTCGGGCCGGATGTCAAAACCATGCCGCTGGTTTGCGCCACGCCGTTTCTGACAGCGCGCAGCGTCCGGCCACCATAACCCATGTCTTCCAGTCTCAGACTGGTGCCGGATTTATCGAGCAAGCGAATCACCACTTGCTCGCCCCAAACCACCGGCGAAATGGCGATACGCAAATCGATTTTGTGCCCGCCCGCGATAATGCTAAAGTCGCCGTCCTGCGGAATGCGGTGTTCGTCGATTTTCAAACTCGATAAAATTTTGACGCGCGACACCAGCGCCGGCTCGGTGCTTTTGCGCAACTGCATAATTTCGCGCAGCATGCCGTCGATGCGGCAGCGAATTTTGAACATGGTTTCGGTCGGTTCCATGTGCACGTCGCTGGCGCGGTTGCTGGCGGCGTATTCCAAAATCGTCGACAGCGCCTCAGATATCGGCGAATCTTGGACGATGGTTTTGATAGTTTTATCTTTGTCGTTTAGGGCCGGAGTTTTGGCGTTTTGTTTGCCGGGCGAGCCGATAACTTCGCCGGCAATATCCTGGCCAAGGCTTAACTTATACTGTTTTAAGACATTGCGAATGCCCGATTCGCTGGCTGAATAAACTTTTAGCGGTCGGCCGATTTTGTTCGATAAAAAATCTACCGCCTGCAAATTATCGGCGTCCAGCATAGCCACCACCAAGCTGTTTTGCATTTCGCCCAGCGGCACGGCCATATAATGTTCAGCCGTGTCCTGCGGCAATAGCTCCAAAACCTTGCTATCAACGCGCGCCTTGCTCAGATTGACATAGGGCACTTTGTTGATTTTGGCAATAATGCCGGTTAACTCTTCATCGCTGACATGGCCGCCGCTGACCAATAAGCCCATAAACGGCTGGCCTTTTTGCTTGGCTTCTTCTTTGATTTTGGTGATATCACCGGGCGTAATAAGCTTGCGCCGCAGCAGCTCGTCCTCGACTTGCTTTTGGGTGTCAACCGATAAGACCGCCATATTTATTTAAACCTTTAGCCCTTAGCCCTTAGTCTTGGGTTGAGCAAACGGAGTCAGATTATTATTGTTGCCAATCTTAATAAGTTGCGTCGGATTAATCGATTTTTGATTAAAATATTTTGTGTCCGGCGTCGGAAAATTCTCGGAAATCGACGGCACAACTTCAACTTTTTGCTGGCGATTCTTGGGCGTGTTAAACAAAAATTTGGCGACAAATATCGAAATCACGGCGCTCACGGCAACGGCGATAATGATGGTTACGATATCTTTTTGTTTCACTGTATTTCCCTGCTGGTGATGACGAATTTTTTACCTGGTTGATAATATGTTTGATAGCTGGCTTCTAGCGTCAGATCATTTTGGTTGCCTGATAATTTCATAGTCAGCGGCTGCAGCGGCCGGATGGAATTTTGAAAGTCGCTGACCACTTTTTGGATGTTTTGATAGCCGCCATCAATTTTAAAACTAAATGGCATAGCCACCGGCGCAGGCGAGGCGCTAGCCGTATTTTGCTGCTGCAACTGATCGTCGGTGCCACCAATCTCATCGATATTAATGCTTTGGCGGCTGAGCAAAGCTTGCAAACTGCTGGTCAGCGCCGGAAAATCATATTTGCTGGGCAAAGCGTCTAGCACAATTTGGGCGTTGTCGCCGTCGCTGGCTTGCTGGCCGCTAGAATTGCCGCCGATAATATTTTGCGTCTGGGTTTCGAAAGCTTTGTACGAAGCATTAAGGTTTTGTTCGACACTAACATCGCTTTTTAGCTGCGTTAAGGCCGTTTTGCGGGCCGCGGCCACCCGATTTTGATAGCCCATTTGGCTAATCAAAGCCCGGCTGGCGATAAACGAAAAGATAATCACAAAGGCCGCGACCGAAGTTACGGCCACAATCGTGGCGTTAGCTTTATCGATTTTGAGTTGCTTGACTGACGGCGACTTGGCCATTATTGATTACCTCCGCTGCTGGGTTGGCCTTGTTGAATTTTAGGTTGTTTTTTGAACAACAATGTTGGCCGCTGGGCAATCGAATTGCTGGCAATTTTGTTCGGAACCGTTAGTTGGCCGCTCTTAGAAGTGTCAAAAATCGCCCGATCAAAATCCAGATCGATTTTATAATTAGCGCCTTTGCCGGTTTGCAAACCAAAGGACGACAAAACGACATTAGAAAAGGCCGAGCTTTTAGTTTTGCCATAAGTCGTCGATTTCAGCGTATCGACGTATTGGTTGACGGTTTTCAAATCATTGGCGTTGCCTTGAATTTCTAGTGTATTATTTTGAAAATCAGCATTGAGCGACGAAATATTGGCCGCCACCGGTGTAACTTTGGCCATATCATTAAACAGCCTGGTGGCCACCGGTTTCTGGGCGTCGATGGACGGCAGCGCGCCCAGCTGGTTTTGCACCGTTAAAATTTTATTGAGATCATTGGTTCTGCCCAGTTGGCTTTGATTGCTTTTGATATTATGGTTTAAATAGCTCAGATGGTTTTTTTGAATAATGTCAACGTAGACAATCAAAATAATAAATATGACTAAGACCACAATGGCCACGGCCACGGACACAAAAATCACCAGCCGTTTGATCCGCTGCGCGCGGATAAAAGCCATCTTGACATCGGGCAATAAATTAAACTGAATCACAATGCAAAACTCCGGTTTGCCATTAGCTTGTGGCCTGTAACTTGTAACCTGTATCGCCAAAAGCCGATGGCTTTTGCAATAAATATATCAGCGCAGCTGGCCAAAATGATGACATGATAATAGCTAATGGCTAATGGTCTCGTCATAGCTGCCGCTCCGCCAATCCCGCGGCCACCGCGAATTGATTAGACACGGCTAGTAGCTCGTTCTGCCGATTGGGCGTGAATGACACGTTGCGCCAGGCATTGCCAATCTCGACATTGACACCGAATTTATTGGCAATATAAAGCGGCAATTCCGGCAAGGTCGCCGCGCCGCCAGTAACGATAATGCGCTCCAGCTTGGCAGCCGGATAGCGCGTCGCAAAAAACTTGATCGACTTTTCGATTTCGCCGACCAAAACATCGATGGTGCCGATAACCGCCTGATAAACTTGACCTTCCAGCTTGTCTTTATTGAGCCCAAATTTCGATACAAATTGCTGCGCCTGGGCATTATCGACGTTCAAATTTTGCGCCGCCGAGCGGACAATCGCTTCGCTGCCAGTGGCAATCGAGCGCACCAAATGCGGCGCATCGTTCATAATGATCGCCAAATCGCTGCTGCGGTTGCCAATATCCAGCACCATTTGCGGCGTCGTCGCGCCGGCCGGCACCAGCGCGCGGCCAAGTGCCAAACTGTCCGGCTCAAACGCGATGACGTTCAAGCCAAGGCTTTCTAGCATATCCAAACGATCCTCGATAAAGCTATTGGTAACGCTCGATAGCAAGATTTCAATCTTGGTTTTGTCGCTCGGTGAATCGCCGATGCTGGCAAAATCGATTTTGGATTCTTTGATCGATGTCGGAATCAGCGAATCGGCCTGATATTTAATGGCCGAATTCAGCTCGTTGCCCGGCAGCCGGTCAACGTCCACGACGGTTGTAAAAACTTTCTGCGCCGGCAAACCAACGGCCACATTGCGCGTCGTCATATCGGCCTGGGTAATTAATTCTTTGATGGTTTTGACTAATTTTTGCTGATCAACTTTGGAATCGCTGGACACAACTTTGGCCTCAATCGGCACATAAGCGTATTTCACCAGCGACTTACTGCCGCCACTGCCGTGCAAATGCACCAACCGAATCGCCGTCGTGCCAATATCCAAGCCAAAAAAATCAGACACTCCATTAAGCACGCCCGCTAGCAAATTCATGCTGTTAGTTTTGGCCTCGACTGTTTAGTTTTGCTGGTTTTATTTGATTAATCATTTTGCCCACTCTGAAATTTTCCCGTGCTTTGGATTATCTTGTAACGAGATTCATTGCCCTTAATTATACCACAAGCGGCGTGCAAGCATACAACTATTTTTTGCCCCAAATTTTTCGCCGGCAAATAAACAACATCCTGCATCACAAAAACCACATTTAAGAGCTTCAGCTTCGTAAATAAATTTATTAATCAGGCGAAAACATAGCGGTCAGTATGGCGCTGAGGCTGGCTCGGTCTTTTGCGCTTAATGGCGCCAAAATCTGGCTGGCGCGGCGCTTGTCGATGGTTTTTATTTGGTCGCAGGCCAAAGCGCCAGGATGATTGCCGTAATTAACAGACAGATAAAACGGCAGCGAGCGCATGGTGCTGGTCAGCGGCACGACTATAACCGTGCCGAGCGTGTCATTCATTTCGTCTGGTGAAACGACGGCGCAGGGGCGAGTTTTTTGCATTTGACGGCCGAAAGTTGGCTCCAGATTGCACCAATAGATCGTAAATTGCTTGGGGCTGACTTTCACTTTGCTACGTCAAACCGTCTTTTAGTGTAGCTTCAATCTCGGCCCGCAAATCGCCGTAGTCATCAATCGTTGCCGGCTGACCATGCGCCGCAATTTCTCGCTCAATTTGCTGGCGCCAACCCGGCCGAGCTTTCGTGGGGGTTCGCAAAATAATCGCCCCGCGCCGCACATCCAGCTGCACCACGCCAGTCAAACCGCTCATCGCCAGCACTTGCTTTGGCAAACGCACAGCCATGCTGTTGCCGTCTTTGACTAGCTTGGTGGTGATAGTTGTCATAGTGGTTACATTATACCCACTTGGTTAGCCAAGTGTCAATACACGCTTTAGCTAATTAACATGAATGAAAAATGATTAATGCTAAATAATGAACTAAAAATTTATCAAAGTATCGGCGGCAAACTGGTTATCGCCTGCACGGTCGGCCCCTTTTTCTGGTTCGGATAAGTCAGCCACACTGACGGCGAGTAGTCAAATTCCTCGGCAGCAGAATTGCCTGATCCTGAACCGCCAGATCCGCCGCCGCTACTACCGCCTACTGATCCGCCGCCACCTGATCCACCCGGTCCCGAGCCACCCGATCCGCCGCCACCAGAACTGCATCCCCCACCATGGTGTCTGCCCCCACCACGAGAAAGTATACATTTAGCCGTAATGATTATAGGATTCATGGATTGGTTATTAAGTTGTACGCTGGCAGCCTTGGCTCCAAACGACGGCCCCGCGCCAGGACTAGCCAAATGAATTGTCGAAACATCGCCAGCGCTATCGTAGGCCGTCCGATGCAGCGTAAGACTAGACGCCACCAGACTGCCATTGACGACCAAATTGGTGTCGCCGCAAGTCTGGGCTTTCGGCGCGCTGCCATCAGGCGGCGGATCATAAAACCAGTCGGCCTGGCCAATGCCCGCACAATCATTAATCGTGCCGCCGTTTTCGGCCACATATTGGCCGGCCAATTTGCCGACGTTATTATCGATATTAATATCCCCGCCATCAGTAATTATTTCCAAATTCGGCATTTGCGATAGTTGAGATGTTACGCCGCCGTATGTAATATCGCCGCTAATAGTTATCGCCCCGCTGGAATATATGGCGATGTTGCAACCGAGCGGTATCGTGGCGCCGGAAATCGTGCCGCCAGCAACTTGATAGGCGTGGTGGCCCGAACAACCGTTGATGGCTCCCGTCAGACTGCCGGATGGCAATGTCGTAAGCCCGGGATTGGTCTGACCGGTGGCGTAATAATTGCTGCCGCAATCGCTGGAGCTGGCGCCAAAATACCCGCCATAGGGTGAACTATTCGTATTAGAAAACGTCAAACCTGTCGGCGGCCCCGGCCCGCTGTTCTGCGAACTGGCAAATTGATCGATCGCGGCGGCTGCAAAGGCTGCCAGCTGCGTGCCGGCGCCAGCATAACCGCCAGCCGCGTCTCGGTTAAAAGCCGCAATCGGCGCGCTGCTATTGGTGCACTGAAACGGCGCGCTGGCCGTGCCGGCTGCCGTCGTAGTCCCGGCCACAGCATCGCCGCCAAAAACTTTCAAATATGGCTCGGCATGAGTATAGGTCGAGCAAGTGCTGGCCGGCGGCGGATTGGGCTGGGCGCGCATACCAACCGTTGCAACTCTGCCGCCTGCGCTATTAACAGCCAAATGTCCCCACGGCGTTTTGGTGCTAATGGTGCCGTGCGACGGATTGGTGCTCAAATCAAAACAAACTTTATCACCATATTTCAGCGGCGGCAAACTAACCGGAAAATTCCAACTAACGCCCACCGTGCCAGTTGCAGTTGAGCCAGTTCCATAAGGCCCATAGGACGATTTTAGATTAGGACTAACCGTGCCGCCATAAGTACCGCTCGCCACAATTGAGCCATTGTTCGTTTGATGGAACACACTAACCGTCACGTGCGTATCAATGCCACTAACCTCAGAAGCCACGCGCAAATTCTTGCCGGCCGGCCCGTCCTCGGACTCATCAAACTTAACCTTTACCGAACCGTTATAAGTAGCCTGGGTCGGATTTTCCGGATCATTAATATTAGACGTCCCGTCCTGCGGCACCAAATCATACGTCCGGTTGAAGCAGGCGTTCATATTGTAGCCATTGGCATCGGACTCCGTATTAACATAATCCGTAGCCGGCGTAACGCCTTGATGCCAGTCGTACCACGGTTGTCCGGTGTAGGTGTTGGCAAGGTGAGTACAAGTGGCATTCTGGCCGCCACCGCCCGTATCGCCAGCATTGCAATAGGAAAAGTCAAAGACTTGAAAATTAAAGCCACTAATACAGTTGCCTTGTGCATCAAAAGCTGTGCACTGAAACTGGGTGCTAAAGACATTCGTGGCAGTATAATGAGTATAGTGATGGCAAGTGCTAAAGGTTCCATTAAGCGTATCGCCGCCGTTACAGGTATAATAATCTGGGCTAGACGATGAATACCAGTTTGTCTTGGTGTAATAGTCTTGGTAGCTAATCGAAGCTTGGTTATGATCATACGGATAAGTGTTGACAAACGGCGTGTAATCAACCGTGGCGCTGGTGAACGCGCCCTTTGTGCCAGCGGGCGGTTTGGAAGTTAGCGCCACTGCGCTGCCCCCAATGGCCGTGCTGCTTAAATCATTAACACTATTAATTTTTGTCTGGCCGTCTTTCTTCCGCTGCGTGTATTGATCGTTAGGAATGGTTGTGGCGCCGCTTTTGCCCGAGTCGTCTGCGAAAGTATTGGGCAATGGAATGGTAACTATGGTATTAGTCGCAATCCTCGGATCCCCCGGGCAGTTAATAGTCGTTGGCGGCGGTATAGGCGGCATAACATTTCCATTACCTGCTACCAGATTATAACAGAGACCAGAACCACGGCTACCCGGATCGCTTGTACCGGTCACGGCTTTATCAATTGCTTCAATGCCGATCGTATTCGTGTTGCCCGGGCCAGTGTTTAATAGGCTTAGATAGCTTGCTAAATTCAGCGAGAAATTAGCTGCGGTACTATTACTTTCGGCGGCGGTTGGGGTGCCATTGATATATAGCCTGGCCCAGTCATCTGCGATGCCCTCAAAAGTAGCTCCGCCCGCTTTGATATCAGCCAAATCTGCTGGAGTTATTGTAAAACTTTCCTGAAACAGGCCTATTCCGTTTGAGTAAACATTATCTGGAGCTCTGGCACCCCTCGGATAATTTTGATAGTACAAACCTGGAGCACCTTCACCTGTATACATTTGGTCGACAGGATCTTCACTAGTGCCGTATGGATAATTGCTTGGCCATATTGCTGTAGCATTATTATAACTAGAGCAACCGTCCAACTTACTGGAAAAGCCAGATCCGACGCCGCCAAGGTTACCTCCGCTTGTGCCCCAACCACCGAGGCTTGTGCCGCTACTAAGCCAGGCGCCACTTGATGAACCGGCATCAAAATAGCGATTACTACAATTAGAACTTTGATTAAAAGTATCGCCA
This sequence comes from Saccharimonadales bacterium (SeqCode), assembly GCA_050730835.1. Taxonomy (GTDB): domain Bacteria; phylum Patescibacteriota; class Saccharimonadia; order Saccharimonadales; family UBA4665; genus JBOHNS01. The sequence continues at coordinate 27,683 of JBOHNS010000003.1, forward strand.
TTATCTCCGCGGTATTCTGGTTGATAGGGCAGTATCTTCTGCATTTGACCGCCCGGGCCTGCCACGCCGCCGCATTTGTCGCTACGCGACGGCCAATTTACATTGCCACGTATGGCGCCGTACTGACTCAAAGAATACCATCGAGCGTGGACGCCGGGATCGCCACTACTTGCCAAAACTTGCGATGACGCAGAAGCAGCCAGAGCCACCGGTGATTTAACTATTAAACCACCTATCAATGAAACAGCAGCTATAACAAACACTAAGATTAACATGTGGCGACTTTTAGTGAAGGTCATAACCAAGCGAGGCCAATACATTATTGTTTTTATCATAAACGATTTGAACTTTAGCACCAACTTTGACACCGCTCAAATCTTTAGTCGGAGTAAATAAAAGAGTTTTGGTGTAGACAGTTTTCGAGTTACTGGTAACTGTTAGCGATTTAGCCGGCTTGGTATTGCTTAAAATAGTAATTTTATGATCTTTTATAGCTGTAATTGTTCCGCCCATAGCTAGAGCATTTTTGGGCTGTACCGGAACAGTAATATGCTTATACACCGGCGCTGAATGAGCCGGCCGATAAAAAAACTGCCACCAAATCGCCGCGGCCACTAGCAAAATAACCACCACAAGCGCTGCGCCCAGCAGCCAGAGTTGCTTGGGCGACAAATTCTTAAAAGACCAATGCTGTTTGCGCGGCGGCTTAAAACTGTTCGACACGACGGCGGATTTGTTTGGTTTTGGTTGGTTAGCCATTTTTAGCGACTGGTTTAATTAACCTTATGCTTATAATCTATCAGTATAAACCACCAGCCAGTCGGCCGCAAGCAGATTGCGACGGCTGGCTATTATGCTTTTATTATTAACCATCTACTTGCTACTTGCTACTTGCTACTTGCTACTTGCTACTAAATTATAAACTTGGTTATGACTGCCGATGTCTAGAAAAATTATGTAATCCCCAGTTTCTTCATATATCACGCGAATGTCGCCAGCAATAGAGAACGCCCGTTTGCCATTGATCTTGCCCTTTAAGGCATGATCGTTTAAGGGATAGGCACGTTCGCCGGCTTCAAGGGCAGTAAGGCGGCTAATGTAGGCAGCTCTTAAATTACCGTTCGGTGCAATTCGCTTTTTGTAGGATTTGTCAAAGCCTTTACTAAGACGTATCGGTTTCATAGTTTGTCTAGGTGAGACATCATGTCTTGGACTGTATGAAACGGCTTACTGACGTTCTTGGCCTGTTTGGCGTCTTCGGCTGCTTTATTGAGTCTCCTGAGTGCAGCGGGGCTTGGTTCGCCCCAATCATCGTCACCAAAGCTAACGATGCGGCCTTCGGCCTCTGCCTGCGCCCAAACCCGAATATAGGCTTGAGCCGAGTCAAATCCGAGCCGTTTGGCTTTGGCCTCTAATTGTTCGCGGACAGTTTTATCAATTGGTATGTGGAGTATAGTGGTGCTCATAGTTTAAGGATTATAGCAAAATAATATCAACTTTGTCGACGCCGGCTTTAGATTATGGCAGTGATTTTAGCGCCACGACGCCAGAGATTTGGTTGGCAAAAGTTTTTGGGCAAATTTGGCTAAAGACAAATCATTGGTAATAAATACATCAACACCGGCTGATAAAGCTGTTGCCACATGCAGGGCGTCCGGCAGTTTCAGCCTGTTGCCGTAGCGTCGCCGAAGCTGGCCGGCCTTTAGGCAAATATCATCATCGGCCGCAATTGTGGCAAAATGCTGAATATGAAAAAAGAAATTTTGCACATCCAGCTCGTTAGCACTTTTAGAAGCAATACCCAGAACTTCGCCGTAAGCTATCGACGAAGCAATGGCCTGATGCTTGCCGCCAGCAATATCGCGCACCAATTGCTGAGCAACCAGACTGTGTTTTTCATGCCCGGCAAGTGCCGCAATCAAGACATTACTATCAAGCGCAAGACGCACAATGCCTGCTAACTTTTCTAATCTTCATCGCGCATCTGCCGCAGTTTGGCGGTAGCATTTTTGGGAAAGACTTCGTCATATGCACCTAAAAAATCGTCAAGTTCTTGGTCTTTACGAAAGACGATTTCCCTGTCTGTAACTTGCTTAATTGTAAAGCGCTGACCAGCCGGTTTCGTCAAACCCAGCTTTTTGCGAGCCGCTTTTGGTATAACAACTTGATACTTAGCAGAAAGTGTGACAACTGTTTTCATACGTTTAACTATAGCAAATCGTTTAACAGTAATCAACTTAATACACCCGAATTACGAAATTCTACCTTTGTCATTCCGACCAACGCGGAGAAATCCCGACATAATTGCAATAGAGCCAACGGGATCTCTGGACCAGTACCAACTTCAAGAAGACTGTCTTCTATAGGTGTTATTTTGTGGTAGCAATTAGATTATAGAGCTGGTTTGCGACGCCCGACACCAATTGAGGCCAGAAAAGCTATAGCTATAGCCGGGCGTCATAAACGTTGGCGGCGGCGCCGATTAGCTGAGCGTCTGCGCTGACAAAAACATAGTCTTCGGCGCTGGCCTGAGCCAGCAACAAAACATCGAATGGGTTTTTGTGCTTCAGCCGCACGCCGTCGTAGGCCTTCAAATGTTCGGTATCGATGTCCAGCAACGAGAAGCCGGCAAGTTGCATGCCTTCCAGCAAGTAGGCGGTATTATGGGGAAATTTCTTGGTTTTATGTTTGATAGCTAATTCCCACAGCGTAGCTTTTGACACATAGACTCTGGCTCCAGAACACAAAAGCGCCTGGGTGCTGGAACTAAGCTTGTCGACTTGCTCAAGCGACCATATAAAAATATTGTTACGACTTTGTCCATAAATTTTATTCTATAACGCTTTTATAATGTAGGTCAAGACATGGTCAAGTCAAGAATCTTGAAAACTCCCACCCTGAGTCATTTTGACCTTAAGCCGAGAACTATCAATTACAGCTTCTAATGTACGGCTCCGCTTCCAAGTGTTTATAGTTTGACCACTTGCAAGCCCGGGATGTGAACGAAATCCCTGTCGAGAGTTAGCAACTTTTTGTTATGCTCCATAGCTATGGCCGCAATCCACATGTCGTTAGTGCCGATTGGCCGGCCGGCTTTGCGAAGTTTTAGGTAAATTTCCGCGTAGATGCTGGTTGTCTTATCATTTATTGTCAGTGTATCAACATTAGGCGCGTCCAGAAAACGCCTTAACAGCCCTTCGTTTGCCTGCCTTTTGTTCCCCGCCGCAAAGCCGGCGCGCAATTCCGCCACAACAATCAAAGGAATCAGTAGCTGATGCTTTGGTGAAAACCACGCCGCCAGGCGGCTGTCGCTGGCTCGACCATAAGCCGAGATGGCACTGCTATCGACGACAATTATTGCCAAAGCTTTTCGTCCACTCTGGACAAATTCTCGATCGCCGCGTCAAAGCTATCGTCAATTTGCATTGCGCCGAATAGCCAGCCAAAGTCATCATCAGCTGACGTTTTGGTAGCACCAAAAAGCTGCAAACACAATAAATCGACCACCGTCTGATTAAACGATTGGCCGGTTTGCCGCGAGCGCTTGCGAATGCTTTGATCGACGGCCGGCGGAATGTTGCGTATGGTGTATTGCAGCTTTGTCATGCCTACATTGTAGGCTATGCAGGCATATTGCGTCAACTGGTTCGAGCCATTTAGAACTTCAATCAAATCCATAAATTACAATGAACTCTCAAAAACTCTAACCTTCCATCTAAAAACTATAACCTAGAACCTATAACCTAAATCGTGGATTGCGACATGTCAGACTTAAATACCCCGAAAGTGGGATACAGACAGGGTCGCAAAACGGTATGGCTCAAACAGCCGAGTGAATGAGCGCCTGCTCTTATCCCGAGAAAAATCCTCTCGATCAAAGAGCAGGTCGCTCTGATCCACTTTTACGCTGCCCGCGCTACGATAGCGCTGACAGCACCTGCTGCACAACACTCTGGCTGACGGCGGCGGAGCCACCGAAAACCTGGATGTTGCGCACCGACTTCGTCGAGCTCAAGTAGCTCAACGTGTTGGCCGGCAGGGGGACGTTTGGGTTCACCAAGATGATCGGTGAACCTTCAAGCCCGAGTGCCGGGTCGGCGGCAAGCGCGTCTGGGAAGTCCAACCCTGTGGCAACCCCAATGGTGCTGGGGTTTGGGAAGAACTTCTGGGCGACGGCGACTGCCGTACCAAACCGATCGGTGTCTGCGACACAAATCGCCTGGGGGTCTGCCTGGCAAGCTTCCCCGCCGACTGCGTAGACTGTGGCTGGCTGGCTGGATGCCAGGTAGGCCGCGGTCACCGCTGACTGGCTGCTGCCATTGCTCAACAGGATTGCTGCTTGCTGAGCGACGGCTGCTGGCCCGGCGGACAATGCGTCCGGGAAGTTAAGCCCCGTGGCCAGGAAGTCCACCTTGGGGTTACCCAACTGCCTAGCAACGGCGACAGCCGTAGCAAAGCGGGTCGGCCCGGACACGCGAACAACTTTGTAGCCCAGCGCCTGGATGGCGTTGGCTACGTTTGGTGCAAGCGCCGCGTTACCTCCAAGGAGGTACACGGTGCCGCCGGCTGGCAGAACCCGCTGCATCTCAGCCGCTGTGGCTGAGTTGAGCTTGCTAGGCTCTGTCAACAACAACGGACCTTGCTTGGCCGCAGCCAAAGGCCCGCCGGTCAGGGCGTCTGCGTAGACGTCATTCCTGGCCACAACGACTGACTGAGCGTTGCCAGCAGCATAGTCGGACTTCGACACAGCAATCGCCGTACCAATCCGGTTGGGCGGCTGGCCGCTCTCCCGCGTGGTCGAGACACCACTTGGCGGCGCTGGTTGCGTCGTCGAAGTAGTCGGCGGCCCGGTCGTGCTTGTACTGCTCGGCGGTGGTTGCACGACAGTTGTCGTCGTGCTCGCCGGCGGCGCTGGCGGCTGTGTCGTCGACGTGGTCGACGGCACGGTGGTCGTTGTCGATCCCATCGTGGTCGACGTGGTCGACGTTGACGTCGTGGTGGTTGTACCACCGCCGCCACAGTCTGTCAGCCCGGGTAGCGTGAAAAAGCCACCTAGACTGTAGTCCGTGTCGTCGCTTGGCAGGCGGTTCTGCCCGAGCCCGATTCCCCAACTTGGAGAAATGGTCTCATTGACGGGATACGAACTCGACAACGAGAACGAAAACCTCCCCTTAGCGTCAATGGAAATATGCTGCGTATTTCCAGTTGACACATAGAAAAAGTGATACGTTGCCACCTGCGGGCCAGGCAGGTTACTCACTACACCGGAACCGCTGATGGTGCCGGCGCAGTCTCGCATTACCGTGTAGGTAACGCTGTAACTGCCGGTGCCATCCGAAAAGGGCGTACTGGCCGTCACGGTAGCGCTCGGCTCACTGGCGCTGGCTGCGCCGGAGGACACAAACCCTCCGACTGCTAGCGTAGCAGCCATGATTGTTGCGGTGGCGGGAAGCCATCGTCGCCTCAAGAATGAGAACATTTAAGTTCTCCTTTCGTTTAGCTTCGGCTTATCGCCTGCACCGCAAATCCCAGGGTGGGATACGGACACAAGATTCTTAATAAATTAATTAAACCGCTTTTTAGATAAACTTAAACAATAAAGCAGCCCATAAAAATCCTCTGTCCGCATCCCAAACTTGGGAAAACCATATATTTTGCGAAAATTAGTCTGACATGTCAATGTGCGAACCTTGGGCGTCTTGATGGACAGCAACGCGAGCGATAAAAATCTTTGATTTTTATCGAGCTCAAAGCGGTGTCCGACGTTCCAATGTTGCTATTAAGCAACTTTAGTGCAGTTTGGCCAAAAAGTCAACCTCCCATAAATCTGAATCACAAAACCCCCCATCGGCGAAATTTGAATATTTTGATTGCCTAAAGCGGAGTGAAAATCAAACGTATGGCGGCCAGCACTGCAACAAGTTTGGCAGTTTCCAGCGTGCCGTAAATTTGGCTGACAACCGACGGGTCGGCGGTAAATAATTTGTCGGGGCGAGCGTAGCTTTTGACCGGCAGGCTGCCGCTATGAAAATCTTTGGGCGCCAGCAAAATTGGGTTAGAACTGGAATAAGTTTTGGAGGTAATTTGGCACAAAATTATATCGCCAAAGTCGCCAATGGCGACAATTAGCGCCGGGCGCAGTTTCTTGATCGTCAAATCGGAAAACGGAAACGCGATCGAAACGACTTGGCCTATTTTAAGCTTGCCCATGCTTTGTCTTCTGCTGGTCGCAACCAATCTTTGGCCAAAACTTTTTCCGATAAAAGCATGGTTTCAGACACTTTGGTTTTTTCTGGCTTGGCGGCCACGATGCTGATTTTGCCGTTGACAGCCTTTAGTTCAACGGCGCCGTTGAGGCCGCTTTCTTGAAGCAAAGGCTTCGGAATCCGTACACCTTTAGAATTGCCAATAGTTATGATAGAAGTCTTCATAGTAATTACATTATAGTTACATTAACCTTACCCTGTCAAGTCGATTTCCTGGATTTCCTGAGGACTGTCCTCGGACAGATGAGAAAAATGTGAATTTAGGTTTGTGGGTTTTAATCTGGGCTGGCGGCAGTCGGCGCGGCAAGCTCAGTTTTTTACAGCCGCTAAAGCGCGAGGTTGGCTGGCGGGCGGCAAAACGGCTGGAGCGGTTTTTGGAAAAGTGAAGCCGAATGTGCTGCCACGACCCTCCTGGCTATCAAAAATTATGGCGCCGCCTTCGCCCACAATAACTTTTTGGGCCATAAATAATCCCAGGCCCGTGCCGTCCGGCCGAACTGTCCGAGCATTGGCGGCGCGGTAAAATTTGGTGAATAAATGATGCTGCTCGTGCCGCGGCACGCCGATACCATTATCGATAATTTTCAGCTCCACGCTGTTTGGCTTATCGCCCAACTTGATTGTAATTTTACCGCCGGCCGGCGTGTAATAAATGGCGTTATCCAAAAAGTTCATAATCACTTGGCGAGTCTTATTTTCGTCCAGGTTCATTAACGGAAAATTCGCTGGTTTATGGTAATGCAGACTTAGCTTGCGCGAACCAAAAGTTTCCTGCAACTGGCCGATTTCATCACTAATAATATCAGCCAGATTAACAAGCGTAGGCTCAATCACAAATTTGCCGGTCTTCAGCCGCGACACATCCAATAAGTCGGTAATCAAAAATATCATGCGCTCAGAACTGCTAAACGCTTGGCTCAAAAAATGCTTTTGCTCGGAGCTGATTGCGCCGGCATCACCCTCCAAAACCATGCTCAAATAACCTTTTATCGATGTCAGCGGCGTGCGTAATTGGTGCGAGGCCATGGAAATAAAGTCATCTTTGGTCTCGTCGAGCTGGCGCAATTTCTGGTTGGATAATTTTAATTCTCTGGTGGCTTGGCCGATTTTTTGCTGCAGCGTGCTATTAAATTCCTGGATTTGCTGCAGTCGCAAAACGTTTTGCAGGCTAATGGCGATTTCTTCGGCCGCCGTGGTTAATAGCTTAATGTCGACGCTCGGATAAGTCGCGCCGGAATTTTTATAGCCCAAAATTATAAAGCCCATGGCTGATGGGCCAGTCGCCAGCCGCGCTGCCAGCGCCACGCCGTTTTCGGCGAAAAGTTTGGCCAGTTTGGACGGCCTGTCTTGCAGCTCCCGGGCAATCATAAGCGGCTTTTTGGCGCAATGTTTGATGAGCGCCTCGAGCAACTCGGCATCATCGCCAGCCGATTTTGGCTCCTGATCAATAATTATAAAACGCACAAAGGCCGGCTTGAGCGCTTTTTGCAGTACCAAACCGGCCGACTTTTTGAGCGCCGGCAAATCACCAGCCTGAACCAGCGCGTGGCTGAGCTGATTCAGCACATCCTGCGGGTCATAAGCATCTTGATAAAATAATTTATCCGTCAGCTCATCAAAAAACTGCTTCAGCCGCGTAAACAATAAAGCAGCCACGCCGGTCGCCACCGACAAAAATATCTGCACTAGCAAAGCAAAATGCAAATCAAAAACGTAATCGGCCAGCCCAAAAATTATAAAACCATAACCGCTTGCCAAAACGACAATCGACAAACCATAAGCCAGCGCCCGCGCCGCCGCCAAACGAATATCAAACATACGATGCTTGACAATGGCGTAAACCATCGCGGCAGCGAACAAAACCGAAAACACCGGCCCCAGCCAAACCACACTATAAAACCCAAAACTCGGCAATATCAAATCAAACAACGTGCCGCTCACGCCGGCCGCTACGATGCCAGAAAAAATCCAGCGCAATTGGGCCTTTTTAACAGCTTTGAATTTTTTTAAACCGCTGGCAAAAGTCAGCAAAACCACCAAAAACATGATTACAAACAGGCAGCTAAAAACGCTTTGCCCGACCGCATTGAAAATCAAAGCTTTGTGCCCAGGCAGCAAATTGACGCGCTCCACGATGCTGGCCGGCCAGACAACAATCAGACCTACGAAGGCCGCGACTGGCAAGCCGTAGATCAAAGCGCGCCGCTTGAGGCCAGTCTGGCCAATCCAAAAACCGGCAAACAGCGCCATAAAATAAACGATCAAAAGCGCCGCAATATAATAAATATCAGCATAAATCATAGCCCGCTCGGCGCTGCCGGCCACCAAAAACAAAGCGATGCCAACGCTCCACAGCGCCACACCAGCGCTCATCAATAAAAACATGCTATTGGCGATTCGTCGCCAGTCGCGCAGCTGTACGAACAATCCGAGAAACAGATTCAAGGCGCCGGCAACTAAAATGCTGGTTATTTCGGCTGTCTGCATTTTTTAAGCGCTCTTTTTGACGACGAATACGTTGTAGGCGCCGTCAGTTGGTTGATAAATTTCGAGGCTCATTTTTTGCTCGCTAAACGCGCGGCGGATTAAAGTCACGACCATTTCTGCTGAGCGCGGCTTTACGCCCGGCCAGCCGGCGCCGCGCTTGCTCAAATTAATCTGCTTGTGCTTGCGGCGCATATTGGCTAGCAATATCAGGCCATCGGTTTTTACTAACGAGCTAGCCGTTTGCAACAATTGCACGCAAGACCGGTCATTCAGATATTCAAAAATGCCCATCATTTCCACGACGTCGGACCCGCCGGCGCCAAATTTTTTGATAAGTTCAGCTCGCCGCAGAATATTAATTTCCAGAGTTTTGAGCTGAGTCGATTTCATGCCTTCGTATTGGGCAATTTCGGCGGCGATTTTTAGCGCCACCGGATCAAGATCGGCTAGTTGCAATCGGCATTTACTAGCCGGCAGGCCAGATGCGGCTAGCATCAAAAAGCCTGGCGCGGCTGTGCCGCCGGCTAGACTTGTCCAGGTCAAACTGGTTAGGTTTTGCTCGCGGACATATTGTTCTGTCAGCCAAGCGCCAACCACCGTACGTGTCCGAATGCCGATGGCGTCAAGCGCGTGGCGAAACATACGCCGCATTAGAAAATCAATTTTCTCGCCGCTGGCCAGTCCGGACAATTCCGGATGGTGCATAGGTTCCAGCGCCAGTGAGTCCGGCATCAATTTGGCCCAAGCCGAAAAAACCGGCATGAGCTGCAGCGCCCGGCGCGCCCGATTATTTGGATGATCAAAAGTAAGCTCCGGCCGGCGCCGCAAATAGCGTTCCAGGCCAGCCGAAAAAGCTTGCGTACCCAAACGCTCCAGTTGATATCGATTGCCTTGGTAGCCGTCTTTAACGCTTAGCCGCACAACTGTAAATCCGCCGTCGCGCGGCAGGCGCTTTTTGACGTGCACCATTTTGGCCGCGCCGCGCCGGTCAATCATTTTACGCACATGCGCTTTATTTAAATTCAAGCTATTTTTTGATGACAGCATTTTCACTCCGCTGGTAATTTATCGACTGGGCATACGGAAGCCAAAGCTTGGCCAATGTTAGTTTTAAGTAACGGCTCAAAAAACGGCAGCCATTCGTCCATGCCCCAAAAAGCCCGGATAATGGTCGCAATGTGTTTGTTGGTCGCTAGCGGCACAAAAGTCAGGTCTAGCCCCAAATTTTTTGCTTCATCAAGTAAAATTTTGGTATTAGAATGCTTAATCACCGGATCGTTCAGGCTGCCAAAAACCAAAATTGGCCGCTTGCCAATTAAATGCAGTTGGTGCAATGGCTCAATCGCCTCAAAAATTTTATAGGCCTCAGCTAGGCCCAGATTTTTGTTAATCAAAGTCTGCCTCATATGATTAAGCGGCAAATAATCCCAAACCTGAAGCGCCGTACTGCCATAAACCGTAACCAGCAAAATCCGCTCAAAGTCGTTAATAATTTTAGCGGCTCTAAGCGCCATAATCGAACCAGCGCTGGCGCCAATCATGCCAAATTTAATTCCAGGATAAACGCTTTTATAAGCCTTGACCCGGGCAGCCATATCGTCAACTATGTTATGGCTTAGCGGTACTAGCTCTTCTGGATCAGATCTTAAAAACGGATGGTAATCATAGCTTTGCAGCAAAAATCCGCGCCGGTTTAGCACTCTAAAAACCGGTTGATAATACCAATACTTAGTCCCTAGACTAGCCACAAAAAATATAATCGCACGCGGCGGCCCATCTGGCTGGTAGGATACGCTTCGAAAACTAAGTTTTGCCATAATAATTTTTGTTTTATTAGTTAGTATTCGTTAGTATAAAGCTATAGCAAATCATTTTCAAGCTTTCTAACTTTAGGACAAAATTATGGCAAAAATCGCGATCATCGAAGACGAGCAAACCATTTCCGAAATGTATCGGCTGAAATTCGAGCTGGAAGGTTTTGATGTAGAAACAGCCGAAAACGGCAAGCTCGGCCTGAAATTATTAGAAAAAATGAAACCCGATATCGTGCTGCTCGACATCATGATGCCAGAAATGAACGGCGACGAAGTGCTAGCAAAAACTCGCGGGCAAAGCTGGGGCAAAAATCTAAAAGTCATTGTCCTAACTAACGGTGGCGAGCAAGAAATCCCGCCCAGCCTGAAAAATTTAGGCGTCGCCGCCGTGGTCCTAAAATCCGACATGACGCCCCACGAAGTCGCCGATCTAGTAAAAAACCAGCTCGCCAAAACTTAATTTTGGCTTTTATAACTGTTAAAATAAAATTATGAGTTTAAGTATAGGCATTATCGGTTTGCCAAATGTTGGCAAATCAACTTTGTTTAACGCGCTAGCCGACAATAATGTTTTGGCAGCCAATTATCCATTCGCCACGATTGAGCCAAACACTGGAACCGTGCCGGTGCCGGACGAACGCTTAGCCGAGCTGGCCGGACTTTATAAAACACAAAAAATTGTAGCGGCCAGCGTAACATTTATAGATATTGCCGGCTTGGTTGCCGGCGCGGCTGAGGGCGAAGGCCTTGGCAACCAATTTTTAAGCCACATCCGCAGCTGCAACGCGCTTGTGCAGGTTGTCCGAATTTTCGAAGACGACAATGTTATAAATAGTAGCGGCGAGGCGCCTGATGCCAAAAAAGACATTGGGGTAATTACAACCGAGCTGGTGCTGGCGGATCTACAGACCGTCGACAATCGCCTGCCCAAACTAGACAAAGAATCGCGCGCCAATCCCAAGCTGCGGCCGCGAGTCGAAAACCTGCAAACCGCTAGAAATTTATTAGACGCCGGCCAGCCAATATGGCAAAAGCCAGAACTAATTACCGGCCTGGCAGATTTACAATTACTAACTGCCAAGCCAATAATTTATGTTTTTAATTGCAACGAAAATGATTTAAATAACTGTCAAATGAACACAAAATATACTCAATTAGTCGCGCCGGCCAAAGCAATTTTTATTTCAGCAAAACTAGAAGACGAATTGCGCAGTCTCGATGAAGATGACAGATCGGAAATGCTGGCCAGCTACGGCCAGAGCAAGTCCGGGTTAGACCAACTAATCCGTGCTGCCTACGACACGCTAGGCTTGCAAAGTTTCCTAACGGCCGGCGCAAAAGAAGTTCGCGCCTGGACAATTAAAAAAGCTACCAGCGCACCGCAAGCCGCCGGCGTAATTCACGGCGATTTCCAGCGCGGCTTCATCGCCGCCCAAATAATTGATTATGACGACCTAATATCAGCTGGCTCTGAAGCCGCAGCCAAATCAGCCGGAAAAATTAGAACCGAAGGCAAAGACTATATTATGCAACCCAATGATATAGCTGAGTTTAGATTTAACGTCTAGCCAGGAAGAGCAGCCGGACAAAATGTATTCCATTTTGCCCGCGCGATGATATTTGAGCGGTTAGCGAAAATATATGCCGAGCCAGAGAAATCAATTCCTCAAAAGTAAAAGATTTCTCTGCGCGAAGCTATAGAAACCCGCTTGCGGGTGTCTCATAGGCGTTATGCAGCCAAACGACGTAGCAGAATTCCGCTTCAACGTTTCAAAGTAACTCACTTCAATTAATCACTGACTGGAAAGAGCAGCGTGCGGTTTGCGCCAGCAAATTCGGCTTTTGCCGAAAGTACGCGATGAGAAAACCGCGTTAGCGGTTGTCTCATGGTTTAGCGAGCATAATAGCGCCGGCGCGAATAAGGCAACTTGGCGTTAGCCAATCTTTGGGCTGTCAATTTATCGGCGTCCGAAACCGGCCAATTCATCGGCACGTAGTTGACGCTTTGTCTGGCATTTTGGACTTGGACTGGATTGGGCTGGCTATTATCGGCCGAGTAATTTTGGTATTCAGCCGGTGGCAGCGGTACAAAATAGACTGGCTGCGCCGCTTGAAATTGTTGCGGAGCTAGGTTGGGCTGCGTTTGAGTCGTCTGAGCATTCGATGCTTGAGTAGAATTAGAGCTTGAACCATTTTTTAGTTCATTTATTTTTTCTTGCGAATAGGTGAAAACGCGGTGCAACTGCTGATAATTCCAGCCATTGAAAGTCAAATCTCTGTTTGTAGAGTTGACGCGAATTGTGGCGTTCACCAACCGCCGGCTGAAATCCACCTGGCTAATTTTGTCGTACCAAATGGTCTGGACATTGAAAAACAGTGGCTTGCGATCAATCAGTATTAGCCGCTGGTTGGTCGCGGCCAGCATGCCAAAACCGCCCTCGTAATAACCATTGACGCATTGCTCAACCTTCTCGTCCTCGTGCAAAACTTTACTAAGCTCCTTGACGCGAGCCGAATCCCAAATGCCGGATTTTCTAAAATTTATCTTTCTTAGCTGAGATTCGAGTTTGTGTAAACTTAACATTATGCCTCCTTTTTAAAAGGGTTAAAATATTATAGCCTTTAAAATTATTTTATTATTTATTGTTTTATTGAAAGGCTAGTGCAAGCTACTATATTGCTGTTTCAAATTTTAAACGGTTGGCTAATTCACAAAAACCATAAGATTTTAATCACAAACGCTCTAGAGACAATTACTTCAAACGAGCTTATAAATAGCTTTAAATTAATTGGGTTAGTTTGCCCGACATGCCATAATATGGCTATGCTAACCGAGCAACACCAGTTACAAATATTGGTCAAATTTTTTCATAAGGGCAAACGACTAGAGTACAAAAAAAGCCAGTATGTCATTCGGCCGGGCGAAGCGCCGGCTGGGGTTTTTATGTGGAATCTGGCCTGGTCAAAGCCTATGATATCACCAAATATGGCGAAGAAAATTTGCTAATAATCCGAAAACCAGGCGAATTTTTGGGGTTGACTTGGGCCATAACCGGCCAAGACCGGCAAATTGTCTACGAAACTTTGGACGCCACGACAGTTTGGCGGGTTTCGCGGCGCAAATTTATAGCCTTCATTCGCGAGCAGCCGGAAGCCGCGCTGCCTTTGCTTGATATGGTGACTAATATGTACCGTTTGCATTCCGAGCACATTTTGAGCCTGGAATATCGCACCGTGCGCGAGCGGCTAATATCATATTTGCTCTACACCGCCAATCGCTTTGGCGCAGTCCAACCCAGCGGCAAAATTTTACTAAACGTGCCGCTGCGCCATCAAGACATCGCCAGCTCCATCAGCTGCAGCCGCGAAACCACCAGCCGTGCCATCGGCGAGCTGGAACGCAAAGGGCTTTTGACCAACAAGCAACTTTTTATAACACTCAAAAATCTCGACGAATTGCGCAGTTATCTATAGTTTGGAAGTTAGAAGATGGAATTTGGAATATGGCAATAAGCTACGCTGCTTTCTAAGAAAATAATCGCGCCAGCGATCGCCGCTAAGCCACCTTCCACCTTCCACCTTCCACCTTACACCTTACACCTTACACCTTACACCTTATAAATTCTAACTCACTTCCAATTCAAAATCACGCTCTTGATCATAGCGATAACCGCCTCGTGGTCCGGCTGATCGTTTGTTTCATAATAATGATCGGTTTCGATATAGTCGCTGGCCACGCTCAAACAAACTATTTCATCGGCCATAATGTGCATGTGGTCGACGGCTGGAACGCTAGCAATCGGCGTCGCGATAATTAGTTTTTCGATACTAATCGGCTTCAAAAAATCGGCCGCGACGTCCAGCGAAAAGCCGCTCTTCAGACCGTCGGACACCAAAATCACGTTATGACCCTTCAGTAAATCTTTGCTGATCAAACCGCCATCACCAATTAACCGGTTCATTTCGTGCGTCAGCTGAAAGCGCTGCTGGTCGATCAAGTTGCGATATTCTTCGCGTAATTCTTCCAAATCGCCCGTCGAATATTCCTGGTTATAAGTCAGCGTGCCTTCCTGGCTGACGGCGGCCAAAGCATTCGGCTCGCGCGGCAAAACAATCGGCGAGCTCATCAGCATCGTCAAAACTGAGTGCAAACTGATGGCAATTTCCGCGGCCACCATCACCGAACTATCGCTCAGCGCCACCACCGCGCAGTTTTCGTAGCGATAATCGGCCGCCAATTTTTCGGCCAGCAGCTTGCCCGCTTGATCGCGGCTGGCAAAATACATTGAGCCCGTTTTCATTTCGTTGCTAGCCATCCTAATCCAAGTTTACCATTTGCAAGCAGCTTTTTCAGTAGCAATAATTAGCAAATAATGGTTTTTTGGTAGTCAAAAGCAGCTTAAGCTGCTTTAATAATAAATCGCTTTAGCGGTTCAATAATGCCATATTCCGCCACTAACTACCATCTACTATTTACCAACTACTAACTTATAAAACCGTTCCTGGTTGCCTTTGGCGCCCAAAACTCTCAAGTCGGCTTTGGCCAGGGTAACAAAATATTGTTTGGCCCAGCTTTCAAAATCTTTGAAAATATCGCGCCGCAAATGATCATTTTTGATAACGCCTTTATGTTTGAAATTTGAGCTAGCAGCTTCAAACTGCGGCTTGACCATGGCCACTATTTGGGTTTTTTGACAACTAAGCCGCGCTATGCTAGGCAAAATTTCGCGCAAAGATATAAAGCTGACGTCGATCACGACAATATCCGGAACTTCTGATAGTTCACGCACATCGCGAACATCGGTTTGCTCATATAGTTCAATTTTTGGATTACCGCGCAAGCTGGATGCCAACTGGTTTGTGCCAACCTCAATATCAATTACTTTTCTAGCCGCGCGGCGCAACGCGTAATCCGTAAATCCGCCCGTGGAACTACCGACATCCAGAACAACTTTTCCGCTAAAGTCTAAATCTAGCGCCGTAGCTACCGAAGCCAACTTCAGCGCCGCCCGACTAACATATTGTTCGCTAGCGACAAGTTCCAGACTAGCTTTTTCATCAACAAAAAATCCCGGTTTAGCAACCACCCGCCCAGCAACTTTCACCTGCCCAAGTTTAATATAACTCTCCGCCTGGCTACGAGTTGTGACCAAGCCTTTAGCTACTAGCGCTTGATCGAGCCGTAATTTAGAATTTGCCATGCTAATAACGGCTAATCCTTCACCCGTTCGCGGTAGGCGCCGGTCGTGGTATCAATGGAAACAACTACACCTTCTTTTATAAAGGCTGGGACTTTGACGGTAATGCCGGTTTCTAACGTAGCGTTTTTCATGACACTAGAGGTTGTATCGCCTTTAACCGCGTCTTCGGTGTAAGTTACTTTTAGTTGCACATTTTTCGGCAAATCCAGACTAATTGGATTGCCATTAAAAAATTGCAGCGTTACTTTATCGCCCTCTTTTATGTAGCCCGCGTAGTCCCCGACTAAATCGGCCGACACTTCAAACTGCTCGAAAGTCTGCTCGTTCATGAAGTGAAATGTTGCACCATCTGAATACAAATATTGTACAGTTTGATTCGTCACATCGGCAGTATCGAGCTTTTCGTTGCCTTTGAATGCCTTTTCTAAAACTCGACCATCGAACAAACTTTTTATGCGCACATTAACAATCGAACCGCCGCGCCCCATAACTTTTTGGCCATATTCGATCACGCGAAACGGCTGGCCTTCCCATTCAAAAACCGTGCCCTTTTTTAAATCGGTAATACTTAGCGCCATAACTTTCTCCTATTTTAATTCGTCAATAATTTGTTCAATTTGCGCACTGATTTGCGCCACGTCCACCGCGCTGAAGACATTATATTCGCTAAGCGCCAAGATGTTAGCCCGCAGCGAACCTAGCATTTTTCTAGCAGTCCGAGCATTTTCTAGCTGCTCATCTTTATTTTCGCTCATTTCATAATCACGAATGTCCAGCCTGGCGTCAGCCATTTCCCGCCGCAAACCATTAATAAGCTTAGCCTCTTTAACTGGCAAACTCAAAACATCAATTCCCGACAATATGCCGTTAAATTGAGTCTGAAGCTGCGAAGCTAATAAAAAAGGCGAGCTTTGTTTTTCCATATTACCTTTTGTTAAAAATTACTATAGAGTGATGCAATGCAAGGAAGCGATGAAGCCCGCAAGCGAGCCGTATTAAAATACGGCGAGCGCGGACTGGAATTGCTGACGCCGCAGTGCGCGCTCTATATTAATTTTAACTCTTAGTTGTTAGCTACAAATGGAAGTAATGCAATGTGCCGGGCACGCTTAATCGCCACCGCCAAATGGCGCTGCTGGCTCTCGTTCAAGCCCGTCTTTTTGCGCGTTTCGATTTGCCCGTAAATATTGACGTAGCGCTGCAACGTCTTAAAATCTTTGTAGTCAAAATAAGCTACATCAGTTTTATGTTTAAAAATCTTCGCCATAATTTTCTGGAACGGAGACAAACCTACGGTTTTTCTCGTCGCGCCGGCAAAATGGAATACATTTTGTCGGGCTGCTCTTTTCCCCTCCGTCCATGCTCCTTTCTTGTTTAATCTTAATAATTACGCTAATTATTTTAACGAATTTTGGCTAGTGCAGTTTGGGATGGAAACCGAGCACAAAATCTTAAGCTGTATTTTAATACAGTGTAGATTTTTGACGCAGGTTTACGCCCAAAATGTGCAGCCATAAATTTGTTAAAATGGGATGTCGTCTAGATTAATCGGCTCGTCGCCGATATCTTCAATGGCGACATCTTCGTCTTTAGCTTTTTTGCTAGGCGCCGGTTTGCCGGTGGAACCATTGTCGTTGTCGTCGCTAGAGTTGGAGCCGCCATTATCATCGCTGCCGCCAGCGCGGCCATTTAAGAATGTTACGTCGCTAGCGTTTACTTCGACTTTGCTGCGCTTCACGCCGTCTTGTTCCCAACTGCTTGATTGCAATCTGCCTTGAACCAGGCAGCGGCTGCCTTTTGTCAAATATTGACTAACGCGCTCGCCCAGCGCTGCCCAGGCTACGATATTGACGAAATCGGTCGCCTCTTGCCACTCGCCGCTTTGATTTTTGTAGGCGCGGTTGAGCGCCAAGCTAAAACTGCATACGCTTTGGCCGCTCGGGATTTGGCGCAATTCCGGATCGCGCGTTAAATTGCCCATTAAAATTACTTGATTTACGCTTCTGGCCATAATCTATCGCGGGGCTAATAAGACAAAACTACGTTTTTCCCACCAGCGCGGTCAAAATGGAATACATTTTGCTTTAAGCTGCTCTTTTGCCTTTAACCCCTACTCCTTTCTGCTTTGTTAATCATACCAAACCTAAGACTCTTCGTCATCTTCATTAGCGTCGTCATCCTCTTTGCCGCCGCCAACTTGCGCGCGCGCGGCTTTTTCGGCCTTGGCGGCTTCGGCTTTGGCGATGGCCTTTAAATCTGGCCTGGTAATTAGAAAACGTATGACTTCGCCAGTAATATTGAGCGTCGATTCGACTTTGGCAACGTTTGCGCCGGGCAATTCGACCGTGTAAAAAATGTAAATCGCCGATTCCGCCTTTTTAATTTTATAGGCCAGCTTGCGCTTGCCCCAATTATCGGATTTAACGACTTTGCCGCCGTTATCCGTAAATATTTTTTGGACGCGCTTTTCGGACTTTTCCAGATCGATTTCCAGATCCGGATCGTAGAGCACCACGATTTCGTATTGATTCAATTTGCTAAAACCTCCTTTGGATTATAAAGCCCGCGCGCACTTTAATTTTGGCCGCGAGCTAAAGTTTATTAATATTAGCAGCTTAGCGCATTTACCTCTATTCGTCAAGCAAATTATCAGCCGCCGTTACAGCTCAATATCGCAACCTGGTAAAACATCCCATTTTTGACGCGATCGGTTCAATTATGCAACGCAGGATTAACTTTGGTTAAGGTTTTTATTTGTTAAATTTTAGAGTTTTTCGACTATAGCTTTTTAGTTGGAGGTTTTTCAAGCGGCTGGGGCTAGATCTAATTGCGAACAAATTTGGCGCAAGAGCAGACTACCGATTCTTTGGATTTTCCGAGCCCGTTTTTCACGGTTACGCGTCTGGCCAAAAGCAATCTCGTCGTGCACGACTTTTAGAGGTGCTTTTGCGTCTGGACACCACAAATTTTGGTTCAGCAATTGTTTGTAGCACCCATGCAAACAAGCCGTGTGCGGCTTGATAGCCAGTGCCAGGAACTGGTGTGCCAGAGCGCATTGTCGCTGTCTATCATCCTGGCTGTCCAGATTGTAAACTCGTAAAAATTCATTAATCAGTTTAGTTGGAATATTATCGACTGTTTGATTGTCCAGCACATAAGTTTCAAAAAATTGTTTGACCGATGTTTTGTCCATAATTCTAACCTCGCCGCTGGTTTGCAAACGCTGGATTTGCTCGTCGCTAAGCTTTGCTTGCCTCGGCGAATCGCCGTTAAAATCCAGGCCAAAGCGCGGCACATAGCCGGCGGCGCAAAAAACTAGTGCCTTAAAACGCGCTTCGTTGCTTTGCGGCAGGATCGGCCCACCGTAAGCCGAATGATAAGCATCGTGATACAAGCGCATGACGAACTGGCCACGACAATCGCGCACGGCACGGCCGTCTTGGCTGGCTAATTCTGGAGATGAACTGGGATGATAGGCGTGGTTCCAGTCGGCGTAATTTTTGCCGCCGGCCGATCTTCGCTCGGCATTAAGCACAGTATTTTCTATTAAAACCTGGGTTGAAACGTTCGGCACAAGCAAAAGCGGTACGCCGGTTAATTCGTCGATAGGCGTCGCCTCGCGTCTAGAGTCTAGTTGGAGTGCCTGGCTCGACGGATTATTTAGCGAGAGTTCCGGCGACATTATTGGTTAGCCTCTTGCCGCCAAAAGAAAAACCTGTGCCGCCTCAGCAGCACAGGTTTGGCATTTTTGACAATAGAACAGCTCTTTAAGAAGAGCCAAGCGGCAGCGGCAGACCCGAATTTTACTATTCAGAAACGCCTGAATTGCCGCCACTTGATGCCCTCCATTTGGCATGTTTATTTTAATTTTATGTTAAAACAAAACGCTAGCGAAATGCAAGTTTTTATTAAATTTCAGGCGGTTGCACTGTCTTCGTCGCTGGAAAAATCTTGGCTATCGGTTGCTTCGCTGCCGCCGAAGACATCATCCAGGCTGCTGATCAAAACTTCGCGGGCTTTGTTGCCGCTGGATGGACCGATGATGCCCTGCTCTTCCATTTTGTCAACGATTTTGGCGGCGCGACCGTAGCCAAGGCCGAGCCGGCGCTGCAATAAACTGGTACTGACTTTGCCGCTTTGCAGCGCCACGGCGACGGCGTCTTTGTAAACCGGTTCGTCGCTGGTGTCGACGTCTTGCGCTACGACGCTGCCCCGGCCGATTTGCACCGGCTGGCTAATAATTTCGTCGTCGTATTGCGGCGGCCGCTGCATTCGAATAAAATCTGTCACTTTGTGGGTTTCGGTATCTGATATAAAGGCGCCTTGCACGCGAATCGGTTTTGGCCGCTCAGCCGTCATTAATAGCATGTCGCCCTGACCAAGCAACTTTTCGGCGCCGATATGGTCGATCATAACGCGCGAATCTACCTGGCCAGGTACCGAAAAAGCGATGCGCGCCGGAATGTTATTTTTGATTAAACCGGTTATCACGTCAACCCGCGGCGACTGCGTAGCCAAGACCAAATGAATACCGACAGCGCGAGCTTTAGCGGCAATGCGCACAATTAGCGCCTCCACGTCGCGCGCCGCCATCATCATCAAATCGGCTAGCTCGTCAATGATAATCACAATGTAGGGCATGCCTTCTTGCTGCTTGAAATTATTGTAATCGCCAATGTTACGCTTGCCAGCCGCTGATAATTCACGGTAGCGGCGCTCCATTTCGGCGACCGCCCATTTGAGCGCGCTGATGCACTTTTCCGGCTCGATAATAACTGGCGTTAACAGATGCGGAATATCTTGATAAGGCGTCAACTCAACCCGCTTCGGATCAACCAAAATTAGCTTCATATCGGACGGACTGTTGCGGTAAAGCAAGCTGGTAATTAGCGTGTTAATCATAATCGATTTGCCCGATCCGGTTTGGCCGGCGATAAGCAAATGCGGCATTTTATCGAGCGCGCCGACAATCGGCTGGCCAGAGATATCTTTGCCGATTGCAAAGCCCAGTGGATTGTTGAGCTTTTGCCAGTCTTCAGAAGCCAGCAGCGAACCAACTCGCACCATGGCCGGCTTGACGTTCGGCACTTCTATGCCGACCGCTTTCTTGCCCGGAATCGGCGCTTCGATACGAATCGATTCGGCGCCCAAATCCAAGGCCAAGTTGCTTTCCAGCGCCGTAATTTTGGTCAGTTTGGTGCCGGCCGGCGGTTTGAGCGTGTATTGTGTAACGCGCGGTCCGACATTGGCCGATTCCATTTCGACATTAATATTAAAATTGCCGAGCGTTTCGCGAATCGTTTGGACATTTTCATTGACGTTGCCAGCGCCTGCTTTATCTTGCTGCTGGCTTAATAAATCAATGCCGGGAAATTGCCAATCGGTATCGCTCGCCAAAGTCAGGGCATCGTGGGATTCGGCTGAACTAAGTTTTTGGGCCGTGTTTTTGATATTTGTGTGCTGTGGCTTTTCCAGCTCCGAAACATGCTCCACCGGCACGCCTTCATTCAGTTTGAAATCAGGCGGCTCGGCGCCTTGCTTGAGTGCAGCCAGATCGGTGTCATCATCTTTGGCGCCTCGTTCAAATAATTTGCCAATTTTTAATAATACTTTGGGCGAAATCCCAGCCGCGAAAAACGCCGCAAATAGCGCAAAAATAAAAAACATAATCGATGCCGGAAATTTATCCAGCGCACCCAAAACCGCGCCGCCAATTCCGCGGCCAAGCGCGCCGCCGTGCCCATGCTGCCAAACAGCCTGCGGTGAAATCCGACTGGCAAAAACCGTGAACAACCAGCAGCTCGCAAAAACCAGCGCCGCCAGCAAACTCACCAACCGCCCAAACGGCATTTTATGCTCATCGTCCGCAAATTTATAAACCGCCCAATAAATAAAGGTCGGAATCAAGACCCAAGCTGCCCAGCCAAAAATAGCATAAGCGATGCTAAACAAATCTTTCGGCAAAGCTCCGCCGCCGCCAAACCCGCCAAACAGCAAAAATAAGGCCAACACCAGCAAAACCACGCCGCCGGCAAACGGCCAAAAATTGGATTGGCTTTTGGCGACCGAAGCCTGTTTTTTGGCAACCGTCTTTTTGGCGGCCGATTTTTTCTTTTTCTTTTTAGCCATACGACTCTACATTATAACAGTTTAAGGCTGTTCAAGCGAATTGATATTTAACTCCTGTTTGCGGGTTTCGATGGCCGCAATCTGGCCGGCAAACTCTTCCGTAATATATGGGTTGGCGTGCGTTTGGCCGCCCGACTCCGCCAATTCGTCAAAATAAGCTTCGCGGACGATAAGCATGCCCAGTAAACTTGAATCGCCGGCGGCTTCACGCTCTAGCCAAGGGTGAGTTTCGAAATTAACAGTTTCCGACGAAGGTTTTGGCATAAATCATATTATATCACTATAACATCATATTTGTCAAACTAATCGACGCGGGCGTCTTGGCTGAGCAAGCGTTCGCGCATTTCGCGGAAGCGCTTTTCCTGCTCGCTGGCGATTTCTTCGGATGATTTGGTTTTGCCCGCGTGAACGGTTTTAATATCGCCCTTGCCGCCGATAATGTTTACTACCGGAATAACGATCGGGCTGCGACCGGTTTGTTCGAACAAAAAGTGCGTAATGTGTTCGCGCAGTTCCTGTTTGAAACGATCTAGTTCAATGCGTTTGTAGCGCTGGCCGACGGCGCGCTTTAGTTCCTGGCGCAAATCATTCATCAGCTCTTCGCTATCGCGCATGTAGATGAATCCCCGACTAATGATGTCTGGGCTAGCCAGCAAATTACCAGACTTTTTATCAACAGTTAAAATCACGGCAATTAAACCTTCTTCGCTCAAAAGCACGCGGTCTTTGACTACGATATTGCTAACAACCGAGCCAGTTTGATCGACCAAAATCGTACCGTGCGGCACTTCTCCGTCAACTGCCATTTTATCTTTCGTAAGAGTAATGACAGCGCCATTGCCGACATTCAAAGTGTTGGCGCGAGGTATGCCTTGCTCGACAGCCAAGTCTAAATGATATTTTTTGGCCGTATAATCTCCGTAAATCGGGATGAAGAATTTAGGTCTAGTCATGTTAATCATCTCGGCATATTCGTCGCGTGAACCGTGGCCGGAAACGTGCAGCGGGCCAACGCCGTCAAGTTCGTGCGTTTCGTGGCGAAAAACATGTACGTCTTTCTGCAGCAAACCATCAACCATTTTGCGAATATGGTCGTCGTTACCGGAATATGGAATCGGCGTGCTTGAAAGCACTACCGTGTCTGATTGTTTAAGTTTTATGTGGCGATGATCGCCGCTGGCCATGCGCTGCAACGCGGAACTCGGCTCGCCTTGGCTACCGGTACAAACCACTACAACTTCTTGATCTTTCATATTTGAAACATTAGCTATCGGCACGAATGTGCCTTTTGGAATTTTCATAAAGCCATGGCGAACGGCCATTTCTAGGGTACTGACCATGCTGCGTCCGTCCATCGCCACTTTTTTGTTGTGGTGAACAGCAGCATTGACGATCATTTGAACACGGTTCATGTTTGTCGAAAACAAACCTATAAATACGCGGCCAGGCGCTTGAGTCATAATGTCCACGAAGCTCTGCTCTATCGTGCTTTCGCTAGGCGTGCGGCCCAAACGTTCAGGTGTCGTACTTTCACTTAACAACGCAAGCACGCCTTGTTTTCCAAGTTCCGTTAAGCGCTCAATGTCGCTCCGCTCATGATCTAGCGGATTCGGATCCAACCGAAAATCACCGGTATTGATAATCCGGCCAATGGGCGTGTCGAGCACAATACACGTGCTACCCGGAATCGAATGGGTTATGCGCACCAGCTCCACGAAGAAAACGCCGACTTTTAGCCGCTCGTGCGTGTCTTCATTCATCATGATAGTTTTTAGCTCAAAACCGTCGGGCATCGGCAAACCAAAGTTTTCAAAAATTTCTTCAACCCGGCCAATAGTAAATTTGCTGCCGTAAATCGGAGCCGGAAATTTCGGCACGATGTGCGGCAAGCCGCCAATATGATCCAGGTGTCCGTGCGTAATTATGTAGGCTTTAAGCTTGGGCTTAATGCTTTCTAAATATGTAGTGTCGGCAATGGCATAATTAATGCCCGGCAAGTCAACGCCAAGTTCATTACCGCAGTCCAGAATCACGGCGTCATTCTGGTATTCGACCAACATCATATTCTTGGAGCCACCGCCGTCCATGCCGCCTAGACCGATTATTTTTAAGCGCGGCGAGTCGTCGATTACGTTAGCCCGCCGTTCTTTATTAGATTCTGCCGGCATCGCCGCTGCATATTGATTGGCAATTTTTTGCGCGTCTTCCTGGCTACGCCGCTGCGCACGAATAGCTGCGCCACGTGAACTGCGGCTACCGCCAGAATTACCGCTAGGCCGATTAGGCCTTTTATTATTGTTAGTTGAGTTGTTAGGATTATTATTCACGGGTTCTCCTTTTGTTAGTTTATATAAATAAATTTTTAGTTTACTTGGTTGATGATTTCCGGAATCCGCGCGAAATCGTCGATTAATGTCTGGCGCATTGATCCATTATACAAAGCGGCAGCGGGATGAAATAACGGCAGAATTACTATTTCTAGCACGTCTTTAGCTTCCTTTAGGCTAAGTTTTACGCGCTTTGGCTTGCCATGGCATTTACTAATTTGCAGATCCGGCAAGAAGCAATTCAGACTGTGGCGACCTAATGTCGCCACAATTTTCGGCTGAATAACTTCTAGCTGGGCCTGTAAATAAGGCAAAAACTGTTTCTTTTCTTCCGGCAACGGATCGCGGTTATCCGGCGGCCGATACTTTACAATGTTCGTGATATAAACGTCCTCGCGCTTTAGTCCTATCATCTCTATCATTTCGTTAAGAAATTTCCCGGCTGCACCGACAAACGGTTTACTCTGCAAATCCTCATTTTTGCCAGGCGCCTCGCCGATAAACACAATTTCCGCCGCCGGATTACCATCGCCAAAAACCAATTGCGTAGCACCCGCCACCAGTTCCGGACAAACTTTATCCGCTAAAATTTTAGCTTGTATTTCGTCTAGCGCCTTTTGATTAGCCATTAGCTTGTTACTTGTCACGATACATTATCCTTTTGCCTGTAACGATGGAGTTTTGGTGGTGTTAATAGTTTTTTGCAAAATCATAACAAAACGCTGGGTTTGATCTTGTAGTTCCCTATTCTTAGTCTCGTTATCGCCTAACTTTTCTACTAATTTTAGCCAATATAGCGACTCGGCGGCTTCTTTTTTAGCGATATAGATTTTGTTGATAAAATCCCGTTTTGAAGCTGCATCCTGCGCTTCCGAATAGTTCGCTCCAATACTTGTGATAGAGCGAGTGAGCTGGTTGATAACCGGCAGAGGAATCGGCTGTTTCTCGACAAACCGTATCACTCCAACGCTTAAATCGAGCATTCCATCAACGATTTTCTTACTAATTTCATTCGACATAATCGTTACAAGTTACAAGCTAATGTTTAGTCACAAGTGACATGTTACAGGTTAATTATTTCCATTTTCGACGTCTTTTCCGCCTACGTTTCGCTGCTTTCTGTAATCTGATTGCAGACTACAGAAAACCGGAAACTCCTGTGGACTTCGCTGGTTTATTGTTAAATTTGCCGCCGTCATCTTAAAATTAAGCTCCTGATTTGTCGCCGTTTGATTCTTGATCCACCGCTCGCATGCTTAATTGCAGGCGTCCGCGGTCGTCGATGGCGACTAATTTTACGTCTACAAGATCGCCTTCTTTTACTACGTCGCTTGGGCGTTCGACCCGCTCGTTTTTCATAGCGCTAACGTGAACTAATCCATCTTTGCCTGGCAATATTTGCACGAAGGCGCCAAAATCAAGGACGCTAACTACTGGCACGCCGCGGTAAATCCTGCCGACTTCTGGATCTTCGGTGATGTTTTGAATGTACTGTTTGGCGGCGTCGATTGAAGTTTTGTCTGGGCTAGCGATCATTACTGTGCCATCGTCTTTGATGTCGATCTCGGCGCCGGTTTCGGCGATAATTTTATTAATCGTCTCGCCGCCCTTGCCGATAACTTCGCGGATTTTGTCAGGATTGATATGAATCGCTTCGACTTGCGGCGCGAACGGGCTAATTTCCTTGCGAGCTTCGGCCAGAGTTTGCAACATGCTGTCTAGGATATAAGCGCGGCCATCCTTGCCTTGCATTAGCGCCTGCTTCAAAATTTCTGGAGGCAGACCGTGGACTTTCATATCCATCTGCAAAGCGGTAATGCCTTTGCTCGTGCCTGTTACTTTGAAATCCATATCACCCGCGAAATCTTCCGCGTCAGCGATATCGCTCAAAATCACAATCTTATCGCCTTCTTTCATTAAGCCCATAGCGATGCCGCTAACTGGGGCTTTTAATGGCACGCCGGCATCCATTAATGCTAGACAACTAGAGCAAGTCGCCGCCATAGATGTCGAGCCGTGCTGGCTCATGATTTCTGTGACGCTACGAATAGTGTATGGAAATTCTTCTACGCTAGGCAAAACTGGGATAAGCGCACGCTCGGCCAAGTAGCCGTGACCGATTTCGCGGCGGCCTGGCGAACCAAGTCGTTTAATATCGCCTGTGGTATAACCTGGCGCGTTGTAGTGATGGATGTAGCGGCGCTCGCCTTCGCGCTCCATGGTATCGACTAGCTGCGCGTAAGAAGTCGAAGCTAGCGTAACGATGTTCAACCCTTGCGTCATACCGCGAGTAAACAGTGCCGAGCCGTGAGTTCTAGGCAAAATTCCGACTTCGCTAGACAGGTCGCGGATGTCGGTTGATTTGCGGTTATCGGGCCGCAAGCCGTCTTCTAATATACCTTTTCGTACGTCTTTATTCGCGGCGCTAGCGAAAGCGTCGTGATAATCATTGCGAACTTTAGCAAATTCTTCTTCGCCAAGTTCTTCCTCAAAATGCGCTATTAAATCTTGCAGCAAAACGTGCATTTTCTCGTGGCGCTCCGGGTAAGTGCCGCGCAACTCTGCGCCCATTTTGCCCTCTAGCCATTTATTAACTTGGGTTTGAATGTCTTCACTAGGCAAGCTAAGTTCGTATTCTTGCTTGGTTACGCCAACTTTTTTGACTAGCTCGTTTTGTAGTTCAACCGCTGGCTGAATAGCCTGATGCGCGTATTGCAAAGCCTCGGCCACTTCGTCTTCAGAAACTTCGTTAGCGCCAGCTTCAACCATCATAATCGCTTCTTTGGTGCCGGCTACAACTAAATCTAGCTTACCTTCGTCGAGTTCCTGCGGCGAGGCGAAAGCTTTGAACTTGCCATCAACCATTCCTACGCGCACACCAGCCACCGGTCCGTCAAACGGCGCGCCGGATAGCATAAACGCTGTGCTCATGGCGATCATCGCAACCATGTCTGGGCGGAAGCTTGGATCCATAGAAAGCATTGTAGCGACACCCTGCACTTCGTGCCGGTAGCCTTTCGGCCACAACGGGCGAATTGGCCGGTCAATCAAGCGGCCGATTAAAACGGCGTCGTCGCTAGGACGGCCTTCGCGCTTAATAAACCTGGAGCCGCTGATTTTGCCAGACGCGTACATTTTTTCTTCATAATCAATACTTAGCGGAAAATAATCCATGCTAACCGGCTTTTCGCTAGCCATCGCCGTGCCTAGCACAACCGTATCGCCGTAGCGCACAATCACGCTAGCGTCGCTACGAAAGCCAACGCGGCCAACTTCTAGCGATAACGTCCGACCGCAAAACTCAGTCTCGACTTTTATAATTTCTTTACCAAACGGGTTAATTGTCTGCCCCATTTTTCTCCTTTTCAGTAGGTAACAAGGTTCAAGCCACCGCTTTTAAATAAAAGCAGAAACCTGTGCTTTATCACCCACGATTAATTAATTATTCCCTAGAATTTCAAGGTTCTAGATTGTTATTTCTAGCTATGACTAGCTAAACCTAATGTCCAAAATCCAAACCCTAGGAGAATTTATAAATGATCTAAAACTAGCGGCGAATGCCGAGCTTTTTGATTAGAGCGAGGTAAGCCTGGCTATCTTTATCGGCAATATATTTAAGCAAGCGGCGGCGTTTACCAACCAGCTGCAATAGCCCACGGCGCGCCATAAAATCGTGCTTGTTAGCCTTCAAATGCTCTGTAAGTTCCTTAATCCGCTCGGTCATAATTCCAACCTGAACTGCGCTAGAACCAGTATCTTTTTTATCAGCCTGTAAATCTTTTACAATAGCCTGTTTCTTCTCACCTGTAATCATGTAGGAACTACTTTAACAGAGACTACCCTCAATTGCAACCCAAAAAGTTTGTACACCAAAATCTTCAAATCTCAAGCCCAAAAACAACTACTAATTAAAATTCACATTTTTCTTACCCGTTTTAGGACGATCCTAAAGACTAAGGGTCAAGAATCCTTCGTCGCAACAATGACTTCGTTGTATTCGCCCATGATTCCTTTATTTTTGTCATACTGCGCAATAATCCTGGCATTCAAACCAGAGCTTTTTTTAATAAAACCAACGATATCATAACCCCAATGCATCGTTACTGGAGAGCCATTTACATCAACTGGATTAAGGTGCCGTTCTGGTTCATGTAAAAAGATTGGGGCGCCGTCTTTACTTTTCTTTGCCCAAATCTCAGTTCTCATGTGTTTGTTAATCATAGGTACCGTGAAGATGTAGGCACCACCAGTTTTGAGCGTGCGAGCTACTTCTTGGAATACTTTTTTAGGATTATATATGTGCTCTATAACGTCCAGGGTGACAACCAGGTCAAAACTTTTGTCTTTGAAAGTTTGTTTTTCAAGGTCTTCGTTGCGAAAACCATCGACGATGGCACCGAACTTATGGTTAGGAAAATACTGTGTTGGCTTGTAGTGCTTGGCCTTATTTTTTAATCTCGGGCTAGCGCCTCGGCTTGAGGGTGAACTTTCATGAATTTTCATATCCTTCCAGTTTGGATAATATTCTTCGAGCACTGTCATCAAAGCCCGCTCCCTGGGTATAGATTGACAGCTTGTGCACAAGTAGTTATCTCTCAACCAGCTATCGCGCGCCGTGAAAACCACGCTTCTATCGCAACACGCACAATAGCCCTTGTGTGAAAAATAGTAGTCACCACCGATAATACTTTCGACATCCGTCTCCTTAGGCTGTGAAACCCTAGAGTCTTGCGTGACTTGTGAAATGACTTTTCTGGCAAATCGATATGTAGTTTTAGCTAGTGGTAACCTTGCGGCTAATCTATGAACTTGAACGTGGAACTCTGTCACAAAAACTATGCCCTCATGATTAATGCGATCTTTCAATCATCATAACACACCTACACAGACCCGGGCGATACGAAAGGAAAACTAAGAAAACTAAGGGGCTGGGATTTTAAGGGATTTTAAGGGGCTGTCCCGTAACAGATGGCCAAATTACAAATATTGATTTTGGGGATAGTTATTTATACAACTGGCTGTGCGTGCCTACAGCCACAAAAAGCGCGACATCATTATCTAAAATTTTGAAATGCGCCCGCCAATCGCCCCCGAAAGAAATTGAGTTGTGGTCTTGCCACTGGCCGGTTAATGGATGGTTGTACAGACTGGGATGATATGGTTCGGATTGAAATAAGTCAATCGCTGTCCTAAGGCGCTTTATCTGCGTAGGTTGCAATTTTATAACTTGTTTCTGGAACGACTTATGGTAGCGCAACTTCATTTTTAAGTAGATTTTTCGAGGTGCTCAAACATTTCGTCGGCAGAATCAAAAGCCGGGGATATATTTTTGCCGGCCGCGTAATCGGCTTCGGCTTCGTGTATAAGTTTTTTAAGATAAGGCGTTGGCTCTAAGCCTGTACCCACGACAATCCGCCGGTCGCGCAGCGCTTGGCGGACAACGACGTTCACGAAAGTCGTTACCGGCATGCCCAGCTGGGCCGCAAAAGCCTTTATCTCTTGCTTGGTTTTGTCGTCCGTTTTAAAACTCAATAATGTTTTACTCATAGTTGTGTATTGTATGCTTATAGCACATACAAGTCAATACCGACTAACCTATTCACTTTAAGCTAATTAAAGCTTTTTAGAATTTGCTCTGCGTTTAAATTTTGTAAATTCAACGCTTTTTTAGTCTCGAACTTGCCGACCTTTGTGCGGTTTAGGCCGGACATATAGGCGCCGGTTTTTAGGTTTTTGCCTAGATCTTCTACTAGGCTGCGGATGTAGGTGCCGCTGGAAACTTCGGTGGTGAACTCAACTAATGGGTAGTTATAATTTTTTAGTTCGATTTTGTGGATGGTTATTTGTATAGCTGGCTCAAGCGTGCCCACGGCTACGAAAAGTACGACATCGTCACGTCGACTATCCAAGGATGATTACGACTAAAATACGCCTAATCGCATCTACTTTTTCTGCAAAAAATCGTGGGGCGTGATGTCGATGTCTTTGCAAATTTGCCGGAGCAGAATTGGCGACAGGTCGCGGCCGCTGTGCATTGGCACAGTTGTCGCGCGACCATCGGCATGGCGGAATTGCTGATGCGAGCCTTTTTGTCGCGCCATAAAAAATCCGCGCGCTTCTAGCAGCTTGACCACTTGTTTGGGCTTAAGAACGGGTAGCTCGCCGCCCATTAAGCTAAACCACCACTAATTGCGTGCCGACAAATGTCGCTTCCGGCCGACGGCGGGACGAGCCGGTTTCATCCAGCACTAGCTGCACCACCTCTTGCAAATTGGCTTGCAACTCTTCCAATGTCTTGGCCTGCGTGTGGGCGCCAGCCAAATCCGGCACATAAGCGACGTAATAACCTGTGGCTGTATCTTTTTCGATAACGGCCGTGAATTGACGAGTTGCTTTCATAATATATATTTTAACACAATATTGCGCCTGAAGCGCCACAAGGCAAAAAGCGGCTCTAGAGTTCTAAGAATCTGCCCCGTAACAGATAGCAAAATTACCAATATTCAAATATTGGTTTTGTGAGTGGTTATTTGTATAGCTGACTGTGTGTGCCGACTGCTACGAACAAAGCGACATCATTATCTATAATTTTGTAATGCGCGCGCCAATCGCCACCGAAAGATATTGAATTGTGGCCTTGCCACTGGCCGGTTAATGGATGATTGTACAGGCTGGGATGGTTTGGCTTGGCTTGGAATAAAAGCAGGGTCGCCTTTAGGCGTTCCTTTTGTGCCGGTTTTAGCTTTGCGGCTTGTTTGTGCCATGATTTGTGAAAGTCTATGACCATAAAGGATAAAGGTAATTTGCTAAAAGGTGTCTAGATAGGCTTCTAGTTCAGCTTTGTTATTAACCCGGGTTATATTTTTGCCGGCCGCGTAGTCAGCTTCAGCTTCCCGAATCAGTTTCTTTAGATACGGCGTCGGCTCTAAGTCGGTGCCAATAACAATCCGCCGGTCGCGCAACGCTTGGCGGACAACGACGTTCACGAAAGTTGTTACCGGCATGCCCAGCTCGGCCGCAAAAGCCTTTATCTCTTGCTTGGTTTTGTCGTCCGTTTTAAAACTCAATAATGTTTTACTCATAGTTGTGTATTGTATGCTTATAGCACATACAAGTCAATACCGACTAA
>JBOHNS010000004.1:0-24900 GCA_050730835.1 Saccharimonadales bacterium (SeqCode)
AGCGATAATTGGCACGATGACTGGCAATTATATGCCGAACCCGATTCGTTCCATCATTTAAAAAACAAAGAATGAACCGGCGTGAAGCTATATGAGCGGAAGTTTTCGCCCAAAATGTGCAAAATGCGAAAGTCATATTGAATTTTAACGAATGATTATGTTGCGGCGGCTCAGATCGACGCGGCCGGCGGCGGCGTTAGTCGGGATTAAATTAACCAGTCCGGGCTTGACCAGGCGGCCTTCGTTATCTTCGACCATCAAAAGCCCGGCTTCGCGCAATTTTTTGATGACGGTGCGTTCCTGGGTTTTGTAGGAATGTTTGCCGCTGATGACGATGTAATCTTCTTCGCGCGCTGGATTTTGCATGTGGCTGGCGAGACTGTCGAAAGTTGTCCGGTCCAGGCTCATGGAATATTTGTCATCGGCGCGTCGGCGGTCGCGGCTGGCCACGCGAGTAAAGGCGCTTTCGGTATCGATTTGCACCCAAACTAATAACGGAATGGCGTGCATGCGCCGCGCCAGGTCGCGCAGCACGCGGCGTTGGGCAAAGCGCATGGCGTTGACATCGTAAACTACCGAAATGCCGGAGTTCAAAAATTGCTCGCTCATATAATCCATCAAATGCGTAATCACTTGGTTTTCGGATTTGTCGTAGCGCGGCTTATCAAATAATTCAGCCCGAATCCGGTCGCCCTGGACGTGCGCTGCGCTTAAATTATCGCACAGCTGGCGGGCAAAATGCGATTTGCCAGCGCCCGGAAATCCGTAAACGAAAATTAGTAGCGGTTTAGTCGGTGCACTTTTAACCATAACTTTGGATAATAGTATAGCAGCTTTTCATGCCCCCGCCAAGCCATTTATAAGTAGGACTTTCGCATTTTGCACACTTCGGGCGAAAACCTCCGCTACTCATTCCGCCGTACCTCAAAGTACGACTACATTCCGTTGCTCGGTTTGAACGCGAACTGATAAATTATATCAGTTCGCTACCTGGCCAAGCCGCAAGGGCTTGGCTGGCGTCATCCCAAATTGCACTAAAATGCGGAAGTCTTTAGTTTGCTAAAAGGATGACAACTGGCGCTTATTAGATTATATTTGTACTTAAATATTAAAGCACTTTTACAATTTAAAATTCTAAAGGGGCATAGTACAACGGTTAGTATAAAGGTCTCCAAAACCTTAGATCGTGGTTCGATTCCACGTGCCCCTGCCAATCTAAAATGGCCATAGTTTGATGGTCTTTTTACATTTTTAGAGACGAGAAATTGAACCACGAGAGAGCGAGCTTTGCGAGCGGGTGGTTCGATATTCGAGGACGCTCGGCAGAATTTTACTTCGAGCACGCCGCAAGAATATACAAAGTATTCCACGTACCCCTGCCAGATTATTGCAAGCCTGAACTATTTGGTGTCATGGTTTATACTGGGTATTGTCTTAGAAGTTGCATTGCATAAAAGGCACCGAATATAAGCATCAATTTATGAAATTTTTTAATCAACCGGTTGAATCTGGGCAAGAGGCTTTATTAGAGGCTTTAAAGGGAGCGCTGAAAAATAATAAGCGGGTTTTGTGGTTGGTGCCGGGCGGCAGCAATATTCCGGTTAGCGTGGCTGTGATGAATCAATTGGAGCCGAGCAGTACGGAAAAGTTAGCGATTATGTTGAGCGATGAGCGGTTTGGAGAAGTTGGCCATAAAGATTCTAATTTGCGGCAATTATTTGATGCCGGGTTTGATGGCAAAAAAGCGACAATTGTGCCGGTTTTGCACGAGGGTTTGGATTTAAAGCAAACGGCGAATTTGTATTCCAATGCGGCGCACACTGCTTTGGCTTCTGCTACTATGGTAATTGGGCAGTTTGGCATGGGCGCGGATGGACACCTGGCTGGAATTAAGCCGGGTTCGCCGGCGGCTGGCGAGCAAGAGGCGCTAGCAGTTGGCTATGAATGGGACGATTTTACGCGGCTGACCTTGACGACTCCAGCAATTTGTCAAGTCAAAACGGCTTTTGTTTTGGCGTACGGGGCGGCCAAAAAAGACGCGCTGGAAAAGCTGAAGACGCAAAAACTTGCCATCAACCAGCAGCCGGCGCAAATTTTGAAGCATATTAAAGACGTAAGCATTTATAACGATCAAATAGGAGGCAAACAATGAAGGCAGTTAGAAATTCAGCGCATAAACAATCAGTTACTATAAAAGTAACAACTAGCAATAAAGGAGATTTCTAACGGGATGAAAGCAGCGATAGTCGGACTGGGCAAAATGGGCATGCAAATTAGCGAGCGCTGGGTGCGGGCCGGCAACGAAGTTATTGCCTACGATAGGCGGCCGGAAGTTGTCCAATCGGCGGTTCAACACGGCGCCAAATCGGCTAGTTCCAGGCAAAATGTGGTTGAGCAATTCGGCGACGATAAAGCAGTAATTTGGCTGATGATTCCGGCTGGCGCGGTGGCAGCGGAGCTTAATGAATGGCTGAAAGTTTTGCGGCCAGGCGACATCGTGCTTGACGGCGGTAATTCCGATTTTCGAGATACGGTTAAGCATGCCAAATTGGCGGGCTCCAAAAAAGTCGACTTGGTCGATGTTGGCACCAGCGGCGGCGTGCTGGGCGTGGAAAACGGTTTTTCGATGATGGCCGGCGGCGAGCAAAAAGCCTTTGCAACGGTCGAGCCATTACTGCAAGCGCTGGCCAAACCTTATGGTGGCTATCATTATTTTGGCAAATCGGGCGCCGGGCATTTTGTCAAAATGGTGCATAATGGCATTGAGTATGGCATTATGGAAAGTTTGGCCGAAGGCTACAGCGTGCTTAAAAAAGGGCCATATAAAGATTTGGATTTGGCGGCGGCGGCGCAAGTTTGGCAGCAAAGCAGCATTATTCAATCCAATCTTAACGAGCTAATCGGTGAAGAATTAAAGGTCAACCCTAATTTAACGGGCATCAAAGGCTACGTCGCCGAAAACGGCGAGGCGCGCTGGACTCTGCAAGTCGCCAAGGAATTGGGCCTGGAACTGCCATCAATCCAAGCGGCGCTGGATATCCGCGTCGGCTCGCAGCACGGCCAAACCAGCTTCGCCACCAAATTGCTAGCCGCCATGCGCAACCGCTTCGGCGGCCATAATTTAAATAAAAACGGCTAATTTTAAGGAGAAAGCTATGACTACAGGCAATAAACAAGGCAAGTTTCTGGGGATTCCCTACGATTGGCGGCGCCCGACTTTAGCGCGCTTTAAGTCGCGGCTGTGGAACAGACAAGCTGCTTTTATTACGCCAAGAGCTGTCGGCTGGGGCTATGATCTTAACTTTTACGCCGTGTTTCATCCGCTAAAATGGCGCAATAATCGGAGCGGCCAGTAACATTATGCCAAAACTGCAAACCAAAAAAGCCAAGCTCGAGCCGGCGATTATTGTAATTTTTGGCCTAACCGGCGATTTGGCCCGTCGCAAATTGTTGCCGGCGCTATATTATTTGGTTAAGAATGACTTGCTTGATAAAGACACCAGAATTGTCGGCATTTCGCGGGGCGAAGTTTCGGTAAAAGAAGTCGTCAAAGGCTTGTCCAAAAGCTTGCGAGCCCAGGGCGATTCTTGCCAAAATAGCGTGCGCCGGAAGTTAGAAAAAATGATTTCCATGCGTCAAATGAACTTAGAAGACGCGGCGCATTACAAAGATTTGGGCACGGCTCTGGATAAAATTGAAGACCAACATAATGTGCACATGAACCGCCTTTTTTATCTGTCGATTCCGCCGCAAATGTTTGAGCCGGTGATTAACAAAATGGGTATGCATGGCTTAAACGGCAGTTGCCAGCACGGCGCGGCCGTGACGCGGCTACTGGTCGAAAAACCGTTTGGTTATGACCAAAATTCTGCTAAAGAATTGATCGAGCAAATGAGCCAGCATTTCGGCGAAGACCAGATTTTCCGGATTGACCATTACATGGCCAAAGAAACGGTGCAAAATATTTTGACATTCCGACTCAATAATCCAGTCTTTAACAGCATTTGGAATGCTAAAAATATCAGCCACATTCAGCTGACGGCTAACGAAAAAATCGACATCGAGGGCCGCGCCGTGTTTTACGAACAAACCGGCGCGCTGCGCGATATCATCCAAAGCCATTTGTTGCAACTGCTGGCGATTTTGACGATGGAGCCGCCCGAGCATCGCACGGCCGAGGCTATGCACGCCGCCAAATTGCAATTATTAGATTCCATCCATCCCGTGTCCCCCGATAAAATCTGGCAAAATAGCGCACGCGGCCAATATAAAAATTATAAAAAAGAAGTTAATAATCCCAAATCGCGGATTGAAACTTACGCCGCGCTGCGGCTGGAAATCGATAACGATCGTTGGCGTGGCGTGCCGGTTTTGCTGCGCAGCGGCAAAGCTTTGGCCGAAAAAGTCACCGAATTATGCCTGGTATTCAAACCGTTGCAGGGCGAAAACGATTCTAACGTGCTGACTTTTAAAATCCAGCCGGAAGAGGGCATTACGCTGCATTTGCAGGCCAAAAAGCCGGGCTTCGAGTACGAAACCGAATCCGTCAAAATGCGCTTTTCCTACGAGCAAACTTTCCGCGATCACGGCCATCCGGACGCCTACGAGCGGGTTTTGGTCGACGCCGTGCGCGGCGACCACATGCTGTTCGCGACTAGCGAAACCGTTATGTCGGCCTGGCGCATTGTCGAGCCGGTGATTCAAGCCTGGTCTGCCACCGACGAACGCTTGGAAAGCTACCAGCCTAAGACTTGGGGTCCGGCCAGCGCCGCCAAACTGGCCGAAAATTCTGGCCTGCCCTGGATTCGCTAAATTTATGCCAAAGAAGCAGCGATTTATCAACCTGCAATATTGAACTTTGACCATAGACCATAGACCATTGCTAGACTATTGACCTTTGATCATTCCTGTATCATTGATCGTTGTTTAAAAGATCTATGATCTAGGATCAAATAAAGGTCTAGGTTCAAAGTTCAATGGTCTAAAGCTAAATCCAGTTTTGCCATATTCCAACTTCCATATTCCAACTACTAGTTACTAATTTATCTATAAAAAGCTTGTGCTTTTTATTAAAAGGCGCTATTCTAGGGGTAGTTAAAAATTAAAACAAGAAAAGACCGATGAAAATACTAATGCTCGGCTGGGAGTTGCCTCCCTATAATAGCGGCGGACTTGGTGTAGCTTGCCAGCAAATGTGCCAAGCATTATCTAAAAAAGATGTGGCTATAGAATTTGTGCTGCCCTATGCAGCGGCCGCGCCATCGGATTTTATGACCATTACGCCGGCGTGTCCTAGTGGTGTCGACGAAATTATGGCCACCCTGACCGGCGCTTACGATAGTCATAAATATGTCTTTTCTGATGGCCACGAGGAATGGCTGGATGGCTTCTCTCAGCAACAATTGTACGAATTGGCTGTCGAGCGCCTGGCCAAAAGCCGCGAATTTGACATCATTCACGCCCACGATTGGCTGACTTTCCGCGCCGGACTGCGCGCCAAGCAAGTTAGCGGTCAGCCGCTGATTGTCCACGTCCATTCCATCGAAGCTGATCGCTGCGGCCAAATTGGCGGCGGCAATCCGCTGGTGCGTGAAATCGAATCTCTAGGATTATTGATGGCCGATCAAATCGTGGCCGTCAGCCAGCACACCAAAGACGCCATCGTCCGCGAGTACGCCATTCCGGAGACTAAAATAAAAGTTGTCCATAACGGCATTGACCGCGCCGCCATGGCGCCGCTGGATGCCAGCAACAGCTATCAATATTTAACGGCTATGAAAAATCAAGGCTATCAAATTGTCACTAATGTCGGGCGCTTGACGATTCAAAAAGGCCTGCCTAATTTACTGCGCGCCGCGCGCGAAGTTATCGAGTGCCGTCCGAAAACCATATTTTTGATTGTCGGCGCCGGCGAGCAATATTATGAATTAATTGACCAGGCGGCCAATCTCGGTATCGCGCGAAACGTGATTTTCACCGGTTTTCAGCGTGGCAAAAACTGGCGCGATAGTTTTGCCATCGCCGATTTGTTCGTCATGCCATCGGTTTCCGAGCCGTTCGGTCTGACGCCGCTGGAAGCTCTGCACTACGGCACACCGTCCTTAATCAGCCATCAATCCGGCGTCAGCGAAGCGCTGCAAAATTGTCTGAAAGTCGATTTCTGGGACATCGATGAAATGGCTAACCAAATTGTCGGCGTGCTGCAAAGCTACGGTTTGCGCCGCGAATTAACCCGTAACGCCGAACGCGAATTAGACCGCTTTGGCTGGGACGAATCGGTTGATAAATTGCTGGCAGTTTATCAGCAGCACAAGGCTGGCAGATTGGCAGAGCTAGCAGCATGAAACAAGAGCTCAATTTGACATTTCTCATTTCACAACTCACATTTATTTGTCATTTGTCATTTTTCAAAAAAATAAATACTACAAAAGCTAAAAGCTTTTGTAAAAATATAGTCAATGGTCAATGGTCAATGCCACCGAGGGTCGCCTGTGAGTAAAGCCATCGTGCTGTACCTGCACGTGCACCAGCCCTATCGGATTCGTCATTACACGATTTTTGATGCGGCCAAGGATCATAATTATTTCGAGGCGGCCGATGGCGCGCGGGAAAACAATAAGACAGTTATTCAAAAAGTCGCCGCCAAATCGTATTTGCCGACCAATAAATTGCTGCTGGAACTGCTGGAGCAAAATCCGGAGTTTTGTTTGAGCCTATCAATTACTGGCACGGTGATCGAGCAAATGCAAAAATGGGCGCCGGACGCGCTGCAATCATTCCGCGACTTAGTGGCCACTGGCCGCGTCGAAATCGTTGGCGAAACTTATCATCACAGCCTGGCCTTTTTTTATAACATCCAGGAATTTGAAGCCCAAGTGGCTATGCACCGCGCCAAAATATTAGAGGTTTTCGGCCAAATCCCAAAAGTTTTTCGCAACACCGAGCTGGCCTACAATAACGATTTAGCTTATTGGGCCGATAAAGCCGGCTACAAAGCCGTGCTGGCCGAAGGTTGGGATCCGATACTGGATTGGCGCAGCCCGAATTTCGTCTACCGGCCAAGCTACACGGACAACATCAAATTATTAATGAAAAATTATAAATTGAGCGACGATATTGCTTTTCGCTTCGGCGATCATAATTGGAGCGAATGGCCGCTGACGGCTAGCAAATTCACGCATTGGCTGAACCAAACACCGGATGCGACCAACTTTAATTTGTTCATGGATTATGAAACTTTCGGCGAGCACCAATGGCAAGAATCTGGCATTTTTGATTTTCTAAAGCACTTACCCGGCGAGTGGCTGGCGCAGGATGACAATAGTTTTATGACGGCCGCGCAGCTAGCCGAGGCTTTTGAACCGCGCGATCAAATTGATGTGCCAAATACTACGACTTGGGCCGACACGGAGCGCGATTTATCAGCCTGGCTGGGCAACGCCATGCAGCAAGAAGCCATCACGGCGCTGTATTGGCTGGCCGACGATATTTTACGATCCGGCGATTTAAGCCTCATCGAAGATTGGCGCCGCCTGCAAACCAGCGACCATTTCTACTACATGTGCACCAAATATTTTAACGACGGCGACATTCATAGCTATTTTAGCCCCTACGAAACGCCGTACGAGGCCAGCATGAACTTTATGAACGCCTGGCACGATCTGAAATTCCGCTTGAGCGAAAAAGGCGCTAGAGTATGAATATGGCATTTGGAAGCTGGAATTTGGAAGTTGGCATTTGCAAAATACTAATTCGCAGCTTGCCATATTCCAACTTCTACCTTCCAACTTCTAATTTGCCGGAGGCAAATTGTGGCTAGACCAGTAGTTTTGAGCAACGGCCAAATGTTCGTCGGCCTCGATGACAATGGGCTGGTGCACGATTTTTATTATCCTTATGTCGGCTTAGAAAATTTGACCAATGCGCGCAGCTCGGCGCACAAAATCGGCGTGTTTGCGGACGGCCAGTTCAGCTGGACGGACGATGGCAGCTGGGAAATTTCGGTGCTGTTTGAAGACGACGCTTTAATTAGCAATGTTACGCTGCATTCCAGCTCGCTTGACGTCAAACTTGAACTGCAAGACGCTATCGACTTTGAGCAAAACATTTTGCTAAGGCGCGTAAAAATTACTAACCAGCGCGATGATAAACGCGAAGTCCGATTATTTATGCACCAGGTTTTTCAAATTTCGCGCTCTGGGCGCAGCGATACGGCGCTTTACGTGCCGGACGGTAATTATATTTTGGATTATAAGGGGCGGTTTTGTTTAGGCATCGGCGGGCAAACCGGCGACGGCGCCTTGTTTGATCAATTCGCCATCGGCAATTATGGCATTGAAGGCAAAGCCGGCACCTTTATGGACGCCACAGACGGCGAACTGTCGGGCAATTTGGTGGAGCACGGCGGCGTCGACAGCGTGATTAGATTTAAGTTAAATATTGTGGCCAATGACGCTCAAACGGTCGATTATTGGGTGGCCGCGGCCGGCAGCCAAAACGATGTACAAGATATGCATGAAAAATTGCTCGCGGAAGGCGCCTTTGACAAACGCTTGCACGCCACGCGGCTTTATTGGCAACAATGGTTGCAACCGAACGGCCAGGAGTTGGAGCATTTGCCGGAGCGCGAGCGCCAGGCTGTGCA
Organism: Saccharimonadales bacterium (SeqCode); assembly: GCA_050730835.1. GTDB lineage: Bacteria > Patescibacteriota > Saccharimonadia > Saccharimonadales > UBA4665 > JBOHNS01. Next base: position 8,645 of record JBOHNS010000004.1, read on the forward strand.
ACAAAGTTTGCTGATCGTAAAAGCCCACTGCGACAGCCGCGGTTCAATACTAGCCAGCGGCGATTCCAGCATTTTCAATTATGGCCGCGATTATTATTGCTACTGCTGGCCGCGCGACGCCGCCTACGCGCTGTGGCCGCTGATTCGCACCGGCCATTACGACGAAGCCCAGCAATTTTTCATGTTCGCGCGCGACGTCATGCACCCCGACGGTTACATGATGCACAAATACCAGCCCGACCGCGCCATCGGCAGCACCTGGCATCCGCTGGTCCATAATCGCAACCGAGAGCTGGCCATCCAAGAGGACGAAACGGCTTGCCTATTATTTATGTTGGGTGAATTATACGAAAAAAATCACAATGACGCCTTCGTCCACAATTTGTACCACACGTTCGTGGTGCCTTGCGCCAATTTTTTGACGCGCTACGTTGACGAAGCCACCGATTTGCCGCACGCCAGCTACGACCTTTGGGAGCAAAAGTTCGCGACTTTTAGTTACACCGTCTGCACGGTGATTGCCGGCTTAGAAGCCGCCGCCAAACTCTCGGCCGTGGCCGAACAGCCGCAAGACGCCGCCAACTGGCAGCGCTGCGCCGACAAATTCCGCTCGCACCTAGATACTCTTTACAACCTGGAAGGTTATTTTCGCAAAAGCTTTTTATTAGAAGACGGCCATTTGCATTTCGACGAATCAATCGACGTCGCTAATATGTACGGCCCGTTCATGTACGCTAAATTGCCGCTGCACGACGAACGCTTATCCTCAACCGTTAAAAAAGTTGAAACCGAATTATTTAAGCGCAGCCCCATCGGCGGTGTCATCCGCTACTACGGCGATGATTACTTCTTATCCAAACCGCAATTTGGCGGCAACCCGTGGATCGTTTGCACACTTTGGCTAGCCCAATATTACATTAGCGCTGGCCGCCGCGACGAAGCCACGACTATAATTGAGTGGGCTTTAGCGCGCCGTGCGCCCAGCGGCGCCTTGAGCGAACAATACGACCCGGAAACCGGCGCCTCGCTTGGCGTCACACCGCTAGTCTGGAGCCACGCCGAACTAATCAATACCATTTTAGATTTAAGGAAGCTATAAATTTATGTATTTAGCCATTGACATCGGCGGCACCAAAACCCTGGTTGCTCAAATTGATAAAACCGACGAGATTGTCTCAAGTCAGCGCTTTGAAACGCCGCAATCATACCCAGAATTTTTAGCCAAAATTAAATCTCAGCTCGATAATTTTGGCAAAATAACTTGGCACGGCGCGGCCGCTGGCGTGCCCTGCCCGATTAATTATGTCGATGATAGCTTTAGCCAAATGATTAATTTGGCCTGGTAAAACGAAGCCATCGGCGCCGATTTGAGCCGCCTGGCTGGCACCAAAGTGCAAATCGAAAACGACGCCAACCTGGCCGCGCTATCGGAAGCTATGCTGGTCAAAAAAGATTATCACAAAGTGCTGTATGTAACGGTCTCTACCGGCATCGGCGCCGGCGTCATTGTCGATCAAAAAATCAGCCGCGATCTGCGCGGCATCGAGGCCGGCAATATGTTTTTAAGCTTTGAGGGCAGCCTGCAGCGCTGGGAAACTTTTGCCTCCGGCAAAGCGATTTTCACTAAATATGGACAATACGCCCGCGAAATTAACGACCGCCAAACTTGGCGCGAAATCGTTGCCAATCTCGGCCTCGGGCTATTGCCGCTGGAAGCCATCGTCCAGCCGGACGTCATAATTATCGGCGGCGGTATCGGCGAGCACTTCACCAAATACGGCCACTTTTTAAACGAATATTTACAAAATTACAGCTCGCCGGACGTGCCGGCTCGGCGCGTCGTCCAAGCTCAGCACCCGGAATACGCCGTAATTTTTGGCTGCTTCGATTTGTGCCGAACCAATAATTAGTTTTTGCCGGCGGCTGTTAGCGGCCTGTCGCAAGTTGATTAAGTAAACTTAAAAATTGTAATTATTTTCTAGGCTTGACTTCGTTGCGGCCCAAGTTTTTCTTGGTTTCGGTGAAAACTACGTGGCGGTGCAACCGCGGGCTGTATTTTTTGAGGGACAATTTGTCGGGGCTGTTCATAGTGTTTTTGGACGTATAATAAATCCGCTCGCCGGATTCCGCGCTGACTAGTCCGATAAGTTTGCGTTTGTCGCCCTTTTTGGCCATAAAATTCTTTACTTAAATTAACTATCAAATTTTATCAGATATAAATCAGCTTGTAAACATTTTTAACCAGGATAATACTTAAAGCTAAAACTTAAAAACCCTGCCAAGTGCAGGGTTTTGGTGGTGCATTGCTTTTAAATAAGTCAAATATGATTTATTTGGCACCTGCCAGTATTTAATATCCAAAATCAATTTGAAACTAGGAAAATTTTTACTGAAAATTAATTCAACCCAAACTTTTGGAGCCACGATCGGGATTCGAACCCGAGACCTCATCCTTACCATGGATGCGCTCTACCAACTGAGCTATCGCGGCCAAGCTAACTACCAAAAGTGTAGCAAAATCCGGCATCGTTTGCTACACTTTTCAAGGGTGTGCCGTCTTAGCCCAGCAGGACAAAAGCATTAGTTTTGTAAACTGATTGCCCGTAAAATTCGACAAACTTTGGAGCGGCAATAAAATTGTACAAAGTATAATTTTATTGAGCACCTTTAGGTAAGGAGCGCGACTTTAGTCGCGCGGTATTTGGGCAGGTATTTAACAATCAAATTATGCCGATGTAGCTCAGTTGGTCTAGAGCGGCTGTTTTGTAAACAGCGGGTCGTGGGTTCGAATCCCTCCATCGGCTCCAAAGGCAGCTTAAGGGAAAAGAGCAGCCCGAGAGAATGAATTTATTTCATTTCCCGGCGCGTTCGAGAAAAACCGTAGGTTTGTCTCATGCATTCAAGCAGGGTTAGTGAAGCGGTCAAACACGGCAGACTGTAAATCTGTTGGCTTAGCCTTCGTAGGTTCGAATCCTACACCCTGCACCACGATTTTTGTCTTTAGTTATTTTGAATAAAGGGTTAGATCGTTAGAAGCTTGGCACAGATGACGTTGCTTGATGGAAACTACTCGCCGATGTAAAATCAACTTATGGCAAAACAAGTAATAGCTGGCGGCACAGTGCACAAAATCCCAGCAGACTTAAAAAAGGCGCTTACTTCTGCCCCGGCAGCACGAGCGGCATGGCAGAGTCTTACGCCATTAGCACGTAATGAGTGGATTTGTTGGGCTATTACCGTCAAACAACAAGAGACAAGAAAAAATCACATCAAGCGGACTATCACAGACTTGCAGGCAGCAAAGCGCCGGCCTTGTTGTTGGATGGGCTGTAGCCACCGCCCAGACAAGCCTACAAGTCCATCAGTGCAGTGGACACTCGATAAACAAGCCAAGTCTAGATAACTACCAAAGCAGCAAACCGGCAGAGTGTTAGATTTAGGTAAGTAGCGTTACGATCCGGTCGATAGTGCCACACCATTTTGTTGTATTCGGTATGGAGCGTTAATTAATTAAATCACAACTCGTTTGGGCCGATTGATGCGTTTGGAGCGGCCGGCGGGAACTATCATTTTCTTTAATTTATCTTCTATGATGTCGGCTTCGGCGGTCAGGCCGCGGCTGCGGTAGGCTTTTTCTAGCAATCGATAGGTTTCTTGGTTGGGCTCCAGTTCGATGGCGCGGTTGAGCGAATCGAACATTAATTTTTGGTTGCCGAGTTTTTCCTGGACTTTGGCGTAGGCCACGTGGCGGGCGGCTAGTTGGTCTTCCATAGTAAGAGCCTGACTAAAAGCCATGGCGGCCTTGTCGTAATTTTCGGTTTCGTAATAAATTAATCCCAGGTTGTGCAGGCTGGGCGGCGTGGCTTCGATGCTAGAGGCGATTTCGAAGCAATCGATGGCGTCGCGGTATTCGTGCTGCTTAGCGTATAAAATGCCCAGGCGGTTATAGGCTGGCGCGTTGCGCTCGTCGATTTTTAAGATTGTTAAGAGCGCTTTTTCGGCTCTTAATAAGCGGTTTTCGCGCATGCCCTGATGGGCAATATCCCACAATTTGCCGAGCCGCTGGCTGAGTTTGCTGGAAGCCGAGCTGAATTCATCGACTGGCTGAATGGTCGCATAATAGACCAAAACGGCCAGACCAATAATTATCAAAAGACCAAGCATAACTACTAATTATAAGTTGTTTTGGCCTATATTTGCAACATCATATTGGTTATGGCGAGCTTTGGTTGAGCGCGGGATTGCAGCGACTGCGCGGCTTTGGCGGCAGCTTTTAGAATATTCAGCCAACGCTTAAGATTAGTCAAATCTTGCCTGGCGGCCGCCGCGGCCAGGCCGGCATCGGCAATCGTAATAATCAGCCGGGCGACGTTTAGGGCTTGTTCGGAACCTTTCGCCGCGGCGTCGATTAAATATAATTTTTGGGCTAAGGGCGCTGCAATTATTTGCCTGGCCAGCGTTAAATTGGCTTGCCAATCGAGCGCGCCGCCGCCGTTGACCAGTGCGTACGTTCGGCCGGGCAGACCGCCGCCCAGCGCCAAAATCCGTTGATAATCTGCGGCCGTTAAATTATATTTAGTAAAAAATTCGGCCAGCTTTTGTCTAGCCGGCGGCCGCAAAGTGATGCGCTGCAAGCGCGATAAAACCGTCGCCAAAACCGCTTGCTCGGCACTAATCGTCACAATGATAACACTGTCGGCCGGCGGTTCTTCCAGCGTTTTGAGCAGTGCCGATTGCGCGCTGTGGCTTAATTTTTCGGCGTGGTGAACGATCGCCACGCGCCGAATGGCGCATTGGCCGGGGGTTTTGAGCTTAAAAAAATGTTCTAATTCGCGCACTTGTTCGACGTAGCCAATTTTAGGATCCGGCTGAATGATTTTTAAGTAGGCATAATTTGGCAGTTGCCGGTCCTCTAAATTCAATATTTGGGCGGCCAAAAAGCGCGCCAGACTGGACTTGCCAAAGCCGCTAGGCGCGATGAGCGCGATGGCCTGCGCTGGATTATTGGCCGCAGACAGCAGGTGAGCGCGCGTCGCCGGATGAATAATTAAATCGTCATCCATTATTTTTTAACCACTTTTTGTATAATAACTTCTGGTACTTCCGATTTGAAGATTTTCCGCTGGCCACTAGGCAAAGTTATTTCTAGCGATTTAGCATGCAGCATAAGCCTAGAATCTGCTTCGCCGCCGTAAAAGTTGTCGCCAATAATCGGATGTTTCAGCTCGGCCAAATGCACGCGCAATTGATGCGTCCGGCCGGTTTCGGGCTGGAGTTGCAATAAAGCGAATTGGCCATTAAATTTTAGCGTTTTATAGATAGTTTTGGCCGCTTTGCCGCGCGCGCCGGCCCGAAAAGATTGGGGTCTTTTGGGGTTGCGTTCAATCGGCATATCGATGATGGCGGCGTCCGGTTCGATCTGCCCTTTGATTAGCGCAAGGTATGTTTTGTTAACTTTTCGCATCGAAAATTGCTTTTGCAAAAACTTTAGCGCTTGCGGATTTTTGGCGACAATCATGACGCCGCTGGTGCCGCGGTCCAGCCGGTGCACAATGCCGGCGCGGTTGCCGGCTAAATCATTGACTTTATGATTAACAAATGTCGCGACGCTGGCCTCCGGATTATAAGCGCCTTTAGCATGTGTCAAAATTCCGGCCGGCTTGTCGATGACCAAACAATCGTTGTCTTCATAAATTATTAGCAAATCGATAGCGGGTATTTGCGATAATTGTGACATTTCGTAGTCCACCAAAACTTCGTCGCTGGGTTTTAATTTGCGCCCAGGCTTAGCTTCTGCCAAGCCATTAACCGTAACTTTTCCGTCATTAATTAAGCGCACCGCAAAAGCCCGGCTGAGTTGCGGAATTAATTCGATAACTTTTTGATCGAGCCGCTGGGCCCGCGAAAGGCTTAAATTGCTCATGGTCGAAGGCCGACAGCGCGCTGGACTTGTAGCAATTTGGCGCCGGCGATTTGGTTCATGGCTTGTTCGTCTTTTTCTAGCTTGGCGAGCAGCGCCGGCTCGTCGACTTGGGCTAGCTTTGCCTGAAAACCACTCAGGAATGATTCGACACATTTTGCGACTTGGCTTTTTAGCTCGCCGTAGCTAGTTTTACCCTGCCACTGGCTAGTAATTCCGCTAACATTTTTGCCAGATAAAAGTGCTAGGATTTGCAGCAAATTACTAACGCCGGGTTGTTTTTCAAAATCGTAATTAACATTATTTAGACTATCGCTAGTAGCGCTGATAACTTTTTTGGCAGCGGTCTTTGGCTCGTCGCTTAAGAAAATTACGCCTTTGCTAGAATCATCACTCTTGCTCATTTTTTTGTTAGGATCGGCCAGGTCTTTAATGCGAAGCCCCTGCTCTTTGCCAAAAAATTCATGCTGTTTTTTAACCGGCTCTGGCATGACAAACAACTCACCAAAGCGATTATTCATCCGCTCCGCAATATCGCGGGCGAATTCCAAATGCTGCGACTGATCATCGCCAACCGGTACGTAGCTAGCGCTATACAACAAAATATCGGCGGCCATCAAAACTGGGTAATTAAAAAGTCCAACACTAGTGTCGACCGAGTAACTGCTAGGTAATTTGACTATGTTATGCGTTTTGCCCAACTCTAACTCAGCTGTATTAGTTGCTTGTGCGATTTTGTTCGACAATTGTCTGAATTGAGGTGCGCGAGAAGCACTTCTACTTTTGTCTTTGAATTGTGTCATTCTATTCATCTCGCCGAAGCCGGTGAAGCAGTCTAAAATCCAGGTTAGTTCACTGTGGGCTGGGATGTAGCTCTGGCGGTAGACATGGATGTTGGGATGCCCAAGCGGCAGGCCGGCGGCTAGGAATAGCTTAAGGTTATGCATTACTTGAGATTGTAATGATCGAAAGTCGATTGGCGTCGTGAAGCTGTGCAAGTCTGGCACGAAAAGGTTTATTTGATAATCATCGGACTTGTTTTTGGCCATGTCGATTAGCGGCAAAAGTGCGCCAAAATAATTGCCAATATGTAAGTCGTTGTTGGCTCTTAGACCGGTTAGAATTACTGGTTTTGCCATATTATCTTTATTATAACGCAAAGACAGGTCTTCGTGCGCTAGCTAAAAAGTTAAAATTAGCGCTTGGTGAATTGGCGTTGTTTGCGGGCGCCTTTTAGGCCGAATTTCTTGCGCTCTTTTTCGCGGGAATCGCGGCCTAGCAGTTCGGCGCGGCGCAGGCTGGGTTTTAATTCTTCGTTCATTACTACTAGAGCTTTGGCTATGCCTAATCGGACAGCCTCGGCTTGGCCATTGTGGCCGCCGCCGGCTACTATTACAGTAATCGCGAATTTATTTTCTTGTTCTAGAGCGGCGAAAGGTTCTTGCAGTTTTTTGAGCAGGTACTTGCTGCCAGCAAAATAGTCTTCGGCTGGTTTGTCGTTAACTGTGATGGTGCCTTTGCCGTTCATTAGACGGACGCGGGCGGTGGAACTCTTGCGGCGGCCTATGGCGTAGTAATAATTATCTTTAGCGTTTGGCATTAGAAGTTTCCTTTTACATTATTCGGCAGGTAGCAGGTTGCAGATGACAGAAATTTAGCAGGGTGCAGATGACAGACAATCGAATCTAGCCTGATACCTGACATATGCTCCATTTCTGCTAACTGATACCTGCTATCTGTAAAATTAAAAGTATTCATGGCTTGCCTTTTTTGAGATTTAGCGTTACTGGTTTTTGGGCTTCGTGCTGGTGCTCGCAGCCGGGATATACTTTCAATCTTAGCAAGCGGGGGTCGCGCAATTTATTGTCGGGCAGCATGCCGCGGATGGCGTGCTTAATTGGTGCAGTGCTGTCTTTTGCCATCTTCTCTTCTAAGCTGGCTTGTTTTAGGCCGCTCGGGTAGCCGCTGTAGTGGTAGTAGGTTTTGCCCTTAAGTTTGTTGCCGGTAATTACGAGTTTGCTGGCGTTGATGATAATTACGTAGTCGCCGCAATCGATGTGGTGTGTGAATTGTGGCTTGGCTTTGCCTAGTAGTAATTCAGCAGCCTTGGTAGATAGGCGACCTAGCGGCAATTGGCTGGCGTCTAATACGTACCATGTCCGGGTGATGTCGGTTGGTTTGGCGCTGTAGGTTTTCATGAGCGACCTCCGGTCGCAGTAGTAAGTAGTAAGTAGTAAGTAGCAAGGGTCATTTTTTTACTCCGTTAGACTTTGTTGAAAGCTTTGCGGAGCTTTCTTTCTCATTGCTTGCTACTTGTCCAGCCTTCGTAGCCGAAGTTACTTCGGCGGAGTGGGCCTGCTTGCTACTAGCTGCTGTTTCGTTGACTGATTTAGAAACTGGGGCTTGGTTTAAGTCGTCGACGAAGCTAACTCTGGCTAGTGGGGCGTTGTCACCGCGGCGATTACCGGTTTTTTCTATGCGCAAATGCCCGCTGCTGCGTGCCGTCATTTTGGGCGCCAGCTCGTCGACTAATTTGTGGGCGCTTTCGATAGTTTGAAGTTTGGCGATGATTTGGCGGCGATTGGCCAGGTCGCCAGTTTTGGCTTTGGTGATTAATTTTTCGACGTAGGGTACGACGACTTTGGCTTTGGGCAAAGTGGTTTCGATCGACTGGTATTTGATTAGCGAATCGGCCAAACCTTTAATCAGCGCTCGGCGCTGATCGCGCTCGCGGTGGAATTTGGTGCCTTGGTAGCCGTGCCTATGCATCAGTCGTTACCTCCGGTAACTCCAATTTTCAATTCACAATTTTCATTTTTCAATTTTGGCCAAAAGCGTGCAGTTTTTGATTTAAGTCCAGCAACGCTCGCCAAAAATGGTAAATGGTAAATGGTAAATGGTAAATGAAATGACGAAGTCATTTTTACAGCTCCAGCTCGGCTAGTTTGTCTTTGACTTCGTCGAGGGCTTTAGAGCCAAAGCCTTTTAGATCGCGCAACTCGACGTCGCTCAAACTAAATAAATCTTTTAGGTTGTGGATGTCGTTGTTAATCAGGGCGTTGCTGGTGCGGGCTGATAAATTGAGATCGTCGATTGGTGTGTTTAGGGCGCTGGGTTCGTCCAACTCGCCTGGGCTTTCGGCCAAGATGGGGTTGTTGGCGGCGTCGCTGTACGGGCTGGATTCGACGTAGGTTTGGCCGGCCAGCGCCGTGTACTGATTAACTAAAATGGCGGCGGCTTCTTCGAACGCCTGGCGCGGCGTCAAGCTGCCGTCGGTGTCGATGGTGATTAGCAGTTTGTCGAGGTCGGTGGCCTGGCCGACGCGGGTGTTTTCGACTTTGTAGCGCACGCGGCTGACCGGGCTGAAAACGGCGTCCAGCGCGATGGTGTCGGTGGTTTTATGGCTGACGACTTCGTCTAGCATGCGATAACCGCGGCCGGTTTCGACCGTTAAATCCATTTCTAGTTGCGATTTTTCGCCGTCCAGGCTGGCGATAAATTGCTTAGGGTTGACGATTTCAACGTCAGCGTTTTTGGCGATGTCTTTGGCCGTGACTTGACCTTTGCCGTGCTTGGACAAGTGCAAAGTTTGCGCTTCGTCGCCAAATACCCGGAAACGAATGGCTTTTAAGTTGAGCATAATTTCGACAACGTCTTCTTTGACGCCGGCTATGGTGGTGAATTCGTGCGTCACGCCGCTGACGCGAAAACTGGTCACGGCGGCGCCAGCGATGCTCGACAAAAGCACGCGCCGCAAGCTGTTGCCCAGCGTCATGCCGTAGCCGTTGTGCAATGGCTCGACCGTGAAAGTGGCGCTCGCCGGGCTATGTTCGTCAACTTTGACAAGTCCTGGCGTGTGAATGATATTTGACATGGCGATTTTGCTCCTTATTATTTAGCGTGAATAATATTCGACGATTAATTGCTCGTTGATGTCCGGCTCGGCGTCTTCGCGCGTCGGCAAGCCGCTGACCGAAATTTCAAACTTTTTACGATTGACTTTTAGCCATTCCGGCATTGTTGGCGGCGCCGGGCTGGTGTCATCGAGTTGTTTGAAATAGGCGTTTTGCTGGCCGCTCGGCCGGACCGTCAAAACATCGCCGGCTTTTAGGCGAATTGACGGGATGTCGACGCGGCGGCCGTTTAATAAGAAATGGCCGTGGCTGACAAGTTGCCGGGCGGCGTGGCGACTCATGGCAAAACCGGCGCGGTAGACCGCGTTATCGGCGCGGCGCTCGAGTAACGTCAACAACACTTGGCCGGATTGGCCGCGGCTGCGCGAGGCTTCTTTCATAAGTTTAGCGAATTGTTTTTCGAGTAGGCCGTATAATCTTTTGACTTTTTGTTTTTCGCGTAGTTGCAGATTGTACTGGCTGGCCTGGCCGGGGCGACCGCGGCCTCGTTGTTGTTGCTGACCGGGTGGGCCGGCGCGCCGGACGAGCACTTTGTGCGCCTTCGGGTGCAGCGCGTAGCCTTCGCGGCGGCTCATTTTGACGATTGATCGGGTGTCTCTAGCCACGGCGAACTCCGTTCGCCATTGACCATTGAGCATTGACCATTGACCATTTTTGGCCAAAAGCCGCCGGCTTTTGAATCATATATTTAGCGAAGCTGGCCACAACGGCTAATTGATAATTGATAATTGATAATTGGAGCATCGCGACTACACCCTGCGCGCTTTCTTTGGACGGACACCGCCGTGCGGCACACCGGTTAAATCTTTTAGGCTCTCCAGCTGGATGTCAAGGTTGGACAGCGTGCGGACTGCGGCGTCGCGGCCCAGGCCGATGCCCTTTAGGTAAACGTCAACTTTGGTTAATCCGTAAGCTTGTTTGGCGGCTTGGCCGGCGCGTTCGGCAGCCACTTGCGCGGCGTAGGCGGTGCCTTTTTTGGAGCCGCGAAAACCGCAGCCACCGGAGCTGGCCGAAGTCAAGGCTGCGCCCTTAGTGTCTGTAAAAGTTACAATAGTATTATTGAAGGTTGCATTAACGTGCATCTGGCCGAGCGGCACGCTGCGCCTAGTTTTTTTCTTTTTGGCCTTGGTTGTCGCTGCTGGTGCTTTATCTTCTGCCATCAGCTCACTCCGTTCGGATTGACCATTTGCCATTGATCATTGATCATATTTTTACAAAAGCTTTCAGCTTTTGAGAAAATTATTGTTTTGAAAAATGAAAATTGACAATTAATTGTGAATTGTGAATTGTGAAATGTGAAATATTTTGTCATGTCTTGGTCGCCACCTTTTTGGCCGTTCCGCTGACGGTTAGTTTACGGCCACGGCGCGTGCGGGCGTTGGTTCTGGTGCGCTGGCCGTGAGTTGGTAAATTGGCGCTGTGCCGGCTGCCGCGGTAAGATTTGATGTCTTTCAGCCGCTTAATGTTGCCGGCAACGACGCGTTGCAGCTCGCCCTCGACGACAAAGCGCTGGTTAATTACGTCTTGAATGCGCGAAATTTCGGCATCAGTCAAATTTTTAACGCGCACCGCGGCATCGACTTTAGCGGCCTGCAAAATATCATAGGCGGATTTCGGCCCGATGCCATAAACATAAGTTAGCGCCACCCAGACTTGCTTTTCGTTAGGAATAGTAATGCCAGAAATCCGCGCCACTAATTGCCTCCTTCGGAGGCCATTTTCCATTGACCATTTTCCATTGACCATTTATTTGGCATTTGGCATTTGGCATTTGAAGTTGCAAATGAAAATTGTGAATTGCTAATTGAGAATTGGAGCATAGCGACTAGCCCTGCCTCTGCTTATGCCTGGGTTTAAATTTGTTGATGACATAAACTTTGCCCTTGCGGCGGACAATCTTATCATCAGGACTGATTTTCTTGGCACTGGCACGCACTTTCATCGTACTTCGCCTCTGGCTTCGAACGATTTCGGTGGTTTAAAATATATTGATGATTTTTTCATGACTATTGCACGCGAGATGAGGTTCGTAGCTTTTAAGCGAAGTACCTCATGGCGGATTATGCTCCTTTTATTAGCACAACACACTGCTTAATAGTGTATTTATAATTTAAAATTAATTAACTTTGGCGATAGGTAATGCGACCCTTAGTTAGATCGTAAGGCGTCAATTCTACGCTAACGCTGTCGCCGGGCACAATGCGAATGTAATGCTTGCGCATTTTGCCGGCCACGTGAGCTATAATTTCATGGCCGTTTTCGAGCTCGACTTTAAATTGAGTACCCGGGAGGGTCTCTTTGATCGTCCCAGTTAGTTCAATTACTTCTTTGCTCGCCGCCATAAATATATAGGTATATATTGCGTCAGTACTCGGTAAATCAAAGCAAGCTTTGTTTTACCTCCGTGCTTCGCATATAACAAGATTAAAGTATAGGCTAGTCCCAGGTGTTTGTAAAGAGTTTTATCAAAAAAGTGCTCTGTACCTATAATATGACATAATATAAATACCTATGAGGGATAATCAACTTTTTAATTCGATAGGCTGGCACAAGTTTTCTGAGGGGGTGCTTGCCGATATTCGTACCGAAGCTAGTAATTTAGGTAAAGAAATATTTGAGGCAAACAGCGTAGACCAGATAATCGCGCACATCATTTCTACTTGTAAGCTAGAGCCACTGGAGCTATATCCAGGCCAAAAAGAACAAGACGTTATCCCAATAACCCAAACTCTAGATTATACAAATACCTCGTTCGGCATATCCGCACACGACGAAGATAGGATAGTGAAGATTCCGGCTTACAAGGCAGTAGTACATGTACCGTTTGGTGGATCGGCTAGGTTGTGGTCGGTAAGCCCTACGTCAAAACGACTAGACTACGCAGCTGCCGATATAATAGGTAAAACGCTGACATTTTCTCTTGAGTTTCAGGAATCTTCGGCTACCGCAAAAGGTATCACAAAAGCTATAGATGATAAGGTAGCTTCTATAAACATAAACGTGGCGAACATAAACAATGATTTATCCGGCTTTGACAGTAGGCTGGAGTTGGTCGCTACGGATGCTGTAAATAAAAGGTTTGAGCAAGTTAATAAGCTTGATGCAATTAAAACAGCTCTCAAGATACCACTTGAGAAGACTGGCAACCCAAGCCCTTTAAATCGAGTAAAAGTTATCGTGGAGAAAATTGCCCCACTCTCGGCCAAAAAAGAAGAACCGGGAGCGTACATATCCGAAAGTGACTACGAGCATATTATCGATTCTATGCGTAGCGCTGGCGCATCCATGGAGACTAATCGCGCATCGGAGTTTCAAGACGAGGAAGCTTTACGCGATGTAATGCTCGTTGTCCTCAGCGGCGCGATCACTGGCGGCATTGCTGGCGGAGAGCTTTTTCATAAAAAAGGAAAGACGGATATCTCTATTCCTTTCGAGAATAAGGCAACTTTTGTAGCTGAGTGTAAACTCTGGAAAGGGTCAAAGTATATTAATGAAGGTATAGATCAGCTACTCGGATACACTACTTGGCGCGACGCTAAAACAACACTAGTAATATTCAATAAAGGTAACGCTAACTTTTCTGCGATACAGAATCAGATAGAGGACATCTTTACGACTAGACCGGACTACGTAAAATCCGTTAAGCAGCGTGACGGTGAGTGGCGATTTGTCCTGACCAAGCCTGATGATCCAGGACGTCAAATAGAGATCCACGTGCTTTTATTTGATATGTATAATAAGGTATCTTCATCGAAGGCATAGCTTAAAAGGCCTGGACTACGAATGGAGGAGGAATGCTAGGGCGAAGGCTGCGAAGACTAGTAGTATTCCTACGTTTACCATTAGGCGTTCCCAGAAATGATGCTTGAAGAACGCTAGAACCGGGGCACCTATTTAATCGTCTATACTAAAGTAGTACAATTATTTATTATGAGTGACGACCAGTTTACTAGACTTTTTAAATATATCGAAGAATTCAGGAGCGACGTTAATAAACGCTTTGAGGAAGCTGCTACAGACCGTGCTGATATTCGAGGGGCTATTGGCGAACTAAGCGCTTTAGGTCAGAGACTACCATAACGGGATGACTGTTACTTCGCACCAAATGGATAAGTTGCGCGAGGCCGTATTGCAGATTGAGCAAGAGACCGGTGTAAAGCTCAAATTTGAGATTTAAACTTTTTAAAAGCTCTGCGATTTTACGAAATAATTCTTGTTACTTTTTGTTTTTCTTGGCGCGGCGGAGTAATTTCTGGTTGAATTTTAGGCGGCTGCTGGCGGTTGCGGGATTGACATTGCCGTAATGTAGGAGTAACATACTCAATAAGACCTTCGGCACTGTGGTTTCTAGGCCACCCAGCGGAAGGCCTTTTTATTTTATGTTTCTTGCCGGGAAGACTGACATAAAATCTTTGCGGCCTGTCCGCTTGTTCTGCTTTACTTGCACATAAAATAATTCACCGTCTTTGGTAAAACCCTCGAACCTGTGCAATATTTCGTTTAAGTTGGCCCGTTTGAATATGGTTTGTGGGCTATTGGTAGTATTTCTAAGTAAGTCAATCGCGCATAAAAATAGTTTTGCGCGCTGAAGTTGTTCACCTTTTCGCTTTTGAACTAAATGATTGAAGAAAATGTTAATAAAAACTTTGTCGCCATCAAAATATTTGGAGCGCACGTACGGCTGCCGCTTAGTTAAATGCTGGATAGTACGATATTCGCGGCGAGCGCTGCGCACGGCTTCATCATAGGTTGTGCCTGCAAGTTTGCCATATTTTGATTTGAAGGCTGACATAATTTACCAGCTTACCACTCTCCTTCACTGAAAGCTACGGCGAGCATGCTTTTACATCTGTTTTGGTATTGTTATTTTTTGTTTTTCTTGGCTCGACGAAGTAATCGTTGGCCGAATTTTAGGTGGCTGCTGGCGGTTGCGGACTCGGCGGCGGTTTGAGCGTCCGCAAAAAAGTCGGGTTCGGAGTATTGGTCGTAGGTTACCATTAGGGCGCGGGATTCTATGGCGCGCAAGGTTTCCAGGGCTACGGAAATTTTAGGAGACTGTCTTCTAACTGATAGAAAATGTGGCTTGTTGACGGTTCTTTAAGCGTCGCGTTTTAGGACAAATAGATAGGTTGCGGCGACGGCTATGGCGGTTAGGGCCAGGTAAATTGCGGCTTCGATGAATTGGAATGGCCAGTAGCGGTTGGCGGGCTGATAAACTGTGATGATTTTGGCGGCACACTTGGGATTTGTGGTGTTGGCGGGCAGCTTGCCGCAATAGCCAGGCGTGCCGCAGACTTGGCCATCGGCGTGAGCGTTGCCGGAAATCTGGGTGGTTGATTGGCTTTGGCAATTTTTAGGATTTAATTTTGGCTCGACGAATTTTTGGCTGACTTGCCAGCCGCCGCTAGATGCTACAGAAGAAAAATCGCTAGTCGAACGAAACGCGTTAAAGCTGTGGACATGTGTAATCGGCGCTTCATAATGCGGTCGCACGAAGTTAGCGACGACGTATTGCAAGGCGACGAAAACGAATAGCGTGACAGCCAAGGCCCACAAAACTTGTTTCAG
Organism: Saccharimonadales bacterium (SeqCode); assembly: GCA_050730835.1. Taxonomy (GTDB): domain Bacteria; phylum Patescibacteriota; class Saccharimonadia; order Saccharimonadales; family UBA4665; genus JBOHNS01. The sequence continues at coordinate 24,047 of JBOHNS010000004.1, forward strand.
CCAAGCGCCGATGGCGGCACCGAGTGCCGCGGCAAACACGGCATAAACCACCGGCATCAGGCTGTGAATATCGAAATTTAAGGGTGCGAAACGCTGGCCATTAATGGTGCTTAGAGTTTGCGACCAATAGGTTACGGCCGCCGCGGTAACGGCGCCGTAAACGGCAGCAGCAGCGATTAGCCAGCCCAACTTGGCGCTTAGCCATTGGCGCCGGCTAACGCTTTGTGTCCAGGCCAGCTTATTAGTATCATCCTGATATTCTTTGGCGACTAACGGTACACCCCAAAATAGTCCAATTAAAAGCGGCACGGCGATGGACACCTGCACTAAGCGATGAATTAACTGATTGATAGTAAAATACTGCGTGGTATGAACCGCCAGTGCGTGGTGGTAGGCGTGATTAATTTGCAGGCCAGAAATTATCAGGAAAATAGCATAAGCTATTAATGCCGCACCGGAAAAAATTATTAGCTTGCGGTATTGGCGCCAGATTAAATAATTCATTGTTTGCCTCCTGTCGGTATTTTGTCCGTGGCTTTAAGTTTTGATTTATCCATATAAGCCAAGATAATTTCTTCTATATCAGCATCATGGATTTGCCAATGCGAGCCGTGAACTTTTTCGCCGTCATTTAGGCGCACCAGCAAGGTTGTTTGCCGCGGTGCGTGGGTCTCTTGAATGATCGTGTAATTTGGCTCGGCTTCGGCCGTTTCGCGCTTTGGGCCGACCAGCACTTTATGGGATTTAAGCACATTATCAATGTCATCGCAAAGCTGAGTTTCGCCAGAAGCCAGGATAATCAGGTGGTCGCAAACGCGCTCCAGGTCGGCCAGCAAATGCGAGGACATGACGAC
>JBOHNS010000005.1:0-10321 GCA_050730835.1 Saccharimonadales bacterium (SeqCode)
TGCACGCGGCGTTGCTCCATCAGGCTTTCGCCCATTGTGGAAAATTCCCTACTGCTGCCTCCCGTAGGAGTCTGGGCCGTTCTCAGTCCCAGTCTGGCTGATCATCCTCTCAGACCAGCTAATGATCGTCGCCTTGGTGAGCTTTTACCTCACCAACAAGCTAATCATACGCAGGCCGTTCCCAAACCGCCGAAGCTTTAATCCGAAGATCACATGCGGTATTAGACATCGTTTCCGATGCTTATCCCTCACTTTGGGGTACGTTCCTACGTGTTACTCAGCCGTCCGCCGCTCGCCGACATTCCTCACGTAAGCTCGGAAATGATCATTATCGATTATCCTGTCACCTGTCACCAAAAATTATCCTGTCACCTGCCACAATTTAAGCCGCTGAAGCTCAATCGTTACATGGTAATAGTCACAGTATGGTCACATGTTACAGGTCAATGGGTAATGGTTCCGAACCTTTGTGAGGAACTCGCTGCCGCTCGACTTGCATGTATTAGGCACGCCGCCAGCGTTCATCCTGAGCCAGGATCAAACTCTCCAAAAAATCTGACATTTGCACCACCGTTAATTCAAAGCTGGCAAAGCCACCTTTGCTTTAACGGTTTGGGCGCACATTGCTGCGTTGAAATTTCCGTTGCTCACTCACCGTACTTCAGTACGGCTCGCTCCGCTACTCTATTTCGCCTTGCACTGCACACCCATGCAAACGTCAGTAAGAATTTGCCTAAACTTCAGTCGAAACTGACTGCCAATTCCTTTTGAAAGGATTGGACTTGTTTAAAACAATTCAAGTACCCGAAGGTACAAAATGAACTGACGTTGATAGTCTGCTCGCGGAGAAATGATGATAGTGAAACTATAATCATTTCGAGCAAGCTAGACTTCCAGCAATCTTTCGATTGCTGATTTGCACTATTCAATTTTTAACGAACTTGAAAGATTTTTTGAAGACACTTTAAAAAGCACCCCGTCAAATCTTGATACAATCATATCCTAAATAATCACTTCAAGTCAAGGTTAATTTGGCTTGCGTTGCAGTATTTTATACATCGATATATTTATATGTATAAATTGCGAGTTGTAGGCTGTGTGATATGTGATTTAATTTTCAGGAAGTTCAATAACAACTGTTTCATCAGGCTCAATGTCTTCAGCTTTATCAACTAGAGCTAACGAAACTACCTCATCTCCCTCGTTCAAGCGCATTATACGCACGCCTTGTGTAGCGCGACCAAGCGCAGGGATATCTTTAAGTCCCAAACGAATAGTTTGCCCGTGGCTAGATATAATAATAATCTCTTGGCTATCGCTTTCTTTAAGTGTTTTAACGCCAACCAGCCGGCCAGTCTTGCTGTTAACAATAGCCGAGCGAATACCTACTCCACCACGAGCGTGAGGAGTAAATTGAGCCACCTTAGTTCGCTTACCGTAACCAGACTGGCTAATTACGAAAACGCTGGAGCCTTGTTCAACTATATCCATGCCTATAACATGATCACCGGCCCTTAAACGAATACCTCGCACACCCCTAGAAACCCTACCCATTGGCCGAGCACCCTTTTCATGAAAACGTATGGCTTGACCTTGAGCCGTTGAAATTAAAACCTCGTTATCTCCGCCCGTCATCCTAATCCATTTTAATTCGTCGCCGTCGTCAAGACTAATAGCAATTAACCCGCTAGAACGAACATTTTTATATTGTTCAAAAAGCGTTTTCTTAACTACGCCGCGCACCGTGCACATAATCAAATTAGCTGAAGTATCTGTTTTACTAATATTTATAACCGCGCTAACAACTTCTTCTGGCTGCAATTGTAATAAATTAACCAAAGCTATGCCTTTGGCGTTCAAGCTAGCAGTTGGTACTTCGTAGGTCTTAAGTCTAAAAACCCTGCCCTTATTAGTAAAGAATAATAGGTAATCATGTGTTGAAGCACTTACAACGTGCTCAATGACATCTTCTTCACGAGTAACCATTCCCCTTCGGCCTTTGCCGCCACGGCCTTGTTTTTTGTATTCAACAATTTGACAACGTTTTATGTAATTTGCTGATGTTAGAGTAACAACAACTTGTTCATCCGGCACTAAATCTTCGTCACTCATTTTGTTGAGTTCTTGCGACACGACTTTTGTGCGACGCTCATCTCCGTAGTGCTTTTTAAGCTCCAGAAGTTCGTCTTTAACTATTTTAGAAATCTTTTTCTCGTCAGCTAAAATCGACTCTAAATTACTAATAACTTTTATCAGCTCCGCCAGCTCGTCCTCAATTTTCTTACGCTCTAGGCCAGCCAGAGTGCGTAGTTGCATAGCCAAAATAGCTTTGGCTTGGATTTCGCTAAGTTTAAATTTCTTTATTAGATTAGCTTGCGCTTCTTCCGTAGTTTCGCTAGCACGAATGGTGGCTATAACTTCATCGATATGATCGAGCGCTACTTTTAGCCCTTCTAAAATGTGAGCCCGCTCCTTGGCCTTGCGCAGCTCGTATTCCGTGCGCCGACGCACTACAGAATGGCGATGCTTTATGTGCTCTTTTATAATATCCTGCAACCCTAGTACCCGCGGCTGAATGCCGTCGACCAAAGCCATCATATTAAAGTGAAAACTAGTTTGCAGCGGAGTTAATTTATAAAGCTGGTTGAGTAGTTTTTTAGGATAAGCGTCTTTTTTAAGATCTATAACTATATGGACATTGCCCCGCGCGCTTTCGTCACGCAAATCACTAATACCACTAATTTTCTTTTCTTTATAAAGGTCAGCTATTTTCTCAATTAGCGAGGCTTTATTTAGACCATAAGGAATTTCACTAATTATAATTTGATTCCTGCCCTTATTGCCCTCTTCAACTTCGGCGATGCCGCGAACCACTATGCCGCCGCGACCGGTAGCGTAGGCGGTTCGTATGCTATCCTTGCCGAAAATTATGCCGCCTGTCGGAAAGTCTGGACCTTTTATGTGTTCAAGTAAATTATCTAAATTTGCGTCTTGGTGATCGATTTGATGAACCGTAGCATCTATTAATTCATTAAGGTTGTGTGGCGGAATATTTGTAGCCATACCAACTGCTATTCCTAGTTGTCCGTTCAACAACAAGTTTGGCAATTTACCAGGGAGAACAGTCGGTTCTGTGGTAGTTGCATCGTAGTTGTCCCTAAAATCTACGGTTTCTTTATCAATGTCTGCCAATAATTCGTCGGCCATACGGGCCATTTTAGCTTCAGTATACCGCATAGCTGCTGGCGGATCGCCGTCCATCGAACCAAAGTTACCCTGACCGTTGATTAGCATGTAGCGCATTGACCACGGCTGGGCTAAACGCACCATAGAGTCATAGACCGCTACGTCGCCATGCGGGTGATATTTACCGATTACACCACCGACTACGTAGGCACTTTTGCGGTGACGCGCCGTACTACGCAGGCCATCGGTATTCATACTGAAAAGAACACGGCGGTGTACGGGCTTTAGGCCGTCGCGCACATCTGGCAATGCCCGCTCAATAATTACGCTCATGGAATAACGTAAGTAGTTATCCTCCATGACATTTTCTACAGTACGTAACTCCACAGTCCTGGAGTGCGTCATTTTTTCAATGACTTCGCCTTCTAGGGGAGCTTGGTTTTTTAACCTTGGTTCTTCTGTAGGGTCGCTGTCCATCAGGTAATTTCCTCGGGTTTAGCCATTCGCTTGTCACATGTCACCATACTGTAACCATTAGCCTGTAACGACTGCGTTGCAGCCAAACTTAATTGCGACAGGTTACAAGTTACAGTTACGTGACACGTGACAGGATAATCGATAATCAATCTCATATGTCCAGATCTTTAACGAATTTGGCGTTTGCCTGAATAAAATTTTTGCGCAACTCTACTTCTGTGCCCATCAATTTATTAAATATGGCGTCGGCCTTTTCGGCGTCTTCTACTTTAACCTGAATGAGCACACGCTTTTCGGGATTCATTGTGGTGTCAAACAACTGTTCGGCGTCCATTTCGCCTAGGCCTTTGTAGCGTTTTTGCTCTATGAAACCGGCTTGTTTGTAGCGCTCGTCTTCTGGATTAAACTTCAAACTTTCTGTTTTGCGACGAGCTATAGTTTCGTCTAGCACACGCTCTAGCTCGCTTTCATCATATATATAGACGCTGGATTTGCGACCTGGTTTAACTAGCTCAAACAGCGGCGGTTTGGCTAGATATAGGTGACCGCCATCAACTACGGCGCGCATAAACCTAAAAAAGAATGTTAGCAACAGCGTGCTAATGTGACTGCCGTCCACGTCAGCATCGGTCATAACTATTATGCGGTCGTAACGCAGGCCGGTAACATCAAATGAATCTTCTATGCCCACGCCTAGGGCTTTTATAAGGCTCAGGATTTCGTTGTTGGCGAGCATTCGGTCTAGGCGGGCGCGTTCGACATTTAAGACCTTGCCACGAAGTGGTAGAATGGCCTGCGATTTGCTATCGCGGCCGCTTTTGGCGGAGCCGCCGGCCGAATCGCCCTCTACCAAGTAAATTTCTGAGGTTTTAGGGTCTTTATTGGAGCAGTCGGCTAGCTTGCCTGGCATGCTGGCGCCGTCTAGTACGCCTTTTCTAATGATGTTGTCGCGAGCAGCGCGGGCCGCTTTGCGGGCGCGGGCGGCGAGTAGTGACTTGCCAATAATCTTGCGGGCAATCGCTGGGTGTTCTTCTAGATAATAAGACAAATATTCCGTCATTACTTGCTCGACATAGCCGCGGACTTCTGGGTTGCCTAGCTTGCCTTTAGTCTGACCTTCAAATTGTGGATCGGGCAATTTTACTAGTATTACCGCCGTCAAGCCTTCACGACTATCTTCACCAGTTAGGTTTTCTTCTTTGTCTTTGAGTAAACCATTTTTGCGGGCGTAGTCATTAATTATGCGCGTTAGCGCCGAGCGAAAGCCGGTTAAATGCGAGCCACCCTCAGGGTTGATAACGTTGTTGGCAAACTGTCTGATGTTTTCCGTAAAACTATCGGCGTATTGCATAGCGACTTCTACCTGCACGTCTTGGACGGTTTTATCGACATAAAATATATCTTCGTCGATGGCTTCTTTGCCGTCATTTAAGTGCTTGACGTAAGATTTGATGCCACCTTCAAAATAAAAGCCATAGCGCTGGCCAGTTTTTTGATCGCTAATAAAAGTACGCACGGCTTTAGTTAAATAGGCTTGGTGGCGCATGCGATCCAAAATAGTCTCGTAATTAAACTCGCTGGTTTCAAATATAGTGTCGTCTGGATAAAAGGTTATTTCTGTGCCGGTTTTATCGGAATTGCCAACAACTTGTAGCTTAGTTTGGGGCACACCCAGGGCATAGTCCTGAGAATAGGTTTTGCCGTTTTGATGAACTACTACTGTCAAGCGTTTAGCCAGCGCGTTGACGACGCTTACTCCCACGCCGTGCAAACCGCCGGAAACTTTGTAGCCGCCACCACCGAATTTACCGCCGGCGTGCAAGATTGTTAGCGCCGTCTCGACGCCGCTCTTGCCAGTTTTTGTGTTCAAATCAGTTGGTATGCCGCGGCCATCATCACGCACCGTCAAGCCGCCGTCGGCTAATATTTCTACCGATACTTCTGTGGCATAACCCGCTAAAGCTTCATCGATGCCATTATCGACTAGTTCCCAAACTAAATGATGCAAGCCTTCAACGCCCGTGCTGCCGATATACATGCCTGGCCGCTTGCGCACCGGCTCTAAGCCCTCTAAAACCTGAATCTGATCAGCTGTATATGTTTGTTTGGCCACTAATAATACCCTCTTAAAAGATTATTCCCACTTGCCATTAATTATAGCCGATTTCAGATAGACTTTACAAGCCTAGCCGGTGCTCCAAGCAGGATTTATAGACTGTGGCCCCCAGACTTATTGGGCTATTGCTGATGCAGATTGCCCTCACGGTCGATATATATGGTGTTATCTTGGCCACCGTCCGACCCTGTAGTATTGACACCGGTTTTCAGTGATATTTCTCCTTCGCCCAGATTGGCTTTAAAGCCAGCATTATTGACATTGCTGGAGCTTGAAGTTGTTTGAGACAAAGTGTTTGCCGGCTGTTGCGCTTGACTATTATTAGCGCTTTGGCTGCCTGGAACTGGCTGATAGCTAGCCGGAGCATTGCTGCCAGCCGGCTGCGGGGTTGCAGCAACCGAATTTTGGCGTTTTTTGGCCAACCAGTCGTCCAAGAACGACGAACCGCCCGCTTGAGCACCAGCACCGGCGCCGGCTTGCCCGCCAGAATTAAAGGCACCATTGGTTGCCGGCGGCATAGCTAAGCCCGGCTGGCCAAGCGCTGGATTAGCCACGCGGCCACCAGAACCAGCAAAAGTTGAACCAGCCGAACCACCAAAGCCCGCAGCTTCTGACTGGGTTGCCAGGCGTTGGCTAATCTCGGCCTCTACTTCGGCCTTCGGCCGGCCATATTTGGCCGACGACAATTGCTTAAGCGCCAGCAGCAGCTTATCATTAGGCTTGCCGAGCGGCGGCAGCGTCGACATGCTGAATGGATTGGTTGGCACACCGTTAATAAGCGTTCGGGTAATGGTGTTGTAATTCGGCACACGCAATAAATCATCAGCCTCAAAAGTCGGCTGGAAATAATGCGCCAATATGTCGACGTCGTTTTGGCCGACCCGAAAACTGACAATCGTGCCCATATTACCAAACACCGCGTCACGGATTTCTTCTGTCAGCTGCGTCGTAAATTGGTTGGCAACAATTAAATTAAGATGATATTTACGCGCCTCGGACATGATTGTGGCAAAGCTATCAGTCGAAAAATTCTGAAACTCATCGACGTACAGCGAAAAATCGACGCGCTGAGCCTCCGGAATATTAGCCCGACTCATAGCCGCCGCCTGAAATTTCATAACAAAAATCATACCTAGCAACTTGGAGTTCAGCTCGCCGGTGCGACCCTTGCTCAAGTTAACTAATAATATTTTTTTATTATCCATAATTTCGCGCAAATTGAAGGCACTTTTCGGCTGGCCGATGATGTGGCGCATCATTTCGTTGCTTAAAAAGGCTCCGAATTTAGAAACAAACCAGCTGACCACCTCGCCAAAATCATTGGAGCGCTGCGACTGTGGCATTTCCTTCTGCCAAAATTCCAGCACGTTCGGGTCGCTAACGTGCTTGAGCTTCTGCTGCACGAATTTGGTGTCACGAAATAGTTTCGGAATATCAACGAATGTGCCGCCCGCCGGATCGGCCATAACTGTTAGCGCAGCATTACGAAAAAGGTGTTCGTAGCGCGGGCCGATAATTCCCTGATGCTGCGGATCGTACAATTTATAGAGCATGTTGAGCGCTTCTTGGATCAAAAAATCTTTCTGATCCGGCGTATCAAATTCAAAAATATTCAAGCCCATAGGATAATCTGTGTCGGCCGGCGAAAAATAAATCACGTCTTCGGTGCGTTCCTGAGGCACCATGGCCAGCAACTTTTCGGCTGTGTCGCCGTGCGGATCGACGAAGGCAAAGCCATTGCCTTCCAGCATGTCTTGCAGAGCCAAATTTTCTAGAAAAGTCGACTTACCAGTACCGGTCTGCCCAACCACATACATATGCCGCTGGCGATCAAGCAGATTGAGCCTAATCGGCTTTTTAACATTACGAAAAACATTATAGCCCAGCAGCGAGCCGCTTTCGGGAATATTGCGCGGCCCATCAACTTGCTTGGAACCCTGGCGCTGCAACTGCGAAGTCGGTATATTGGCCTGATCCGGAAAATGAAACAAAGTCGCAAGTTCGATAGTATTCAAAATATTTTTATTGACGGTTTGCGGGAAAAATCGCATGATATACGACTGCGCCAAAATTTCAATATCTTGGGCTTGGACAAACTTAAAACCATTCCGGCCCGGCGCGTCAAACAAGGCAAAAGCCGCCACCACATTATTTAATATAGCCTGCGAGCGCTGCAAAACATTGGATGAGGTTACAACCCGAATCAACGTTTCATAACCTGGATAACGCGTTTTTTCGTCGATAGAATCCAATATCGAATTTTCCATACTAGACAAAGCTTTTTTAGGATTAGTATTTTTATCTTCGGCTTGTTTGTCGGGTGACTTAACAAAAGCTTTTGCCATATCGCCGGCCAGGCCCAGTGCTTTGCCGCCACCTTGTTTCGGATCTTTGCCTTCGCGTTTGGCGCTGGCAAATTGCGAGGCCGTCTTGCGCCAGCCTGGATCGGCCGGACGCATTAACATCTGAATAGCCACACCGTCTTCTTTCGATAAAGTCGACAAGGCATTGAGGATAGATTGCATAGTATCGCGCTTTATTTCCTGATATGTGGCCACTGGATAAGCAAAATTTTCTTTGAGCGTAAATTCCCCGCCGAGCGTGGCATTAATTTTACCGACCGCATTAAAAATATTGTGTTCAGGCACTTCTTCAATTTGCGCCGCCGGATAGGCGCTAATCACAGCTTGTTTGACGAGATCGATCAAACTAATCGGCACAGCCGCATAAAAATCAATAAAACCCTTTGAGCCAACTATTTCAAAAGCAAAATGCCGCTGCCCGTAAAAAGTATGCTTGAAGCCTTTCTGCAAACTGCTGGCAATAACATTATAAATAGTTTGCGCCCGCGAAATATTTTCTTCCACCACATCGCGCGTATCGCGCTGCCCGACCTGCGTATCGTCGCTCGGCGGCGGCAAATGTATCAGCAGCGATATGGTCTTCAGTCCGCGTTCATAATTTTTCTTATACCTATACAGCCGCTGATAGCGCAAAAATATAATCGGCCCGGCAATAATAGCCAGTAGCACTACTACAATCAAAAATATTAATATTGCAGTCATGTTTATTCGTCGCTAACTTTAATATCTTTATTGTAACGTTTTTGCAAATAATCCGCCCTCAGACGGTTGATATTTATGGCTTGCTTGCGCGGATCGTTGGCAAATGAGCTGAGTATTTTTTTGGCTTTATCTATCCACTCTTTATCTATCAAGTCACTAGCTTCTGGCTTTACGTCAGCGGTAGCTGCAACAGAATTATCAGAAATTGGTGGCTCAGCCACAGTCTGGCCGGTATTATTGGCATTGCTGTCTACCGCTGGCAAGCTACCGCTAGCGGCTTGCGGCGCCGCATTCGCATTTAAGCCAGACTGACTGATTGCAGTGGTACCAACGACTGGTTGCTGATTGGGAGATGTATTGGAATTATCGGAGGTTGCCAAATTAGTCTCGTTCATTCCTGGCTGGCTATCATCCATACCCCAAATTATAAATCACTTATGGCAAACTGTTAAGTGCTTTGTTATTTTGCGCTCAACCTAACAACATAAAACCACAAAACAACAAACAAAATAATAACAGTTACTAGGTCTGCAGCAGACAGCTTATCGCTAGATTGTAAAATTAATAACAGAATCGGAAAAGCCGCCGCTAAAGCTGCTATGACACTGCTTCTATGGTTCAAACCAGCCTTTTCGCCGCCAAAATATTCCATAAGCCATCTAATAGTAAGCATTAGTGCCAGAAAAAATATTAAAAACGGCAAAAGTAATAAGACAATCGGCAGCTTGCTAGGATTAGTTACTAGCAACATCAAACCGCCAATCAGATAAAGACCAATCGTCAAATAATGTTTTTTTATAATAGCCATAAGCTTCTATAAAAATAATCGCATAACGAAACCAGAAAAACAAATAAACACTGCCGATCAAAACAGTGCTTATTTATTTAATATTTATAATAATTGGGAGCTAAGGACGGTAAATCCGCTCGTAAAAAAATATTTTAGCGCTTACCGTCCGAAGCTTAACTGACCGCTCTATTAGCTTTTTAAAGCAATTTAGAGCGATGTCGGCCTGCAGCCTAATAAGCTTCACGCTTGCAGCCGTTTGATAAGTTTTTGTTTTTAACTTACATTTTTAATACTACTACATAAGCATTTTAATGTCAATACCTATATTGTAATAATTACATTTATAATCTATAATTATCAATATAATAATTATAGTTTTAATAACAACATAAATTTTATAACACTTAAAATATGGTTTAATAATATTTATAATACGTCCATAAATATGCTTATTGCAGGCTAAATTAATTTTAAAAATCAAAATTAATTTAGGTTCAAGACTAGTTTAGCCTAGCCTCAAGCCGTCCTTTCGTAGTATTTTAAGTAGTTCGTGATACATGCCTAAATGCGGTTTTGAAGCCGAACACTTTGTTATGCTAGGGTTATGAAAAAAGCTACACTCACATCAGCAAAGATGAGCGGAATGAGATTGCTATTCTGCGCAGTAAAGGTTATTCGCTGCGAGCC
>JBOHNS010000006.1:0-5340 GCA_050730835.1 Saccharimonadales bacterium (SeqCode)
GTCCGCAGCAGGACGAAAAGACCCCGTGCAGCTTTACTACAGCTTGACATTGAACCGGGTCGTATTATGTGTAGCATAGGTGGGAGACTTTGAATCTTAGGCGCTAGCCTAGGTGGAGTCATCAGTGAAATACCACCCTTAGTACGATCTTGTTCTTACCGGGACCGAAATTTGCGGAGCAAATTCGGCCATTTACCATTAACTATTTTTCAATTCTCATTTATTTTACATTTGTCATTTAATATTTGAGCTGCAACCACAGCCTAAAATGAAAAATGATACCTAGTAAATAAATGAAAAATGTTAAATGCGAAATGATAAATGAACCGTAATTTGGTCATCAAATTCCGGTTCCGGGACCGTGTCTGGTGGGTAGTTTAACTGGGGCGGTTGCCTCCTAAAGAGTATCGGAGGCGTTCAAAGGTTAGCTAGGTTCGGATGGAAATCGAATCGATAGTGTATACGCACAAGCTAGCTTGACTGTGAGGCCTACAAGCCAAACAGGTACGAAAGTAGGAGTAAGTTTTCCGCTGTCCATGCATTTATGCATATGAATGTGGTATCGGCAGCGCTTTCGGATAAAAGTTACGCCGGGGATAACAGGCTTATAGCGCCCAATAGTTCACATAGACGGCGCTGTTTGGCACCTCGATGTCGGCTCATCACATCCTGGAGGGGGAGCACCTTCCAAGGGTTCGGCTGTTCGCCGATTAAAGTGGTACGTGAGCTGGGTTCAGAACGTCGTGAGACAGTTCGGTTTATATCCGCTGTGGACGATAGGAAATTTGAGAGGATTTGACCCTAGTACGAGAGGACCGGGTTGAACGCACCTCTGGGGTATGGATTGTTCTACCAAGGGCATTGTCCAGTAGCTACAGTGCGGAACAGATAAGCGCTGAAAGCATATTAAGCGCGAAACTGACCTCAAGATTAGATTTCCCGGAGCCTACCTGTGAGGCTCGCTTCAAAGGCAAAAGCAACAGATTTTCGAGCGAAAAAGTTGAAAGGCGAGGAGGCATATCAGGATATGTTGACGAGCCTTTCGACTTTTGCAGCCGAAAAGATGTTGTTTTTGGCCGAAGCGAGTTTTACAGGTAGGCTCCAGAGGACACTGAAAGACGATCAGTTTGATAGGCGCAAGGTGGAAGTGCGGTAACGCATGTAGCCGAAGCGTACTAATAGTCCCATTGACTTTTTACGACCAGAACAAATCCACCGCTTTACAATAAAGCTGGCAAAGCCACCTTTACCGTAAAGCTTCGGCGCTATACGCCATTTTTGGTTCCGGTTCGTTGCTAGCAGTATTTTCATACAGCTAGCATCCGATCCTCGCCAAGAAATGACGTCTAGCACTCGATGGATTCGTTCTGGGAGTCTGATGAGAGATTTCGGTTTCTTATCAGATGAACAACGTGTAAATTGACTAGTTATTGGTGCTTATTTAATAAGCACTCGTTTGTCTAGATAAACGCTTTAACAATATCTCAATCCGTGACTTTGTAATCATGGACATCAACAGCAGCCTAGCACAGATCCATTTTGGGTTTTGTGTCTGGATGAAGTGCAAGGAAGATGTGAGCATTCGGGCGAGCCGTACTTAATGTACGGTGAAGAGCGAAGCGGAACAATCTGACGCCGCAATTCGCCAGAAGGCTAGCGGTGCAACGAGCTTTGCTCGTTGGCAGGCTAGTCGTCACAAAAGGCCAAAATTGGTGCCCATGGCGCGGGGGAAACACCTGTTCCCATGCCGAACACAGCAGTTAAGCCTCGTAGCGGTTACAATACTTGGGGTTCACCCCTGGGAAAATAGCACGGTGCCAAATTATATAAAAGAGATCCGAATAGGATCTCTTTTTTCTTTGCACGCGGCCTCTGTGCTTGCAATTAAGTGAAATATGTATTTTGGCATTGACAAATTAAGTGAGATAGAGTAATATAGGCGTAGTATTAAATGTAAACAAAGGAAAAATATTAAAATGTCTGTAGAACAAATTAACCAAGCATATTTTACTGAGAGTGGCGCCATTTACGTTCCTGAGGCTGAAAACCCGGAATATTATGATGCCTTAAGAGACGAAATGGGTAAAAGGCGTCTTGATCACTACAATTACAATGAGTATGGTTATGATAATAGGACGTACCAACAGCCTAAAGAGCGTTTAAATGATAGAGATGGGCGTGAAATAGCAGTCGGCATAATTGACGAGAAAAGGCTAGATCTTGAAGATGGCGACACAGCAAGCACTGCAAACTTAAAAGCGCGCAATGACTTGCGGGATATGAAATCGTTTATAGTTCATTTGGATCGTAAGCCTGATCTAAGTTATTACGGTACAGCCATTGATAAGGCTGCCGAGTTAGAGCAACAAGGTCAGCACGATAAGGCAGAAGTCGCAAAAGCTGGAGCTGAGTTCTTAAGACAGATTGCAGACATAGCGGAAGATCGGGGTCGCGCGGATCCTTTTGAGCCCTACGATCCTGATGCATATAAAAACGCAGTAAAAAGTGTCATCGATGAACACAATAGTCGCGTAGCAAAAAACGCCAGTCGCTCAAAACCTGACTCTCAAAACCCCCACATCAGCTGGTAGCTGAGTAAGATTCGGACATAGTGCACGAAATAACCCTTCACCGACCTTGGGAACGAGCTGACTAAGAAGAGATGCTCCTTGAGATAGTCGAAGGTGCACTCAATCTTAGGCCTAGCTTGCAGGAGTAGTAATTGCCAGTGCTCTAGAACTTTCTTGGTTTGCTTTGGGTGTGGTGGCGAGAGAATGTAGGCTTGGTGCTCCCTCCACATCTTGCGGCGCATGACGGAGGCGGTGTAGCCACCATCACCTACGGCAATAACAGTTGCGTCATTTACCAGGTAAGGTATCTGTTGCGAATCACTTTCGTTAGCTGGAGTGAAGCGAATGGCACAGAGCTGACACTTAAGATTACAGGCCGCATGAAGTTTAAAGCCATAGTGCCAGCCCTGCCAGTTCTTGCCGAAGTCAGCGACGCCTTTGGCTACCTTATGGCGATCAGCCCTGATCAGCTTACAGACCTGCAGCATGGTGCTATCCATGAAGCGCAAAGACGCATCTTTAACCAGTAGCTGGTCGGGGATGACCAGCATATCCGGTAAGGCGGCGTGGCACTTTTTCATCCAGGTACTGTAGGCCGGTAAGTTAAACCGGCGGCAGTAATACATTTGTGCCCAAGTATAGATGCCAGTTAGCGTACGCTGTGGTGCTGCCAGGCTGCTGAAGATAAGTAAGGCTACGACTTCGTTCTGATGCAGTTTTACTGGTCTACCGCCCCTGGGGTCGGCTAACTGTCGGGGCAGAAAACTATCTACTACCGCTACTAAATTTGTTATATGATGAGCACGTAAAAGGCGCATATACTTTCTCCTTGTTTGTTTTAACGAGTTAACAAGAAAAGTGTAGCGTCTTTTCGCTATTTTGGGGAGGTTTTGAGGGTCAGGTAGTTTATTGTTGACATTAGCAATTTATAATGCTATTATGTTTATGATTTCTTTGGAGAAATTTGAGGGTTTCGGCTTTTTATAAGCCGGGACTCTTTTGTTTTTCTTAAAAAAGTCTAAGAGAGATTATAAATTAATAGGAGGTTACAGTTAATTATGGCTGGAACTATTACTGGCGGCAAAGCCGCTGCAAACACTAACCGCAAGAAATACGGCGCTGATTTTTACGCAAAAATCGGTGCTGCTGGCGGCAAAAAAGGCCGCACTGGTGGCTTTTTCGCTAACCGCGAGCTAGCTCGTCAAGCGGGCGCTAAGGGTGGCCGGATTTCGCGCCGCTCTAAAAAAGTTTAAACTTAACTTGTTAAGTTTAAACTAAATATAAGTTCGGCCTACAATTTGGGGCCGAACTTTTTTATAAGTGAACAAAAAATGTTTGCAATTTTTTGGTCTGTAAATGACTGCCCTCGAAATGCATTTGGCGGTACGGCCGGCAAAAGCGCGACTGGCTAACTTGCCAGATGCAGTGACAATTGAGACACTCATATTCGCCGGAGTTTTGTTGCAGGCTGCGGTTACTACACACGGGACAAGTGCTGCGCCGATGCAACCATTCGCGGTAACTATCCAAACAATCCTGAATGTGGTCGTCGCTAATTTTTTGATTATAACTTGGCGCTAAAATTTTTGCTTGTTGCCAGGCCGCGACTTCCAGGTTTAAGAGTTCGAAATCGTATTTGTAGTATTTGTGGTCTAAAATACCGTGACCAATTTCGTGCAGCAGCGCCCAGATTGCCGGAGGTTTTTTGATGGATTCGGGGTTGAAGCTAATTTGTTTTTGCTGCGGCGACCAATGAAAGTTTTGGTCTTCTATAAACGACAAATTCGGGAAGTCTTGCCTTAACTGATTAATTATCTGGTTCATAATTAGCCTTTGATAAATCGTAGCAGCCATAGATAACAGCTAATTCTGGCCGGCCAGCTTGCCTAATTGGCGGAATTGGCAGCAGCGGGTTTTCGTAAATTTTTAGCGCGGCGCTAAGTGGTTTCAGTAATTGTTCGCTGTGCGCGCCGACGCCGCCGCCGAGCATGATAATTTCTGGTTGTGTTAGCGCGATGATGTCGATCAAGCCAATGGCAATATTTTGGGCAATGATTTGCCAAGTTTTATCATCGTGGATTTCGCTGGCTTGCTTGCCGAAGCGCTCGGCGATGGCTTTGCCAGAGGCGAAACTTTCCCAGGGCACTTCTTGGCCGTCGTGTTCAACCATCATTTCGGCGCCGCCGCCATCTCCAAAATTGTCATCGATCACGCCATCATTAACCAAGCCGAAGCCGATTCCGGTGCTGATAGTTACGTACAAAACTTTTTTATAGTGGCTAGTTTCTTTTAGTAGCATGTACTCTGATAGAGCAGCCATTTTGGCGTCGTTTTCTATGACTACTGGTGTGTTTAATAATTGATTAATGTCTGATTGAATTGGTATTTCCCGCCATGGTAAATTGCCAAAGACTACGCCTAGGCCGCGCTCGCGGTCGATTATGGTAGCCGGCAGACCAACGCCGACAGCAATAAATTTTTTGTTCACAAACTGGTCAATTATTTTGCTTAATTCGTTGCAAAAATTACTATAATCTTTTGGTGTAGCAAATTTATATTTTTCTACTATTACGCCGTTGTTATCAAGTGCCGCCACTAAAGTTTTGGTGCCGCCGATATCAATCCCTAAATACATAATTAATTATAAGTTTAACACAACTGGTGTTTTCCTTACTATTGACAAATAGTCATTAGGGAGTATAATTAATACTTAATGAGTAACCCTACCGGTAGCCCTCAAGCCTAACACCCGCACCTAGCGGGTTGTTTT
>JBOHNS010000007.1:0-28287 GCA_050730835.1 Saccharimonadales bacterium (SeqCode)
GCAGCTTGGCGACCGCCCCAGCGACTACGAGATTTTCCTTTCAAGGAAAATCTCTGTCGTTGAACCGAAACAACTCTCGAACCATGAAAAAAGCAGCAGCACAAAGCTGCCACTTTTTTCATGGCTCTCGGTAGTGGCGGAAGTTAGAACTATAATTATGACCAAACAGCTTCAAGGCCAGTTGCTGTAGCGAGGTTTAATTATGCAGGTATGCTATGGGTCCGAAAATGCCCTGCTCGGCCACGGCCTATTCGCAGTACGCCGCTAAGTGTGCCGTAACACCTGTCTTATTTAACGCCGTGCTTAGAGCTTGTAAATCTTGATTATAGTCGGTTGTAAAGTAGTAACTCTTGCTATCGGTGAGGATTTGGTAGTTGCTATTAACATAGCCTTGATCGCAGGCCTGCTTTCTTTTGCTTTGGTCGGCACTCCAATCACTTGGTTTAGCGAGAGTGTACTTTTTGCCATTCCAAGTACAACCTGATTGCGTAGCACCGCTTGACTGGCATTGCATACTAATTTTTGCTACCGCCTGATCAATCGTAACGGCTTTGGCTTCTTGTTTAGGCTGTGATTTGGGCTGGGTTTTTTGTGTTGTTTTTGCAGTTGGTTCATTTGTTTGGTCGGCCGTCTTAGAAGGATTATTGCCGTTATTTACTAGCACGATAACTACTACGGCTATGATTGCGGCTACTACTACCCCGCCTGCTATCTTGATACCTGTTTTCATATTCATACTCCTTTTGACTTAACTATAACATAGCATTATGCGACAAGCTGTCTGTAGAAGCAATAGCCCTAAAGCGACAAACTGTATGTATGACAACGGAAGCAAAATTTCTAAAAGATTTTGGATCCCGTATTGCCGAGCTTAGAAAAAAGCGTCATCTGACGCAAGAGCAGCTAGCCGACATAGTGTCTCTGCATCGTACCTATATAGGCTTTATCGAGCAAGGCAAAAGAAACCCTAGTGTTGGCAACATAAACAAAATAGCCGCAGGCCTAGAGGTTAGTTTGAAAGAACTGTTCAAGCCGTTTAGCTAAACTGACGCTTACTATTTTTCGCTAGTTAGCCGATAATGGTAACTAGGATTACTATGAAAAATAACGAGCGTGAACTTACTGATGTTGAGAAGCGACAGATTGATCGATCCACTCAACGCTTCAAGGTATTAGCCAGCCGGCCGGATTTTCAAAAGGACGTAGCTCAATTTAGGCAAAAGTGGAACATAAA
Source organism: Saccharimonadales bacterium (SeqCode) (assembly GCA_050730835.1). Lineage (GTDB taxonomy): Bacteria > Patescibacteriota > Saccharimonadia > Saccharimonadales > UBA4665 > JBOHNS01. The sequence continues at coordinate 1,235 of JBOHNS010000007.1, forward strand.
CACCGCCGCACTTAAGAAGCTAGAGGGCTATCAGGCGTGGTGGCAACAGCATTATGCCGATGCTGATAGTTGGCGGCGCGAAGAGTGGCCGAAGTACCGGCAAGAGCTGGAGGAGTTAGAAAAGGCTAGCCTGAAACAGCACGAAGACAGGCTAAGAGCTATCAATCAAGAAAATCCAATCAATACTTACCAAGGTGAGCTTATAAAGCTAATTGAGCGCTACAGACTGCCACCGAAATGGAAGCAGACTGTTCAGGCTTACATTTTTACTAATGAGCCGGAGTACCGCGGCTCTATAGGTATATCGATTAGAATGCAGACCCGCGATGACGGCAAGGAAAAGGATGAAGTTTTAGTAGCGTTAGACGCCTATACAACTAGAAAAGATTTACTAGAGGCGTGGCCTACTATCAAATTTCACCTCGATAGCCTAAGAAGTAAAACCAGTAAGAAATACCAGCCGGTTGATGACGAAGTGTTCGCTAGGAATGCTACTGCCTATCGTATGCACAGTGAGGGCTCGACCTATAAAAAGATAGCCGAGTTTTTGACCAATTCTGATGATTATGAGGGCGCTTACGCCTATAGCGATATACCGACTATGACTAGAAACTACAAGAGGCAATCAGGTATTAAATAAAGGCTGATTAGTTTTTCAGTTCATCCAAGCTTTGATAATCAGGTGGCGCTGACCTAAGGCACGAATAGGGTTCAATTACTGCCATATATTTAGGTGTTTGCGGCTGGCACTATGTAGCCAGTTATGCAAGATTACGATTACTTTTCTACGAATGACCTCGCGCTAGCTTCTGCGCTAACTACGCAAGGCTATAGTATCGAAGCGATAGACCGCCCGCTACATTCTAGGCGGGCGGCTTTTCTTTTTGCCCGCACTAACGCCCTCACTCAGGTCGTGGACGATTACTGGAGCGACCAGTTGCAGGTAAGTCCTAAAGCCTACTTTGACGCGCTCAAGCACCTTAAGACGCGGCTGTATGCAGGAGTTTGATCGTGCAACTAACAGAGGCTCAGATCAAGAAATTTCAAGCACTCTACAGGCAGCGCTTTTTGATAGAGCTGAACGATGAGGAAGCCAGAGAAAAAGGCTTGCAGCTAATTCACTTTATGCAAAGCGTCTACAAACCGAAGCCGCCGACCAAGCACGGCCTTACTTAAGAGCAAATGAAGCAGATTGAAAATTATTACTATGAAGCCAAAAGACAATTATGATTTTGTAAGCAAGTGGACGTCAGCTATAGCTCGCAGCGGACATACTGCGATACCAAACCTGCTGATCGAGAAGCAAGCCCAGCTCGGCATCACAAACGGCGAGCTGGCGGTACTACTCGGCCTGCTTCGCCATAAATGGACTAGCAGCGATCCCTACCCTGCCGTGAGCACGCTGAGCGGCTATAGCGGTATGGCTTCGCAAACTATCCGCAAGCACCTCCGCAGCCTAGAGGCTAAAGACATTATCAAGAGGAAGTACCGCAAAGCCAGTTCTAGTGAGTATGATTTTAGCCCGCTAACTAAGAGGCTAGAGAGTTATGCACAAGCGAAGCCACCCCCTGCTCAAAAACGAACACCCCGCTATACATCAATGAGCAGGCGGGGCTATTCGAAAACGAGTACCAAAGAAAAAGCAGTTGAAAATATAAAAAGAAGAAAGCCATTTTACCAAAGTGAACCAGTAGCAATCGGTAATTTATTAGCTAATAGATATGGAGGAATGAGATGAGTAATGTAACTGATAAGCAGCTAAAAGCTAACCGTAAAAATGCCCCGCTTGGCGGCGTAAAAACCGAAGTTGGCAAACAGAAAAGTAAGTACAACGCCGTCAAGCACAATGTACTGACTGATCTGCTCTATAACGATGAGGCTAAGCAGGCTCAGGGGGTGAAGTTCAAGCTGGGGCTGCAATTCGTGCCTGTCGGCATTGCGGAGGATATGCTAGTAGAGAGAATGGCGATTTGGTATGTGCGCCTGCAAAGAGCTGTAACTGCCGAAGCGGAGTATCTAAAGATGATTGATAATCCTCGAATTGAGAAAACAGTTGAAACTGGGCGCGAATACTTACCTCTCTACGAAACTAAAACAGAAGTCATTAGCGAGGGCTATATGCCTAACATTTCAGAGAATACGATAGAGCGTCTAGCCTCTACATTCTTTCGCTATGAGACTGCCATTGAACGTAATTTCTACAAGTCGTTGCACGAGCTACAAAGACTACAAGCGGCTAGAGACAACAGCGGCATGATGCCAGCACCTGATGCGGAAGATGAGGGCTAAAATGGGTTCGTTTCGCAAAAACTTACTGCCGCGCGCTATTGGCCTACAGATTGGCAAACCATCAATCCTTAATGATTTCGGTAGCCGCCGTGGCTAAAGTATTCTCTAAGACCAAGGCTGATCTACTGTTTAGCCTCGATGTCTACTGGTTTAACCGACACGGCTATTTTCGTGGTCCTAAAAGTGGTGGCATAGAATGGCTCAGCGACGAAGACGTTATAGGTGGGATTGATACTGATTGCGATATTACTTGTGATAGTCCCTATTTACGGCTGCTGTATGCGGCCGGCAATCAAAGTTTTGATTATAAGGTGGGCTTAACGCATACCGATTGTAATTATGGCGGCATCAGGTGGTGGTTTTTATGCCCGCTCATAAAAGACGGCGAACACTGCGGCAAGCAAGTCGGCAAGCTCTATTTAGGCGGTGATTTGTTCGGCTGTCGGCATTGCTACGACCTTAAATATCTATCAAGCAATCACAGCTATCGCAGCCCTAGCTCGTGGAGCGCAGAGGTGCTAGATGTTGACGTTAAAATAGAAAAGGTTAAGGCTCGAATGAGCCGCCGCTACTACGCCGGCAAGCCCACGAAAAATCAGTTGCAGCTCGACAAGCTGTATGCAAAGACCTTTCGAGCGTATAGTAGAAGTAGGCTAGGAAAATTACAATGAAATACTTTTTGTATGCGCGAAAATCTACCGAGGAAGAAGAGCGGCAGGCGCTTTCGCTTGACAGCCAACTAGAGAGGGCTAGAACGGCTTTTTCAGACCTGCAGATTATCGAACTGCCGCCGGAAAGCGCTAGCGCGTTTAAGCCCTACAATCGGCCTATTTTTCAGCAGATGATTGAGCGGATCGACGCCGGCGAAGCTCACGGTATCATTGCTTGGCATCCCGACCGCTTGTCTAGAAATGAAATTGATGCGGCCGGCATAACTTACCGGTTGCGAACTCAAAAATTACTGGATTTGAAATTCGGCTCTTATACGTTTGACAACTCGCCGGAGGGGATTATGATGCTGCAAATGGCTCTAACTCATTCACAATACTCCTCTTCGAAACTGAGCGTGGACGTGAAGCGTGGCAACGAAAGAAAGCTGGCACTAGGCTGGAAGCCAGGCTGGGCGCCGACCGGCTACCTGAACACTCCTGAAAGAGATAAGGGTACGAAGGTTATCATTAAGGACGAAGAGCGATTTGGGCTAGTACGTAAAGCGTGGGATTTGATACTGACCGGCAACTATACCGTGCCGGAGATAATGAAAATTGCCACTGAAGACTGGGGTTTACGGACACGAAAAACAAGGAAGATAGGCGGCGGTCCCCTTTGTCGATCGGCTTGGTATGGTATTTTTACCAATCCGTTTTACGCGGGGCTGATCAGGCATAATAGCGAAACATATAACGGCAGCCATCGGCCAATGATCACACTGGCCGAATATGACCGCGTACAGGCTATTTTAGGCCGTAAGGGCAAACCACGCCCGAAGACGCATCAGATAACCTACAGAGGACCGATTAGTTGCGGCGAATGCGGCTGCGCAATTACCGCTGAGATTAAGCAAAAGTATTTGCAGACCACCGGCGAAACCAAGCAATACACCTACTACCACTGTACGCGCAAGCGCCCCTGCTCGCAGCGCGGTTCGATTACCGAGGAGGAGATTGAGCGCAAAACCGAAGCAGCATTATCAGAGCTTACTATTCTGCCGGAGTTTCGAGATTGGGCGCTGGAGGCGCTACGGGAAAATAATGACCAAGAAATTGAAGACCGAACTGCGGTGCATAAAAACCAGACCAAAGCGCTGCTCTCTACGCAAAAGCAGCTCGATAACCTGACAAAAATGCGGCTCAAGGAGTTAATAACCGACGAAGAATATATTACTCAAAAAGAAGAGCTGACCGGCGAACTGCGGAGCGCTAAAGAAAGCGTGCGGGATACCGAACAGCGCGCCGACAAATGGTTAGAACTAACGGAGCAGGCTTTTGATTTTGCCACTACTGCCCTTGATAGTTTTAGGTGCGGCAACCCTGAAACCCGCCGCAGCATCTTTATTACCCTTGGCAACAGCTTTACATTGAAAGATAAAGAGCTGACAATTCAACCCTGCGAGTGGTTTGTCCCAATCCAAAAACAGTACCCGCAAATCGAGCGGGCTTTCAAGGAGGTTAGAACCAACAAAAAAGCCACTTCTAAGGAGTTAGAAATGGCCTATGCTGATATAAAATCATCCTGGCTCCGGGGACTGGATTCGAACCAGCGACCTAGGCGTTAACAGCGCCCCGCTCTACCGCTGAGCTACCCCGGATTAATAAAACATGAGACAAACCTACGGTTTTTCAGCTACTCGCGGTATCATTCTATCATTTTAACGGAAGGAATGATTCCGGTTTAAGCATATAACCTCGCTAACCGCTCGATTATCATCGCGCCGACAAGACAAAATGGAATACATTTTGGCGGGCTGCTGTTTTCCTTTTTTAAGAAAATTACAGTGTGAATTATACAGCTTCGCGCCCTAAAACATTTTATTCTTGGCCAGTTTTACGGGGCTCATCATATAATTTTCAATGAACTTTCAAATTATAGCGAAGTTGGCTTATCCTAGCAATGTTTTTGTCTGGCCGATTAATTATTGCCAGGCTTAGTTTGTACGCTATTATGTAAGTATGACCCTTCATTCTAGGCCTAAACAAATGTTGGCCGACAATTGGCCGCTGCCAAAATTATTGGCCGGTGAAGAGTTGGTTGGTGTGCAAGATTTGGGCGAAGTCGAGCCGGCTCGACTGCCATCTAGCTTAAGAGAAGTACAACGGTTGGCGAGCGCTAGAAACCGTAGTGAAGTTGGTGATTTTGGTCCGGTGATGGCCTCTTTGGGCTTAGATAGCGCTAGCCAGAATAACGCCGAGCAACATCGCTACGAGGCACTATTTGGGCGCGATTCGCTGCGGGTGGCGCTTGATTTGGTGGATCGCTATCCCAAGTTGGCGCGAACCACGCTTACCACTTTGGCTGAGTTGCAAGGTATGACGACCGACAGCATGCGCGAAGAAGAGCCGGGTCGGATAGTTCATGAAGCCCGCGATCCCAAAAAAGATCCCATCGCCCGTCAGTTGACCAAAGATCGCGGCTGGGCCTGGCCGTACTATGGTTCGGTTGATGCTACGCCGGAATTTATCCGGACTCTGGCTGCTTACTGCTCGCACAACGATCGAGGTATGGAGTTTTTGAGTCAAAGTTACACTGGCCGTGATGGCCGGCAGCACAACATGGCCGAAGCCCTGCAGGCGGCTGGTCAATGGATTGTCCGGCGGCTTTCGGCTAATGCCGAGGGCTTGCTGGAGTTCAAACGAGCCAACCCCGGCGGCCTGGAAAACCAGGCCTGGAAAGATTCGCCAGACGCTTATTGTCATGCCGATGGCCAACTAGCAAACCACGATTACGGCATTGCCTCGATAGAAGTCCAGCGCGTGGCCTACGACGCGCTGCTTGACGCGGCCGATTTGCAAGATAAACACGCTGGTAGTGCCACCATTACCAGTCGCCAGTTACGAACTTGTGCGAAAAATTTGCGCGGCACCATCATGGACTCGTTTTGGACAGACGACCAAGGCGGCTATTTTGTGCTCGGTACCGATCGCGACTCGGCTGGCCGTTTGCGCCAGCTTAAAATCAAAACCTCCAACATGGGCCATTTATTGCACTCAAGGCTACTGGACGGCGACGATCCAATGATTGTCCACCGCCGCGAAGCCGTCATAAAGCAATTATTTTCGGCTGAAATGCTTGGTCTTAATGGCATTCGAACGCTGGCCAGCGACGAAATTCGCTATGGCCCGGGCGCTTATCATAATGGCAGCGTTTGGATTTGGGACAATTATGTAATTTCCCAGGGTTTATCGCAACTGGGTTATCATAATTTGGCGCGTTGCATCAACAACAAACTGCTCAATGACATTGCCAGCACGCGGCGCTTTCCGGAATATTTGCGCGGTGATAACGACCGGCAGCGTCGGCTAAATCAATGCACGGTTGACGTTTACGATCATAGGAATAATTTTTTAAATCACTTAGAGCAGCCACCGCAAGACATTCAAGCTTGGAGCGTGGCGGCCATCCTGTCGCTTAAGTTGCGCCGGGCTGGGGGTCAACACCAGACGGTCAACCATCAAAAATTGGTGCTGGAACGCAGCTTGCTTGGCGACGACCTGCTTAAAGTTTAGCCGAGACTGGTGTGGCTGCGGATGACGGTTCGATACCGGTCGAGGTATTTTTCTGCCATGCTGGTTGCTGAGAATTTTTGTTCAACCGATCTTCGGCAAGCGGCCGGATCAATATCGCCAATCCGTTTTAGGTAATGCTGGAGCTCGCGGTTACTATGCGCCAAAAAACCATTGACACCGTGTTCGATTATTTCCGGCAAAGCACCGCGCGCCGTAGCAATGACTGGTGTGCCGCAGGCCAGAGCCTCTATCGGTGCCATGCCAAAAGGCTCTTCCCATTGCACCGGAAATAGCAGTGCTCGAGCCTGGTTGATAAAATTTATTTTGGACGTGCCGCTGACATTGCCGACGTATTCGATTTGATGGTCGAGCTCAGGGAAAATATGATCGCTGAAATATTGAAAATCAATCAAACTGCGATACGAGCTTTGCGGATTGGCCAGCTCCAGCATGACTTGCTTGGGCCGGGTCATATCGCCGACGATGCCAGCCATTTTGAGCTGGTAGCCGCCGCTGCGGCAGGCTTTAATCGCCTGCCGCTGGCCTTTGTCGGGGTGAAATCTGGCGAGGGTAATAAAGTAATCGGATTTGCTGGCTCTAAATTTATACTTGCTGGGCTCGATACCGTTATGAACCGGCTCCAGCAGGCGGCGGCGAAAGCTTGGCGGCACGTAATTGCGGGCGGCGTGGGATATGTTCAAAAATTGCACGCGGTTTAATTTTGCGAATTGCTGCCACATTGGCGCATTATCGGGAATACCCAAGTTTAAGCGGTCGGGCGTCGTGAAAGGCGGTCCGTGCAGTGTGTGCAGGATTGGCGGCAAAGATTCATCGGCGTAAGCCAGTATGGCCGGCCCAATGTAGGGGTTGTGATCATGGATAATATCAAACTTACCGTCGCGGCTAATTTGCTTAAGCGCGGCTAGCTGGTGCGATATTAATATCGGCAAAGCGTCGTAATATGGCCGATGAATGGTGCTGTATTGGGCGGTTTTGTACAGCCAGTGCCGTTTACTGGAGCGGATGGTCGTAGTGCCAATTGTGAAAAGCTCAACCTCAACACCTAATCGCCTCAAGGCTGGCACCAAGGCCGCCAAAACATTCTCTATCCCACCATAACTGTCCGGTGGAATTGGCAGCCAGGGCGGCGCAATCATGGCCACGCGTAAACTTTTCATAGCTTCACCCAAAGTTTTCTCACAGTTCAAATAGTCAGCGCGTTTATTATAACATAGTCCGAGATTACAGATTTTAGCGGTTGACTTTGGTTTTGACGGCGGCTGCCATGCGCCGGTCTTCTTCGCGTTTTTTGATAGTTTGTCTTTTGTATGGCGCCTTCAGCGCATATAATCAAAGCGGCGTGCTCGGAATAAATTCCTGCGCGCGGCTTTGATTATCGTAGCTTAAATCCGACAAACCCCTAGCGGGATTTCATCGCGCGATTGATATCACGCGATTCGTCAAGCTTTTTCAAAGTCTGCCGTTTGTCGTATTTCTTTTTGCCGCGAGCGGTGGCGATTTTTAGTTTGATATAGCGACTGGAAGTTAATATTTCTAGCGGCACGATAGTGTTGCCCTGCTGTTTTGATTCCAACAGCTTTTTGATTTCGCGGCGTTTGGCTAATAATTTCCGGGCCCGGGTTTTGTCTGATTCTTCGATCGGCATGCCGCTGGTGCCGCTGATCGTGGCATTGATCAAAAATAATTCATCACTAATGATAGTTACGTAAGCGCCGCGCAGCTGGCCGTGCCCCAGCCGCAAATTTTTGGTTTCCGCGCCGGTCAAGCTAATGCCCACAATTAAACTATCGCCCAGCTCGTAATCGTGCCGCGCGCGCCTATTAGAAATTCGTTTAGCCTGGTTAGGTTTTTTAGTAGCCATAACACCATTAAGTATGCCTTATTTATGGCCAGATAAAAATATCCCGCTAATGATTGTTAATTGTGTCGTGGCTTAAAGTGTCCGTCTGGCATTAGCCATTGCCCAAGTCCATTTTTTCGTGCGATGTAGGACTCTGCCCTGCGCCGGGCTTTTTTGCGGTTTCCGGAACGGACATTTTTATTGTTGTGGTTGACTACCGAAATAGTTGGTTCGAACAATGTGACGTAGCCTGCTTTCTGGCTGCGAATAGCCAAATCTTGAATGTCGTGAGAGTGAACCTGCTCGTCGAAACCGCCAAGTTGCTGAAACTTGCTTGATTCAATAATTAAATTACATTCGTTGACCCAATAAGTTTTCTGTGAATTTGGAGTTTTTCCGGGATTTGGCCAATCGGCAAGCCAGCTATTGAAAGTTCGGCGTATCAGGTTTTGGAAATTAGGATTTCTGCCTGGCCTTGATTCCATATAGTTGTGGATGCGCGCGCTAATGTAAGTATGAAGGCATTGCCTCGGGCCGTAGTTCCACAGAATTTGCTTACCGTCAGAGTTTTTTACTAGAGCACCAGCAAATCCCACGTTGGGTTGGCTCATAATTTTGCGAATCTTTTCGGGATTGTTGGCGCTTATTAGCTCTACGTCGGCGTCTAGAAAATGTATAAGCGTGTTGGTTTTTAGCTGGTCCATAATTCGGTTGCGGTTGCCGGCTGAACAAATATTTTGCTCGCCGGCGACGCATGTTACACGCGAGCCAAAGTTCATGGCAATTTGTCTGCTATTGTCCGTCGAGGCGTTGTCGAGCACGTAAACATGATCGTAGCTTTGAGCCAGAACTTGCGGCAACAAACGCTCTAGCCCACCCGCCATATTGTAATTCGGGATTGCTGCGACAACGGGTATTTTATTTGCCATATTTAACTTTGCTTAAAAATTTGTTGGGCGGCATTCCAGACGCTTTTGTCGCCTTCGATTTGCCAACGGTAATACCAATATTCAGCGCCCCAGAAATAAATGGTTTTGATGCCGGTGGCTTTGGCAAAATTAGCGTTTTGCTTTAATTTTTTAGCGTTTAAAGTTTGGTTTTGGATTTTTAGGCTGGTTTGCAGAATGGTTTGGCCGTGGGGCGGCCAGGGTTCGGCCTGCAACTCATGGATAATCGATGGTTTGCCGGTGAAGATTTTTTGCCAGCCGGCGACGCTAGCGTAATACCACGCTGGCAGCGGATAATTAAAGTAGCCGTGGTATAAAGTGTCGTTCCAAACTTTGCGGTAGACGGACACGCCGACAATGTCGGGCTGCGGCTGGCCGACAATCAGCGTTGGCGAATTGTTGCTGCGGCTGATAATTATCGGATGGCTAGAATCTAGCTTTTTGACTAAATTAAATTCGCTGATTAGCCGGCTGTGGCTGGAATTATGGCAGTCACCGAAATTACCATTGAAATATTCGTTTTCTAGCTGGTAGCTTTGCAGTGCAGGATTGTTTTTGTAACGATTGATTACCTTTTTCATGAAAGCTTTTAGTTGCGGCTGCCACTGGCTTTCTGGTTTAGCTGTATTGATCCAGCTTGGCGCGTGGCATTCTGGCCAGCGCGGCTGGCGCAGGCCGATGCTCAAAGTTACTTTAGCGCCCGCGGCATTGGCTTTGGCGAATTCCCAATCGAGCTGGCTGAAATTATATTGGCCTTTGGTTGGTTCGATGTCGCTCCAATAGCTAGTCAGCCGAAAATTCCGGACGTGTAAATCATTGATTAAAGCGTCCATAGTTTGCTTGGGATTAACGCCTAAATATCTGGCGTAATCTGGAATGAAGCTGACGCCCAGCGTCGTCGGCCGACTGCTTTGGCTATAAATGTACCAGCGCGCCACGCCGTACATCGTGCCGATAAATAGCACGATTGCAATTAGCACAATGACGATTAATTTATGCCACCATCGGCCGCGCCAATAAGCCGCCAACGCGCGTCCAGTCCGGGCCGGCAATCTGCGGATTTTCCCGAGTAATTTTCCGGCCGATTTGGCATTAAATTTATTTACCATATAATAAGTATAAGTTTAATCTATGAAGCCCAGCTTAACTATAGTTATACCAGCCTATAACGAACAAACCCAATTGCCGGGCTGTTTGGCCGCCATCGCGGCGCAAACCGAAATGCCAGATGAAGTCATTGTCGTCGATAATAATTCCAGCGATTTGACGGCGGCGATTGCCCGCAAATTTGATTTTGTAACTTTGATTTCCGAGCCGCGGCAGGGTTTGCGCTTTGCGCGCAACAGCGGCCTGAACGCGGCGCGTGGCCAAATAATCGGGCGGATTGATGCCGACACACGCCTTAGCCCGGATTGGTCGGCGACGGCGCGCCGAGCCATGGCCGGCGGCGCGGTTGATGCCTTGACCGGGCCATGTTTTTATCATGACATGCCGCTAGCAAATTTAAGTTTAATACTGGACAACGCCCTGCGCCGCAGTCTGTTTTGGCTGAATCGTTATCCGCTGCTTTATGGCAGCAATATGGTGATCAAGCGTTCGGTCTGGCAGGCTTTGGGCCATGATTTGTGCACGCGCGGCGAATTTTTCGAAGACCTTGACATGACGATTCACTTGCGGACTAAAAATTATCGCTTGCAATATTGGCCGCGGCTGGTAGCCGGCGTGTCGTCGCGGCGGCTGAATGATTCGCCCGCGGCGTTTGCCGCCAATATGCGTTTATACGGCGCGACTTTTCGGGCGCACGGCCAATTTAGCCTGGCTGCGCTGGGCGCTAGGACCGTGTTTCGGGCGACCTATCGGCCGCTTAAATTTATCCGGCAGATGTATAATGCGCCGGCTAATCAGCGATTTTTGCCAGTTAATTTTGGCGAGCCGCAGGCGCCCGAATTGCAGCCGCGGCCATCGTCTAATACTTAGCAAGTTGCCGCTAAACTTTAGCCAGCGTTTGTTTTATAATTGCTTATAAGAGAAGCATGATAAAAAAAAATCTGCCCAGCCTAGCCGTCGTGGTGCCGGTCTATAATGAAGCCGCGCATTTGCCGAAATGCCTGGACGGCCTCATCAAACAACTGCAAAATGTCAACGAAATTATAATAATCGATAATAATTCTAGCGACGAATCATTAACAATTGCCAGAAACTACGCTAAAAAATATCAGCAAATTAGCGTTTTGCTAGAGCCAAAGCAAGGCCTGGTGCCGGCGCGTAACCGCGGCTTCCGAGCGGCCAAATCGGAAATTATCGCTAGAATTGATGCTGACACGCGAGTTGAACCAGGCTGGGCGCTAGCGATTCGCGAGTGTTTTGGCGCTAATCCGGACGCCGCGGCGCTAGACGGCCGAGTGACTTATTATGACCTGCCCTGCCAAAAATTAGCAGCCAAAATCAGCAGCTTAATAGTTAATAATTCCAACCGAACGGTCAGCGGCTCGGCCAGTTTGTATGGACCAAATATGGCTCTCAGCGCCCGAGTTGCCAGGCAGTTGCTGCCGATAAGTTGCACTGAGCGTTGGCTAAACGAAGACCTGGATTTGACGATTCATTTGCGCCAAATCGGCGGCGAAATCCGCTATTGCCCAGACATGAAAGCGGCGATTTCCGGCCGCCGCTTGACTTCCTGGCCAACAAATTTCTGGCGTTATTCGCTGCAATGGCCGCGCACTTATGCCGCCCATGGCCAAACCAAAGCCGCCCGCGCAGCATATGTTATAAACTTTTTTGGCTGCCTCGGCCAAACCCTGATTTGCCCGATTTTGCGCGCCTACGATCCGAGCCAACAGCGCTTATCTTGGCGACAATTTAAGTCCCGCGCTAGTGATCGCGGACTTGTTTGATTGTAAAATAATACAAAAAGTGTTATTATTATAGTATGACTATGGGTTTTGGCTCGGAGCCTTTTACACCTAGCGAAATATAGGCACCGTATTCCGATGGTTTTGACTTTGACGAAGCTATTAATCAAGCGGTTGTGGCTATGAATCAGAAAAATCCTTTGGAGCTGATTGATGATTTGCGCGCCAAAGTTCGCTACGCCGAAAACGGCGCGGCTTATGCGCTAATGGACGGCGATAATCCGGATGAATATTCTAAAACCGACGCGCTGGTAACATTTAATCCTTATGCTAATAGGGCTACGCCGCATATGCTAGTGCGGGCGGAGTTTATTCGCGAGGCCGCTAAATTTTCTGATGTGCGCGACGAGGCTGGCAAATTAAAACCTGTAATTATGCTGGCTAGCCCAGGACTTGGCGGAAGTAATATAAAACTATCCCGCGAGGATAGAAAGCAAATTAGAAACGGCGATATCGGGCCGTTTGCTAAAGAGCTTTTGCAGGCTGTTAGCGCGCTGGATATTGGCCGTGTTTCCCTGCTTGGTTATTCGCAAGGCGCGGACGTGGCGCTGGCTGGCGCTAATATTAACCAAGCGGTGAATTTGGACACTGATAGACTGGCGATTGGCGAGCCGGTTGGAGTTGAACCTAGAACGATGCCGCAACTCGGAAAAGATTTTTTAAAGATTGGTAATAAAGATTTTCAGGACGCCATGGATCGTAGCGGTCTGGAAGTTTTAAAGAGCGCTTTTAAAAATCCGCTGCAGGAACTTGGCGCTTTTGCTTGGAGCGCCATCAGCAATTCCAGCAACTGAGCGTTGCCCGCCGGCATGAGCAAATCCAGTTTTGAAAGCTATGCCCAGAAAGTATTAGAAGCTACCGACATCAGCAAATTTGTAATCGCTTACAGCTCGGACAGCACAATCACTAGAACTGGCGCTATCGAATCTTGGTTGCGGCGCTTGCGCCAATTTTCTGGCGACAAATTATTGCCAATCAAAGTTGACGGCGCGAACCATTCCATGGGCGACCAGCTGACCCTGCTGGCACAAATATATATGCGCGCTTTCAAATAGATTGACCCGGTTTGGCATTTATTGCAATTAGGCTTAATTCGCTCGTTAAAGTTATAATTTAACATAATGAAAATCAAACAATACTTGAATCAGCACAAGCGTATCAAGCAATTTTTGCAATATTGGCTGGGCGGCGGTTTGTGGTTTTGCGTCGGTTATGGTACGTTTGCGCTGGTTTACGCGTTTAGCGGGCTGGGCTGGTTGCCGTCGAAAATTATTGGCGATGTTGCTGGCTGGGTGGCCAACTTTTTCGTGCAGCGCTACGTGGCCTTCAACGATCCGGCCTTGAGCGAACATAATGTCCAATTATCGCTGCGCTATTTTACGTCGCTCATGATGCACGTGGTTGTCGATTATTTAATTGTCGGCGAGCTGTATTATTTGGGCGTGACGCCGTATCTCGGCTCAATCATTGCCGCCGGATTTTTGACAATTTGGAATTATGTCTGGTACCGGTTTTGGGTGTTTAGGCTAAAACCCGAATCACGAATTAGCCCCCGCCTGGTAACCAAGTAAAACTCTTAAGTAATGTACAAAATAGCCTTTGACGCTTCTAGGGAACGAAGTGACCACAAAGTGTTGCTCCTTGAGCTTGCCAAAGCTAGCCTCGATCTTTGGCCGCATATGTAGTAATAATATCTGCCAGTCAGTGGCCATCTTTTTCTTTTGGGTGTGATGTGGCGGTGCAATAACAACCGTCTTGTATCTTTTCCAGAGCCGCCTTTGCATTACGCTCCCTCCGTAGTGGCTATCGCCAACCAGTATTCTGGTTCGGTTGTTGACCAGTTTTTCCATATGTTGGTTGTCATGCTCGTTGGCTGGCGTAAATACCAGGGCTGCCAGACTGTTTCGATGGTCAATGGCGGCATGTAGCTTAAAGCCATAGTGCCAACCTTGCCAGTTCTTGCCGAACTGAGCCACGCCCTTGGCTACTGTGTGGCGGTCAGCTCGGATGGGTTTACAGACGGGCAACATGGTGGAGTCGGCAAAGCGTAGTGGTGCATTGCATACAAGCAGTGTCTGAAGTAACCAGACTAACTTTGGTAGAAGCCTGTGGCAATGAGCTACAAAGTTTTGGTATTTAGGCAGTTTGGGAAAGTATTCAGCATACTCGCGTTCAATCCATGAATAAACAGAAGATAGGTTCTTGTGCGGTTCATTAAGTCCGTCCCAGATAAGTATTGTCAGCAACTCGCTATCTCGCAAAACTGAACGAACGCCTGGCTTAACTTCTGTGGGTAGATAGTCATCTACCCACACGTATATATCTACGATATGATGTTTCTGTAAAGCACGCATAGATTTTTCTCCTGTTTGTTTAGACGATTTACAGAAGAAATTGTAGCGTGCTTTATCTATGAAGGGCTAATTCGTGATTCGGGTGCTAAAAGCTTGACTTAAAAGTTATTTTATTGCCGCCGGTCGGTGACGACAGTTAGGCCGTGGGCGGCCAGGCTTAGTTCAATTCGGCAATCGTCTGGCAGAGCTTCGCTTTCGCCGTCGCTTTGCACCCAAAGATGATTGCCGAAAACTGTTAGATTTAGCTTGTCGTCTGGTTCTAGCCTGTCGCCAAGCGACAAGCCGGCCATCATGCTGGCCACATGGCCGAGCGCCCGCGGTCTATTAGAAGATGGCACAAAGCGAAAGGCCGGCTCCAGCAAATCGGCCTTTGGGTGCAGTGTGCCGTACATGCGCTTGCCATTTATGGCCATGCCGTCAATGGCCGGCTCGGGCGCTTGGTCGTCGCGGCTGAGCATAAACGGCCGGGCGTTTCTGATGGCGCGGTAGGCAATGGCGCGCTCGGCTAGCCAGCGCTGGCCGGGAACATGGAAATTTTGCTTTCTATAATCTGGGTGGTTGACTTGGTGGTTAATTTCGGCGCTGGCGCCGAAGCTAAAATAGGCCAAGGCGTGGCGCGCGTAGATGTCAAGGCCGGTATTATTATCACTAACGCGTACGTCAATTGGCCGCAGCGCGGCCACGCGGCCATTTGTCAGCGCCCGTACTGGATTGCGCAAACTCCACGATTCGTTGAGCTGATACGCCAAATCGTTTTTGCCGCCACCGGGTAAAATCAGCAAAGGATTTTCCAGCTCAAGCTCCTGGGCAGCGTTGGCTACGTCGCTGGCAGCGCCGTCACCGCCGTAAACAACTATCACGGCTTTGGCATCAAGCGCTTCTAAAAGCGCCATATTACCTTCAATATTTGGTGACGTTTGCGCTTCAGTGATGTCCATGTGCTGCAGGCTATCGGCAGCTCGCAGTTGCGCCACAGCCTGAACGGCTTGGTCGCCGCGGCGGCTGGCCGGATTAGTCAATATTATTAGCTGGTTATATGCCGTCTCGTCATATGCTGACAAATTCAGCCGTGGAAACGTGGCTGCTGCATCTGCAGCCCGAAAACCCGCCTCAACCAAAGCTTCACTCCTATAACTCATAAAAAATGACTATAGCACCAAGCTAGTTAAAAGTCTATAGCCGGTTTGTAAGAGTGCGCCGGCTAGTGATTAGCGGTCTTGGCTTAATGAGCGCAGCCTATTGGCTGCGGCTGAGTAGTGCAGTTTGGCGAGCGCTCTGATCCTGGTTTGGCGCACGTTCTGGTGCGAGCAGCCGACAATTCTAGCGACTTCTATAAGTTTGCGCGGCTCGTCATTGTCGCCAAAACCGTAGACTAATTTAACTATTTGCTGCTCGCGGGCGCTTAGCTCGGTTGCTAAAAGCTTGTCAGTAGCATTGGCTATAGCCGCTTGCATAGTACCTTGTTCGACGCTTGGTGTGGGTGTGTCGTTGGTTAGGCTGATTAGTTCAGCGGCGGATTCATCAAGCTCGGCGCTGGTCGGCAAAGGTTGCATTTTGCCCAGACGATTAATATAATCCAAATCTGCTAGAGTCGTAGGCTTTCTGCCGTCATTTTTGGATTGCGGTGGGCTAGCCCTAACGGTTAGTATTTTAGCCATATGGTCGTCGTTTAACGGATCTTGGCCTAAAGATTGGTGCTTAAGGTCTATGGCGGCTTTGCGTCTGGCTTTTTCCTGGCTAGAGATTGGAATGCGGACGCTATTAGCCATGTTTTGGTAGTGTTCGAGTATCCGCCAGCGTATGCCGGCGCGAGCGTAGGGCGTAAAATGTGCGCCGCGCGTAGTATCGTATATCGTAGGTTTCGGCCGCGTATAATAAGCCAATCAGGCCTGCTTGGACGAGGTCGTCAAGATCGAGGCTGGTGCTTTCGGGCAGCTTAGAAAATAGCTTTTTGGCAGTTTCTTCGACAAATTCTTGGTAGCGAATGGTAATCTCGGCTTGGCCGGCGCGTTTTATTTCGGGATTGTCGTTATGGACGTCGCGCAATAAATCGCTCATGCTTGGTCTGGATTGGGCGGTTTTTGTGGTTTGGCTAGGATAATTTGCTCTAGGGCTCGGGTGCAAATATTGGCTGGACTATCGCCCGGTTTGGTTGCTAGCAGCGAGCGGTATAATTCGGCTTTGGCAACCGGATCTTTTTGATGCTCGCCGAGGCTTGGCAGCAATTCGTCTCTAGCCGCATCGGCAGCCGCTAAGCCGGCAAAAAAGCTAGCCCCTAGCTCAGGCGGTATTTCGCGCGAGTCACAGTTTAAGTCGGCGATTTGCCGCGTTACTTCGGCTGCCGCTAGCACATCGTCAAACTGCTCCTGGTTCATTTAGCAAATATTAGCATAAAAATAGCTAAAAATCAATGCCGCGATTGGCTAAAAATTTGTCGTCGAAATGGTGTTTGAGTTTGGTCATGTCGCTGGCGATATCGGCTAGCGGCAATAATTTTTCTGGGAAATTGCGGCCGGTTAAGCACAGGCTGGTTCGCGGCGCGCGGTTTTTAATCAAGCTTTTTAATTTTGCTTGGCTGAGCAGGCCGTCGTGGACGGCGTTGTTGATTTCGTCGCAAATTACTAGGTCGTAATGGCCGCTAGTGGTGGCGGCTAGCGCTTGGTCGTAAGTTTCTAGCGCCGCTTTTTTGTGCTGGGCTTTTGTAACAAATTCGGCGCTAATTTCGCCGGCCTCGTAAAAGCCTTTGCCGCCTTTATAAAAATACAAATCGCCTTTAAAAAGCGGCTGAATATCACGCAAAAAAACGTGCTCGGAAACGCCCCAATATTTAATAAATTGAATAAAGGCCACTTTTTGCCGGTTGCCGAGCGCGCGCATAATTAGCCCCAAACTAGCGCTAGTTTTGCCCTTGCCTTCGCCGGTGTAAACAATAACCACAGATTGTTTTTGCCCATAATCCTCAAACGACATTATCTAATTATGCCATTAAAACCCAAAATTTAAAAATGTTACAAAGTTTTTGATGTTCTTTCTTTCTAAAGAACATTAAACGTAGTGCTTTTTGTTCTAATTTAGCTTGTGGTTCTTTAGAGAGTTGTCGATGCTGGGGCGGTCGAAGCCGACGATGATGTCGCCGGCGATATCGATGACCGGGATGCCGGTTTGGCCGGATTTATCCATCGCTTCCTGGGCAAATTTGGGGTCGGATTCGATGTCTTTGTCGACGTATTTAACCCCAAGTTTGCCCAAATAGTCTTTGGCGGCGTGGCAAAAGGCGCACCAGGACGCGCTGTAAACGGTTACTTTGGCATTAGTCGCGGACTTGGTATTATCAATCATGATTTAAGCAGCCTAACATTAAATCATAAAAATTACTAATAAAATTTTCACTGGCAAACCCGTTAAGCAATCTGTTATAATTTGAGTTAATGACTAATCGTAGCGACGCGCCGACCAGACCGCCAACTGCCAAAGGCGGCCATAAAATGTCCGATTTCGGGCGGACGACGCATGAGCGCAATCTATTTTTGGCGCTGGCGGTCGGCATGAGCTGGAAATTGGCGCTGGCGGTCATCGTGCCGATTGTCGGCGGCTATAA
This sequence comes from Saccharimonadales bacterium (SeqCode), assembly GCA_050730835.1. Taxonomy (GTDB): domain Bacteria; phylum Patescibacteriota; class Saccharimonadia; order Saccharimonadales; family UBA4665; genus JBOHNS01. The sequence continues at coordinate 19,419 of JBOHNS010000007.1, forward strand.
ACTGGATCAGCAGTTGCACACTGCGCCGGTTTTGACGGTTGTCGGATTTTTGGTTACTATTGCCTTAGTGATATTGGTTTTGCGCAGCGTCGTTCAACAATCGGCGCGCCGCAGCGGCAAACTTAAACAGGATAATAAACGCTAATGCTGGGATTTTTTAGTAATTTCGCGGCCGCCAGCGGGCCGGTGACGCACATTGCGCCGGGCAGTTTGTTCAAGCTTGCCGGCTTTCCCATCACCAATTCCATGATTTATGGCTGGGGTGTTTTGCTGGTCATTATCGCGTTTTTGATTTGGACGGCGCATCGAGTAACGGTTAAACCGAAAGGCGGCTTCGTGCAATTCGTGGAATACGGCGTGGAATTTATTCGCAATTTGGTGGAGACTAGTTTCGAGGACAAACGCCGCGCCGGCAAATACGTGGCTTATTTTGTGACGCTGTTTTTCCTATTGGTTTTCAATAATTTGTCGGAGCTGACGCCGCTGATTGGTTCGGCTTTTCATTATCACAGCACAAATTTGCTGCGGCCGTGGACGGCCGATTTGAACGCCACTTTTGCCATGGGCTCTTCCACGATGCTGATTATTTACGCCGCCTCGATCAAAGAATCCGGCAGCTTGCGCAAATATATGCGCCATTTTTTCGTCGGCAATCCCAAAAATCCGATTTATTTTGTCTCGGGACTTTTGGAAATGCTGTCCGATGCCTTCCGCGTGATTAGTTTGAGCCTTCGATTATTTTTAAATATTTCGATCGGCTCGATCATTATTATCGTTTTTGCCTATTTGGGCCACACCATTTTGGCGCCAATTACGGCCACGCCGTTTACGCTAATTGAACTGTTCGTTGATTTTTTGCAGGCTTATATTTTTGTGATTTTGAGCGTCATGTATTTGACAATTGTCGTGAATCACGTAACCGAAGAAGATCGCCAGTCAGAAAACTTGACCGAGAGTGCCGCGTCTGAAACAATGACAGTAAGCACCAATCAGGCATAGTATGGGTTTTGTTAAATTTGTATTAAATAATAGGAGTGAAAAAATATGGATCATATGACAATTTTAGCGGCCGTTAATACGGCGATTATCGGCAAAGGTTTGATGATTGGCGGCGGATTTATCGGGCCGGGCATCGGCATCGGCATTATTGGCGGTAATTATTTGCAGGCGGTCGGGCGGAATCCGGAGGCTTCCAAGTTTTTGGGGCAAGCGCTGGTTTTCGTGGCGATTGTCGAATTGTTCGCTTTGCTAGCCTTCGCTTCAATATTTATTGTTAAATAAGGGCGCTTTCGTACGATGCACATTTTGCTTAGATATTTGCGCTCCGCACTGACCGTACCTTTGAGTACGGCTCGCTTGCGGTGCTCAATTCTCGAACAAACTGCACTATCGTACAAAACCGCTGAGCCAGTTTTTAGGAAGGATTTAAAAATTAGTTAAAACTTATGATGGATTTATTAACACAATTTGGCACGAGTTCCGGCGGCATTGGGGCGCTGGGGATTAATTGGCATGATTTTATCATCCAGCTGCTGACGTTTTTGATTTCGCTTTTGGTTTTGCGGCAATTTGCCTTTAAGCCGATTTTGAAAGTCTTAAAACGGCGCCGCAAATTAATCGAAAGCGGCGTTAGTCTGGGCCAGAAAATGCAAAAAGAGCAAGCCGAACTAGAGGCCCAAGTTGAACAAACTTTGCAGGCGGCGCGAGCGGAAGCCGACGGCATTATCGCGACCGCCCAAGACGCCGCGCGCATGGCCATTGGCGAGGCCGAAAATCAGGCCAAAGTCAAAGCCGAAGCTATCGCTAACGAGGCCAAAGATCGTATCGCGCAAGACGCCAAGCGTATGCGCAAGCAACTGGAAAAAGAATTAGTTGGCTTAGTTTCCGGCGCTACCGAAGCGATTATCGACGAAAAAGTCGACGCCAAAAAAGACGCGGCGCTAATTGACCGCGCGCTGAAGGTTAAGCCATGACGAGTCACGAGTCGGGAGTCAATTTAGTTTTTTTCAGCGGCGAAGCCGCTGGCTTGCTACTTGCTACTTGCTACTTGCTACCGCGAACGGAGTTCGCGTTATGAAAGTTGCCAGAACCAAATTAGCTAGCGTTATCGCAAATATGCTAGGTAGTTCCAAGAGTGAAAAATCTGTCGCCGAAGAAACGGCGGCGTATTTGCTGGCCGAAAACCGGGTTGGCGATTTGGAATCATTGCTGCGCGATATTCAGCAGCTGCGCGTCGAAAACGGCGTTGTGGAAGTGACGACCGTTAGTGCATTCAAACTTAATGAATTGGCGCTAGCAGAAGTTAAAAATCATATCAAAGCTCTCTACCCTGCCGCTAAAAACATTATTATTAACCAAGAACTGGACGAATCGGCGCTGGCTGGCGTCAAGCTGGAGCTAGCCAATCAACAACTGGATTTGACCGCTCGCGGCAAGCTTAATCAGTTCAAACAATTAACCGGCGTAGGAGACTAAATTTTATGGCGGAAACTTCTATTAAAGGATTATCGGACGAGATTCGGGCGGCCATTGCCGAGCTAAAAACCCGGCCGGAAATCGAAGAAGTCGGTGTCGTGACGCGCGCGGCCGATGGCATTGCCTGGATTTACGGGCTGCGGCGCTGCGGTTATAACGAAATGATTGAAATTGAAACTACTGGCGGCGGCTCGCTAACGGCTTTCGCGCTGAATCTTGGCGAAGACGAAATTGGCGCCGTGCTGCTGGGTGAAGATATTAATATTAAAGCTGGCGCTAAAGCCAGGCTTAGCGGTGAAGTTTTATCGGTGCCAGTCGGCCCGGAACTCGTTGGCCGCGTGGTTGATCCTTTGGGTAATCCGCTAGACGGCGGCGATCCAATTAAGACTAAAAAGACCGCCCGCGTGGAGCGACCGGCGCCCGGCGTGCTCGACCGCAAAAGTGTGCACGAACCATTAATGACCGGCTTAACCGCCATCGACGCTATGGTTCCTGTCGGTCGCGGCCAGCGCGAATTAATCATCGGCGACCGCCAAACTGGAAAAACCGCCGTGACTATCGACACTATGATTAACCAGGCCCGCCAAAAGACTGGCGTCATAAATGTTTACGTAGCTGTTGGTCAGAAATTATCGAAAGTCGCGGCGCTTGTCGAGCGCTTAAAACGCGAAGGTGTTATGGATCAAACCATCGTAGTCGCCACCAGCCCAGCAGATTCCGCAGCGCTACTTTACCTGGCGCCCTACGCTGGCTGCGCCATGGGCGAATATTTCCGCGATAACAAACAGCACGCATTAATAATTTACGATGATTTAACCAAGCACGCCGTGGCCTATCGTCAAATGTCATTATTATTACGCCGCCCGCCGGGCCGCGAAGCTTTTCCTGGCGATGTATTCTATTTGCACTCGCGTTTGCTAGAGCGAGCCGCCAAATTATCAGACGATTTAGGTGCCGGCAGCCTGACTGCCCTGCCGATTATCGAAACCCAAGCTGGCGACATTAGCGCCTACATCCCAACGAACGTAATTTCAATTACTGATGGCCAGATTTTCATGGAAACTGGCTTGTTCAACCAAGGCGTGCGCCCAGCAATCTCTGTCGGCTTAAGTGTTTCGCGCGTTGGTGGCTCGGCTCAAACCAAAGCTGTCAAAAGCGTTGCTGGTTCGCTGCGTTTAGATCTCGCCCAATTCCGCGAACTGCAGGCCTTCAGCCAATTTTCTAGCGATATGGACGCTGACACCAGGCAAAGTATCGACCGCGGCCAGCGCCTAACCGAATTACTAAAACAGCCACAATACAGCCCGCACCCAATCTGGGAAATGTACGTTTCCCTGCTAGCTGCCACCAAAGGCGCGTTCGATAACGTGCCGCTAGAAAAAGTCAAAGCCGCCGAAGACGCGCTTTACCGAGAGCTAAAAACCAAGCACGCCAAGCTAATCGATGACTTAAATAGCGGTGCCAAACCGATTGACGACCAAAACGAAACTGTGCTAAAAGCCGCCTGGGAAGTTGCTAAAGGCTACGGCGACGCTGAGAAAGTAGCAAGTAGTAAGTAGAAAGTAGTAAGGGAAAAGCATGAACGCGGAGAAGATTACTAGTTTTACAAAGTTGAAGGCTTGGCAGAAGGCTCATGCTTTGGTGTTGGCTGTTTATAAAGCGTCGGCGGATTTTCCGGATAACGAGCGGTTTGGGTTGGCCGCTCAAGTGCATCGTGCCGGCGTATCAATTACTTCTAATATAGCCGAAGGCTTTAACCGGTTTTCGCCAGCCGATAAGGCTCACTTCTATCAAATGGCTCTAGGTTCTTGCGCCGAAGTCCAAAGCCAATTACTAATCGCAAAAGACCTGGACTACATAAAAACCGATACATTCCAAGAACTTGCCAGCGCCAGCGTAGAAGTGCATCGGATGTTAAACAGCTTAATAAAAGCCGTCAAGGAATTCGTATGAAGCTTATTAACCTTACTACTTACTACTTACTACTTACTACTAAGAGGCCGAACGGAGTTTGCCGTGGCTAATACTACCCAGCTAAAGCGCCGCATCGGCTCCATCAAAAACACGCGCCAAATCACCAAGGCGATGGAACTCGTGGCGGCCAGCAAAATGCGCCGCGCGCAAAGCCAAGCTCTGGCCAGTCGCGATTATCAAACGGCGGCCCACGAAATTTTAAGCCGCTTGAACAATATTGCCGAAGTCAAGCGCCAGCCGCTGTTCGCCGAGCGCCCCGTCAAAGCCCGGCTATACGTCATAATTACCAGCAACACCGGACTAGCCGGCGCTTATAATGCTAATGTTATTAAACTTTTGTCAAGTGCGCTAATCGAGGATGAAGCCGGCAAAATCACCAGTCAAATCATAACCATCAGCAATAAAGCCGCGCAGTATGCTAAACGCTTAAGCGGCGCGCAATTACTAGCCGCCTACCCGGGCTTTGCCGACCACCCAACGGTCGACGACATCCGACCAATCTTAAATTCCATAATTGATTTATATAAAAATCAATCTGTTGATCAGGTGCGGCTAATCTACACGGTTTTTAAGTCCAGCTTGAGCCAGCAGGCCAAAGTGCTGAGCTTAATTCCGGCGCAAGCCGAAACTGCCGCAGAAGCCCAGGCCGCTAGCGCCGAAAATAATATCATTAGCACGTTTGAGCCCGATATCGAAACCGTCATAGCTGAAGTTGGCAAACGTCTAATCGAAGCCAATTTGTGGCAAGCGCTGCTAGAAAGCATCGCCAGCGAACACTCCATGCGCATGCTGGCCATGCATAGCGCCAGCGATAACGCTAGCGATCTAATCGAGGATTACACTCTGGCCTACAACAACGCTCGCCAGGCCGCCATCACCCAGGAACTGGCCGAAATAACCGGCGGCGCGGAGGCTTTAAATGGATAAAATTTTAGCAGGATTTAAATGGCAGTAGCAACTGAAAAAAGGACATCTTTAAAAACCGGCAAAATAACGCAAATCGTGGGCGTGGTGGTGGACGCGGAATTTACTACCAATAGGTTGCCGGCGATTTATAACGCCCTGGAGACCACTCTGGATGGCCAAAAATTGGTGCTGGAAGTGGCGCAGCATTTGAGCGAATCGAGCGTGCGCGCGATTGCGCTCGGCGGCACCGACGGATTAAAACGCGGCGCCGAAATTAGTGATACCGGCGCTGCCATTAGCGTGCCGGTCGGCGAAAAAACGCTAGGGCGAATGTTTAATGTTACGGGCCAGCCAATTGACGGCCAAGCCGGAACTTTTAGCGAAAAATCGCCGATTCACAAAACACCGCCGCCATTAATGGACCAATCCGGTTCGGTAGAAATTCTAGAAACCGGCATTAAAGTGATCGATCTAATTTGCCCAATGACCAAAGGCGGAAAAGCCGGATTATTTGGCGGCGCCGGCGTGGGTAAAACCGTTTTAATTCAGGAACTTATAAATAACATCGCTAAATTCCATAGCGGTTACAGCGTTTTTGCCGGCGTTGGCGAGCGCACCCGTGAAGGCAACGATTTGTACGGCGAAATGGCAGAAGCCGACGTGCTGAAAAACACAACGCTAGTTTTCGGCCAGATGAACGAACCGCCAGGCGCGCGCCTTCGCGTCGGATTATCCGGCCTAACAATCGCCGAAGGTTTCCGCGACCAAGGCAAAGACACGCTGCTATTTATTGATAACATTTTCCGCTTCACGCAGGCCGGAAGCGAAGTTTCTGCCCTGCTTGGCCGTCTGCCAAGTGCCGTCGGCTACCAGCCGAACTTGCAGCAAGAAATGGGCCAGCTGCAAGAGCGCATTACCTCGACGCACAAAGGCTCAATCACGTCCGTGCAAGCTGTTTATGTGCCAGCCGATGACTTAACCGACCCAGCACCAGCCACGACTTTCGCTCACCTCGATAGCACAATTACGCTTAACCGCGGGCTAACCGAAATCGGCATTTATCCGGCTGTCGATCCGCTCGATTCTAAATCAAATATTCTCGACCCAGAAATTGTCGGCGAAGACCATTACAATGTCGCCAACGACGTCCAGCGCATTTTGCAGCGCTACAAAGACTTGCAAGATATCATCGCCATCCTTGGCATGGAAGAATTATCTGACGAAGACAAACAAACGGTGCAGCGCGCGCGCCGCGTGCAGCGTTTCTTGAGCCAGCCATTCTACGTCGCCGAGCAATTTACCAATAACCCCGGCCAATACGTAAAATTACAAGACACGATCGCCGGTTTCCGCGAAATTCTAGACGGCAAACACGATGACAAGCCGGAAACGGCTTTCAACCTAAAAGGTCGCATTTCGGACGTTACGTCCGAAAAAGTAGCTAGTAGAAAGTAGCTAGTAGCAAGCAATGGCCCAAGAAAAAATTAATAGTTTTACGCAACTTACGGCTTGGCAAAAAGCTCACAGTTTAGTGCTAAGCGTTTATGGAGCCGCTGAAAGTTTCCCTGCTAGCGAACAATTCGGTTTGACTTCTCAGCTAAAGCGAGCGGCTGTTTCAATTAGCTCTAACATTGCCGAAGGTTTTAGCCGGCGCACCAAAGCCGACAAAACGCATTTTTATCACATGTCTCTTGGCTCGTGCACAGAAGTTCAAAACCAGCTAATCATAGCCAAAGACCTTAAATTTATCCCGTCCAAGACCTTTCAAGACATGGCAAATTTAACAGTAGAGGTAAATAAACTGCTAAACGGATTAATAAAATCACTAAAGGTAAAGCCTTAAAGATGCTAACTACTAACTACTTACTACTATCTACTGAACAAACCGGAGGTTTGTTCTAAATGTTTCGTTTTAAATTAATCACGCTCACCGGCACCAAAATTGACCAGGATGTCGCGGAAGTTATTTTGCCGACCAAAGACGGCCAAATCGGCGTGCTAGGTCATCATATGCCGCTAATTAGCGTTATCGCTACCGGCATGATCGCGGTGCGCATTAATGCCAAAGATAGCGACGCTAGCCGAGAATTTTTTGCGACGTACGGCGGCGCCATCGAAGTGTCTAATAATACGCTCAAAGTTCTAGTCGACGAAGCCGACCACGCCGACGACATCGACGAAGCCGCCGCCCAAAAATCCCTCGAAGCCGCCGAGCGCGCCAAAACGGAAGCCAAAGACGACATTAGTTTTGCCGAGGCCCAAAGCTTGCTCGATCGCCACAGCACCCGCCTGCAAGTCGCCAGCCTGAAACGCCGCAGCCGGAATTAGTCAATAATATTTTGCCGGTTTATGTCGTCCAGCCGACTTTAAAGATCGGATAAGCCGACGCATAACAGATGAAATTATAGCAAGAGCTTGAGGCTCAAGCCGGCTTAAAAAATCAAGCTAATAATTTTTGGCTTGCATTACGTGATAATAACGCGCTATTCTAAAGTCATTAATAAAATACGGAGGACGTATGTGTTATGAAAAATAAATTCGCCATATTGGTGGCGGAGTTGTTTGGTACATTAATATTAACTTTAGTTTATGTTAGTGTGCAGCACTCCGGAATTGGCTATCCATTGTTTATCGGCTTGGGTGCCGCTGCGGCCGTCGGCGGCTTGGTTATGGTTTTTGCGCGCACTTCGGGGGCGCAATTAAACCCAGCCCTAACTTTTGGGCTTTGGACAAACCGCAAAGTCAAAACTGCTCCGGCAATTATGTATATTGCCATGCAGATCGCCGGCGGCGCCATAGCTTGGCCGCTGTACGATTATTTGGCCAAATCGCCGTTGCAAAGCTTGACTGGTAATTTTAGCGTCAAGATCATGGTAGCTCAGGCTATCGGCATGTTCATTTTTGCAATTGCCTGGTCGGCCGCGGCCGCCCAAAAGTACGTTGGCTGGCGCCTGGCTGTGACAGCCGGCGGCGGCTTTGCCTTGGCCATAATTGTCGCTTCCATCGGCTCGTATGGTTTTGCCAATCCAGCCATCGCGCTGGGCGACCACGCTTGGGCTTGGGGCAATTACGTGTTAGGTCCGGCCATTGGCGGTCTTGTCGGCGTCAACTTCTATAATTTGTTGTTTACGAGTTCCGGTTTTGGTTTTAACAAACCGCAAACCGCCAAAATTGCCAGCACCGCTAGCAGCTCAACCACCGCCAAGAAGCCAGCCAAGCAACCAACCAAAAAACCAGCTAAAAAAGCTAAAAAGTAAATAACTTTTACTCATAAACTTTTATCCCGCTCTTTTTTAATAAGGAGCGGGATTTTTTAATGTTCTTTCTTGGCTTATGGACCAAGCGGCAACTTTAATGTTCCCTCTGGCTAAAGAACCAAAGCAGTATCTTTTTTGCTGTCAAAAAAGTTACCAAAAAACTTTCGGGCTGATAAGCCGCCAGCCAGGACTTTAAGTCATCAATTTGCCGCGCCAAAACGACTTCCGCTGGTCGGCCTGATTTTTTATTGTTTCTA
>JBOHNS010000008.1:0-11012 GCA_050730835.1 Saccharimonadales bacterium (SeqCode)
AATATGCGTCATGAAGACATGTATCACGAACTACTTAAAATACTACGAAAGGACGGCTTGAGGCTAGGCTAAACTAGTCTTGAACCTAAAATAATATCTTATTTATCATTTATTAGAACTCGTCTGAAAAATGAGAAATGAGAAATAGTAGCTTATAGTTTCCTTGCTACTTGCTACTTGCTACTTTTGTCCCATCGCCGCGCTGAAATAAAACGTAGAGCCAAATTAATGATGGCACCAGCAAAACGGCGCCGACGGCCAGGCTGATGAGCGTGTCTTTGATGACTAGCGGTGGCGCGGTGGCGGCAGAAATTGTCAGGCCGGGCGTTAGCAGGTGCGGATATTGCGCGGCGGCCCAAGCCCAAAGCACGGCCGTTACGGCGATGGCGCCGACAATTCTAGCGGCGATAAAACTTCTAGCGTAGAGCAAAGCTAGCGCTAGCACGCCAGCGACGGCGGAAATAATTACTAGCGGCAAGCCGCGGTGCGCTAGCCCGTGCGCCAGAACTTGCGCGTCTTGATGCAAAAATACTAGGCCAATGGCTGCGATAATGCCAGCCATAATGCCAGCCGCTAGCGCTCTAGCGCGAAATTGCGCTACTAGCTGCGAATCTTTCGCGCGCCTAGCGTCAGCCGTCAAATAAACCGCCGCTAGATAGGCGCAAACCGCAACCGCTAGCAAGCCTGTCATAATTGAAACTGGGTTTAGCCAAGCGGAAATCGCGTTGCCCGTGCCAAAAGCCACTGGCACTCGGCCAGAAGCCACAGCGCCAGCAATCGCGCCAAAGAAAAACGGCGTGATAATCGACGATAGCGCGAAAGCCGCGCCAAACAATCGCCGTTGCCAAACTTTAACCACGACTTTGCGAAAAGCAAAGGCCGAACCGCGGGCGATGACGCCAAACGCCGCTAGCGTAAACGGAATCCAAAGCGTCGAAAAAACCGCGCCGAATAGCGGCGGAAAACACGTCCACATAATGACTAGCACGAAAATTAGCCATACGTGGTTGGCTTCCCAAACCGGGCCGATGGATTTTTCGATTAAAGCTCGCTGCTTGGCGCCGCGCCGAGCGCCGCCAGCCGTCAAATCCCAAAAACCCGCGCCAAAATCCGCGCCGCCAAATAGCGCGTAAAAAGTTAGCCCGAGCCACATAATTCCAGCCGCAAAATCCGCTAAAGAGCCCATTTCATATCTCCCCTTGTAAGTGAAAGCCATACTGGCGAGTGCTAGATGTTAGTTCTTGCGAGGAAGCGTAGCCGTAGCTACACTGACCAGTAAAACTGGCAGCTAGTGCCGTCAGGATGGTTTGCAACGGAGGGGAGATATGAAATGGGCTCTTAGTCATTTATCGCTCCGATGATTATGCTTAGCGTCATTTTCTAAAACGCTAGCCGGCAACGGCTGGCGCGCCAAATAGCGCAAAACTTTGACGAGAATTACTGTCAAAACCGCGTAAATCAGAATCAATGCATAAAAGCCGTATTGAATTCCCGGCTCGGGGTTGGCAGCGTCGGCGACGCGCAAAACTTTGTAGACAATCCACGGCTGGCGGCCGACTTCCGTGACAATCCAGCCTAGTTCGGTAGCAACAATCGCTAGCCCGCCAGAAACCGCGACCGCCCGCAAAAACCATTTCGATTTTGGAATTGCCCGCTTGCGCCACCAGACCCAAGCGAACCACAGCGCCAGTAGGAAAAAGCCCGTGCCAATCGCCACCATCGCGTCAAATGCTAAATGCACAAGCGTCACTAAACCTGGTCGATTTTTTACGGGCGTGGCATCTAGCCCCTGAATTTTGGCGTGCGGATTGTATTTATCAATTAGCGAAAGCCCGTCCGGAATTTTAATTGCACCATGTAATTTTCCATTAGAATAATAACCAAGTAATGATAGCGGCGCGCCTTTAGTGGTTTTCGATAATCCTTCCATAGCGGCGAGTTTGGTCGGCTGAGTTGACGAAACATTCCGAGCCGCCCAATCGCCGCTCACGACCTGAAATGGCGTAGCGATTAGCGCGAAAACCAGCGGAATCAAAAGCCCGGCCATATAATAGCGCCCGCGTTTGCCGCGCAACATGGCCACGGCGTAGACGCTGGCCGCGCAAAAGCCGGTGACCAAAAAGGCCGCAAAAATTTGATGCGTCGTTTCTGGCCCCGTCGAGGCATTAAACATCGCCGCCCATGGATTTACGCCCACTAGCTTGCCACTAACAATCTTAAATCCGCTAGGCGAATTCATCCAGGCATTAGCGCTCGTCACAAAAAACGTGCCGGCAATTCCTGATAAAATTATCGGAATTCCAGACAGCATGTGGGCTTTAGCCGATAAACGATTCCAGCCGTACAAATAAATCCCCAGAAATATCGCCTCAATAAAAAACGCGATGCCCTCAATCGCAAACGGCAAACCAATCACCGATCCGTAATGACCTAAAAATCCGGCAAACAGCGAGCCCATTTCAAACGATACAATCGTGCCCGAAACCGCGCCGACCGCGAACAAAACTCCCAGCACTTTCGCCCAGCGCCGCGCCAAAACCTTGTAAATCGGATCGTTTTTGCGATGCCCCAAATATTCGGCCAGCAGCACCAAAATCGGCAAACCGACGCCAAAACTAGCAATAATAATATGCCAGCCCAGCGAAAACCCCATCTGGCTGCGCGCCGCCACCGGATTGGCGGTCGCGGCAAACGTCATTAAAGGTTGCATAGCATCATTATCGCAGCTGGAACTTACTTATACCAATAAGTTAATTCTTTTTAGGAGCCGGGCTTAGCTTTGGCTCTCCTTCGCGGAAGCTGTCGACGGCGGCGCTGATAGTTAGCGCTACCGGCACGGCTAGCAGCGCTCCCAGGATTCCGTAAAGCTCGGCACCGACTAGCAGGCTAAAAATTATGATAATCGGGTGCAGCTTGACCGTTCGGCCGAGCAAAACTGGCGCTAGCAAATGATTCTCGATTTGCTGGACGACGACGTAAAGTATTAGCGTGACTAGCGCCGTTTTAACAGAAACTGTCAGCGCTAGTAAAACGCCGGGAATCGCGGCGGCGATCGGGCCAAGCGTCGGGATAATTTCGAGCAAGCCGGAAATTAGGCCTAAAACGCCGGCAAACGGCAAGCCGATTAGCAGCGCGCCAATCCAAACTATCACGCCGACGGCTAGACTAAGCAGAATTTGCGCCTTGACCCAACTGACCAGCTTTTTCTCGATGCGGTTCCAAATATCGCTAGCACGCGGCCGGTATTTTTTCGGGAAATAACTGATCAAAGTAGCGCGCGAGCGATCGTAGCTGGCCAGCCAGTACAACGTTACGACGACAATCGTTGCTAAGCCGACTAGCAGCTCGACGACGTTTTTGGACACCTTAAAAATTGCCGAGCCTAGCGAGCCGTAGTGGCCTTGCAGCGTTTGGCGCAACGAGTTTATATTGAGATGGAAATTGAGGCCGTGCTGTCGCTTAAAGCGCGCGATATAATCTGGGATTTGGGTGGCGAATGTCGACGATTCTTTGAGCAAATTCGGCGCCACGAAGTAGGCGATAAGCGCTATCAAAATCAGCAAACTGATAGGCGGCAACAGCACCGCCAGGCCAGCCGGTATGTGGCGCTCGCGCAGCCATTTGACAACCGGATGAAGCGCCACGGTAATCAAAAAAGCCACGAAAAACACCACCAAAACCAGCTTCAGCGTCACCACCAGCCAAAGCAAAATCAAAACCACGATGGCCTGCAGAATATGGTTCTTGCGCAAATTGAACATTATAGCCTAGTTTAGCAGAAATTCGCGCAAAACGACCGCTTGGTTGTGCAGCTCATCTTTGGCGGAATAGATTAGCGTTAGCGTTTGGTGGTCGCTAGCGGCCTGCTTTAGTTTGGCTAGCGCCGGATTTTGGGCTAGTTCTCGTTTGTATTTATGCTTGAACTGGCTGAATTTGGCTGGGTCGTGATTAAACCATTTGCGCAAACCATCGCTCGGGCCAACTTCTTTTAGCCATTCGTCTAACTTAGCTTTTTCTTTGCTAACGCCGCGCGGCCACAGCCGGTCGACTAGTACGCGGTAGCCATCGCTAGCGGTTGGTTCGTTGTAAATCCGTTTAATTTGAACAGTTGCCATAATTATAATTATACACTTACAATCTTAGTTAAATGGCCGACAAACAAATAGTGTTAGACAAACTTTCTAAGCGTTACCCTGGCACTCAAGTATATTCACTGCGCGACGTTTCGTTTTCTGTCGAAGCTGGCGAGGTTTATGGGTTTTTGGGGGCGAATGGGGCGGGCAAATCTACGGCGATTCGGACGCTCTTGAATTTTATTCAGCCGAGTGGTGGCGGGGCGACGATTATGGGATTGGATGTCGTCAAAGATTCGGTGGCGATTAAACGGCATGTTGGGTATTTGAGCGGCGAGGTGGCGCTGTACGGCAGAATGACGGGCGGGCAATTTTTGAAATATATGGCCGCATTGCAGCCGCTGAAAAAAGCAAAATATCAGCGCGAGCTGGCGCGGCGATTTGATGCCGATCTGGACAAGCCGATTGGGAATTTGAGCAAGGGGCAGCGGCAGAAAATCGGGCTGCTGCAAGCCTTTATGCACGAGCCGGAAATGCTGATTTTGGACGAACCGACCAGCGGTTTGGATCCGTTGATGCAAGAGGAATTTTTCAAACTCATCCGCGAATCGAAAGCCCGCGGCACGGCCGTATTTGCCAGCAGCCATAATTTCGCCGAGGTGCAGCGCATGTGCGATAAAGTCGGCTTTATCCGCGAAGGCAAGCTGGTCGCCGAGCAAACGCTGGCCGATTTGGCCGCCCAGGCCGCGCACACTTTTACGCTGGCTTTTGCTGATCAAGCGCCGCGCGCCGAACTGGCAAAATTGTCGGGCGCCAAAGTAACGGCGCACGACGAGCATCACCTGACCGTTTCTTTCCAGGGCGAATTGACACCGCTGTTCGCGCTCGGCGACATGGCTAGTTTTACCAATAAAAACGGCGAAATTTTGCCAGCTCTGGCCCAAGTTGCTGTCAAACAAAGCAGCTGCATCGCCCAAAATATTGTTAAATCAATTAATCAAAAACCATTAAGCCAATTTGATTACCAGCCAATCGCGTTTTTAATAAGTTTAGGCCGCGGGCAAGGCGTCGGCCAAATTTTTGGCAGCAATCTATCGGGCTGGCCGGTAAAATTATTAGTAAATTTGGCCTATTTAAAGGCTTTTCCGACTTTCAAAATGAAGCGAAAAATTCTGGCCGTTTGGGCCCGAAGCATATTCTCAGCCTAAGCGAAAACTCAAAAAGTTAAAAAAATTTAATTCAAATTTTGGCTTAAAAATTGCACAGTTTCTTGCCAAGCGTCGCTGGCCGCGGCTTCATTATAAGCGTATGGATTGGTGTCGTTGAAAAAGGCGTGGCCACAGTCCGGATAAACTTTTGCCTGGTAATTTACGCCGGCTGATTGCATATTTTGTTTTAGCTCGGGCAAATCTTTGACCAGGCCTTCGTCATTTTGGCCGTAGAAGGCTAAAATCGGGCAAGCGATATTTTGGAGTTCGCTTAAATCTTCCGGGGCGTGGCCATAGAATGGCACGGCGGCTTTTAGCCGCGGTTCGTGCGTGGCTAGCGAATAACTGTAGCCGCCGCCAAAGCAATAGCCGTTGACAGCTATCTTTTGGCCGACTTCCGGCTTGTCAAATAAATAATCAAAACAAACTTGCAGTTTGCCGAGCGTCTTTTCGGCAAAGCCCGGTTCCTGGATTGGTGCCATCAGCGCACGCAACTTTGGCTGAGCCTCGTTGCGCTTTTCTGGATTAAATAAATCCGCCTGCAGCTCGGCGCTATGCTCGGCAATATCGGTTTCGCTCAAAAGATCCGGCGCCAGCGCCAGATAACCCTCCGCCGCGAACCGCTCGGCAATATTTTTGGTATGTTCATTCAGCGCCCAAACTTCGTGAATCACGATAACCGCACCGCGCGTTTCACCCTCTGGACGAGCCAGATAGGCCGGAAACTTTTGCCCCTCAAAATCTAAATCAATCATATTTGCCATATATTTAGTATAGCACATTTCAAAGAGCAAACCATCCTAAAAATTAATTTAAAAAGCTGGTTTTAGCTACAGTCTATAACTAATTATCGATAGAGAAATTTTCTGGTTAGCGGCAGGTCATTATTGATGCCTTTGCTGAACACGATTTGCGACAGGTCGTTGCCGGCGGTTTCGAAACTGCTGATCGAGCCGGCCAGATATAAGCGCCACATGCGGACGAAATTTTCATCGTACATTTTGGCGATTTCGGGCGCATTTTGTTCGAAGCGTTTGAGCCACGCGCGCAAAGTTAGCGCGTAGTGCGGGCGCAAATTTTCGACATCGATGACGCGAAAATTATAATTTGGCAACAGGCTGATTAGCTCACGCAGGCTGGGAATGTAGCCGCCCGGGAAAATGTATTTATCGAGCCAGGGCGAGATTTTGGTTTCGGTTTGATGGGTGATTGAGTGCGCCAGCGAAATGCCGCCGGGCTTTAATAAGCCGTCGACAACCTTGAAATATTGGGCGTGCTGGCCGCGGCCGATGTGCTCTAAAATGCCGACGCTGACCACGCGGTCATAGCGTTTTTGGCTGGGCAATAAATCCTGGTAATTGCTGTTTTTGAATTTGGCAAGATGGGCGACACCTTCGCGCCCAGCTAAATCTTTGGCAAATTTATATTGCTCGCGGCTGAGCGTCACGCCTAAACCTTTGGCGCCATAAAGTTTGGCGGCGCGGACAACTAAATAGCCCCAGCCGCAGCCGATATCGACAAATTCGTGGCCTGGTTGGAGCTGCAGTTTGCGCAAAACGTGATCGATTTTCTGGCGTTGGGCTGCCTCCAAACTATCTTTTGGCGAGTGAAAATAAGCACAAGTATAAGTCATGGTCTGGTCCAGCCATAATTTGTAAAAATCGTTGCCCAGATCGTAGTGGCTGGCGATTTGACGGGCCTGGCGATTTTTGGTATTGCTTTGGCGGCGATAAGGGATTTTCGGCAGCGAGCTGCTGGCGGCAATTTGCGAGTTGCGGTCGGCCAGCTCGAAAAGTTTTAATAAATCGCGACTGGCAATTTCCAGCCGGCCGGCCATATAGGCTTCGCCAAATCCCAAATCCTGGCGGCGGATAATATCGCTTAACACTTTCGGATCGTTAATTTTTAATGCCACGCGCGGCTCGCCGCGGCCGTAAGTTTTGGTTTGTTTGTCCCAATAATTAACGACCAGGCTGCCGACTTTCAGGCGGCTTAAAACTTGCTCGGCGACGGCTCGGCCAATCATGCTAAAAAGCTTAGCATGGCAGGCTATTTCTAACAAACTCGGGCGACTAGTAAAAGCTGGAAATTAGTAGATGGTGGATAGCAAAAACATTTATCGTTGACCATTGAACATTGAACATTCCTATATCATTGACCGTTGATCGTTTTTTAAAAGATCTATGATCTATGATCAAATAAAGGTCAAAGGTCAATCGTAAATTTAGAACCTAATTCTATCGGCCTCGGACGGCTTTTTCAAATAATGACGGCGTTAAATTTTTGGGGTCGTATTTACGTTTCAGGGCGGCGCATTTTGGGCCATTATAAATTTTATTAAACTCCGCTTCGTCCAGAAATGTCGTCGAGTACAGCATCTTGATGCCGGCATGATGAAAACAAAAATCGTCCATGATTTTGGTGCTGTGATGCGGCGGCTGATTGGGCTGGCGGTTGACGTAATTATAGCTGCCAAGATTTAAGTAAAGTTGGTTTTGGGATAACGGATAAAGCGTGGCACGAGCCGCGGTTTTGAGTGGCACGGCCATAATCGCGCGGCCGGCTAGATCGAGATTATCAAGCGCGAAATCTAATAATTTTTGGGCCTGCGGCCACGGCACTTGCCAATCTTGGGTCAATTGCTCGGTTGGCTGGTCAGCCGGATTTTCGGCCGGCGATTTTTTGGCGGCACGGCGACGACTGATGGCCACATAACGCGTATAAACGCCGGAGCGGCGCAAACTTGGCGGCGCCAAGCGGCGGAAGATTTGCAGCGCCGGCGTTTCCGGCAGCGCCCAAAACCATTCCGGATCGTAGCGAAACAGATAATCTTTGGTCGTTAAATTTAATTTTGCTGGCTGGCTGATGGTTTTATAAAAAATCGTGGTGCCGTAAATACTTGTCAAATTTTCGGCACGGCTAACTTGCCGGCAGGTTACTAAATAAAGTTCGTTTTTGGCATAGACCAGGCTTTCGATATAATCATTTTGGGAATTTTCGGTGGCTGATTTTAGAGCTTTTAGAAACAATTTTGTGTCATCAAACTTTTTGCTCGTCAAGGCAACATATTTTTTGGCGGCTATGAGTTTGATTTTGGCGCGCAAAATGTAGCCGAGCGTGCCATAAGAATTGGCCAGGCCATAAAACAAATCCGAATATTGGTTATCGGCGCGGGCAACTACCACGCGGCCGTCCGGCAGCAAAACTTCGGCTTCTAATAATCCGTCGTGGCAAAAACCAAATTTAAAGCTGTTGGATTCCAGGCCGATGCCGACCACTGCGCCGCCAATCGTAATGGCTTTAAGCTCCGGCGTGATACTCGGTACAAGCCCAAGCGGCAGCGTAAAATCGACAATTTTTTGATAAGTCGCCAGCCCCTGCACGTCTAAAGTTTGGGCAGAAACGTCACAATACAGCGGCCGGTTAAAGCGCCGCAAATCAACCGGCCGGCCGGCCGAAAATTGCCGCCCGTCGTAGCGAAAAAGATTAGAAATCGACTTTTTCTGTAGCCTGAGCGGCTGCTCGTTGCCAGCCAGTTGGCGGCCAAGTTTAAGCACCAACCGCCCATGATAATCTCGCAAATCTAAAGCCATAAAACATAATTATACTCTTAAAAATAGTAAAAATATTGAAAAACTGTTGACAAAATTGGTTAACTTGTGGTATTATTAGCAGCATAATTTAAGGATTAGCATTATGAGTAATTTTGCCACGGTTTCAGAATTGCCAATAAGCAATCTTGCAGAAAATTATGAAGCGCCCAAAAAACTAGCGCCAATCGTTGAGCTATATCCGAAATCAAAAGAAAACGTAGTCAAAGCGGATGCGCCGCGCCAAGCAAATTTAGACGACTTGAGCCAGGAGTTTGGCCGAAAAGTTGTCTGGTGTGCAGCCATCAATAAAAAAATTATTTATCCTAATAGCAAAGACGGCAGCGAATTGCCGGCACATGAGGCCTTGGCCGTTACAACCATAAGCCAAAACCTAGAAAACTTTCTGGGGCGGACGGTTACTAGCCGCAACGAAATACTAATTGACGGGACAAACCGCGGCGGACTTCCAGAACCGCTAATCACATCGCTCGGCGTTGAAGCTATAGCTGCAGCAGGAAATCAACCGGTTGAGACAGAATACCGCGGCAGCGACATGTTTCTTGGCTAGACTAAAGCTAGAAAAACTTAAAAAAACCAAAATAGTTTTTAGCAGTAATTTTAAATTTAATAGCAAATTTTATAAGTTTAAAGATAGCCGACGCTAATTTGCGCGGTGCAGCAAATCGATGGTCAGCGCGGCTGTCCAGGAAAAGTTCTGGACGCCTAGGCCACGGCCGGTTAGAGCCGAGAAATATTCGTACATACCGTTTTTCGCTACCATTAAAAGCGTGCTTTCGCTTAAGGCTTCGGCTTGGTCGGCGTAACCGGCGCGCTCCAGGCCATCCAGCACTAAGTGGTTGGTGTTCAGCCACACCGGGCCGGACCACATCGAGAGTTCCTGGAAATATGGACTATCTATCGGGACGCTAGGAATCGAAAATTGGCTAGCAAAGCTTGCGCTATTTTTTAAGTGTTCGGCCAGTTTGGCGGTGCGACCTACGGCTAGCGATCCAGCGTAGATCGGCAGCAAGCTGGCAATTGTCGGAATTTTCCACGGCTCGCCGGTTAAAGCATCGCGGCTAAAATACAATCTCGTTTCATCGTCCAATAGCTGATTCAAATTCCGCTCGGTTTGAGCCATTTTGGCGGTCAGGTCGCTAGAAAGTCGATGGCCGCTAGACGCCGCCAGCTCGCACAGAATGGTGTTGTTGCGAATGAGGATACTATTCATGGCGATGTCTTCGACATAGGGCGAATGTCGAGCTCGCATTTGGGCCGAGTCGTATTTTAGGTGGCGTAGGCGCAACGCGGCGTTGGCGTTCGCCGCATTGGTAATGTTGGACGTGCGCTGGGTGGCATCAGTTTCCCGGATGTCGCGGCGCAGGCGATTGATCAGGCCGCCGGTCGCTAGTTTGCCGGCTGCAAAAGTTAGCGCTGAATGTTCGCCGGCTTGCATGTGCCGAGCCCAAGGCGGTGAATTGTCCATGCCGGTTTCCCAGGGATGGACAGCAGACATCAAGCCGCTATCATTCAAATCGCGCTCGCGGTAAATCCAGGTGTGATAATTGGCCAGTTTCGGGACCGTTTCCTGAAAAAATTCGTGGCGGCGGCGGCCAGACATCCGTTCGCCGACCCGCCAAACGGCGTCAGCCAAAACCGGCGGCTGAGTGATACCGCTGGTTAAGGTGTCTCGCGGCGCGTCTGGATTACGGCGACTGCCCCAAACTAAATAATCCAGATTAAGTTGAGGCTCGCCACCGAGCCGGCCGCGCGTGAAAACCTGGTGCGGCAGCATACCGTTTTGCCACTGCGCCGCCAAAAGCGTATTCAGTTCCTGAGCGGCCTTTTCGGCATCCAACCAGCGCAAACCCTCAGCGATGTAAACGCTGTCTTGCAACCACTGGTGCGGATAATTTGTGGCGGACGCCGCAGTATGATCATCGCGCCAATTAGCCGCCCAAACCTGCTCGGCTTGCATTTCGAGCCTGCTCGAAAAAGTCTCCATAATAAACCTAAATGCGGTTTTGAAGCCGAACACTTTGTTATGCTAGGGTTATGAAAAAAGCTACACTCACATCAGCAAAGATGAGCGGAATGAGATTGCTATTCTGCGCAGTAAAGGTTATTCGCTGCGAGCC
>JBOHNS010000009.1:0-18681 GCA_050730835.1 Saccharimonadales bacterium (SeqCode)
AATATGCGTCATGAAGACATGTATCACGAACTACTTAAAATACTACGAAAGGACGGCTTGAGGCTAGGCTAAACTAGTCTTGAACCTAAAATAATATAGATGTTCAAAATCATCAATTGCCTCAGGCAGCCATTTTAAGCTTGCCATTTGCGTGGTTTGCTCTGGCTTAAATCTTTAAGCCAAGCTTCGTTCGACCTTTTCGTGGTCAATTGCCTTGCCCGTGATGAGGTAATTTTCCCACCTTGCCATATCTTCGGCTTTGTCTTTTTCGAATTGTTCCTCGCGCTGCAAGTAATCCTCTATGGCGGAGCGCATCAGCCAATGAGGTGAACGCTTTTTCTTTTCCGCCAAAGCCCTGAGCCTCTGTCGCGTATCATCATCCAGTTTTATGCCTTGAGTTGTTGACATATAAATATGGTAGCACTTGTTGCGTATAGGTGCAATAGTGTGATTGTAGCATTTTGCTCCATCTGATAATTTTACTTGCAAAAATTTTATAAATCGAAAAAGCTAATTTTTTAAAATTTAGTGCGAGTTTTGGCTTCTCGGCGTATTAAATAAATTGGCGCGGGCAAAAATTAGCAGCAAATATAGCGGCGGCACCACAGTCCAAATGGAAGTTATTAGCGCCAGCGGCGTGAATAGCAGGCCCGTTACGACCGATATGTTTAAAACGCTTAAACCTGTGTAGCGGCGCAGCAAGCGCGGCATTTTGTCGGGATAATATTTGTCGCTAATGCGCCAGGCGATTAGTCCGGTGCCCAGGAGGTTGCCGATGACGCTGGCATAAATCAGCCCGTCGGCGAAGGCGAAAATGCCGCTAGCGCCCTTGAATAATCCAAAAATATCGCTGACCAGCCAAAACAGGGCCGCAATAATCACGGCGCCAATAATCGACCACCACAAGCTTTTTAGGAATAAATCTTTGCGGTCAAACGGCATTAGCTAAAATCCCTTTGAAAAATGAAGTCATGCCTTAATTTTACAACTTTATAATTATTTATGTAAAAATTAGTTTAAAGTTTTTTAAGGTTAAATCGGCTTGCCTAAACTGCCACTAGGCGGCTATTATAAGCTTAAGACATTTTATGGTGGGACGATGAATCAGACACTGAATAGTTATAAACGAACCAAAATTATCGCCACGCTGGGGCCGGCGACCGATAGTTACCAGCTGGTTCTGGATTTGATCAGGAGCGGCGCTAATGGCTTGCGCCTGAATTTTAGCCACGGCACGCACGATGAGCACGCGCGGCGCATCAAATGGGTGCGGCGGGCGTCCAAGGAATTGAATAAACCGGTAGCCATTATTCAGGATTTGCAGGGGCCGAAAATCCGGCTGGGCGATTTCGACGGTGTCATTCCGGTGGCGGCCGGGCAAAGTTTATCATTGGCTTATAAAATTGACTATCAACCCGGCGGCACAATTCCCGCGCAGTATGATTTAAGCAAATACGTCCGGCGTGGCCAGCGCCTGTTTTTGTTCGACGGCCGCGTTCGGACCATTGTGACCAGGGTCAAGGACGGCGTGGTGCATGTCCGCGCCGAAAATGACGGGATTTTGATTAAACGCAAGGGCATAAATTTGCCCGACACCGACTTCGCCGGCGATGTGATTACCAAAAAAGATCGCGTCGATATGGCTTTTGGCTCGGAAGTCGGCGTCGATTATGTGGCGCTTAGTTTCGTGCAAACGGCCGATGATGTGGAATACGGCCGGCGCTTATTAAAAAACTTGCATAGTCCGGCCAAAATTTTTGCCAAAATTGAAACCAAAGCCGCTGTTGAAAACATTGAAGATATCTTTGCGGTGGCCGATGGAATCATGATCGCCCGCGGCGATTTAGCTATCGAAACTGCGGCCGAAAGTGTGCCAATCGTCCAGCGCCAAATCATCGGCCTGGGCCGAAAATACGCCAAACCGACCATCGTCGCCACCCAAATGCTGGCCAGCATGACCGACTTTCTGGAACCGACGCGCGCCGAAGTGTCCGATGTTGCGACCGCCGTTCTAGTTGGCGCCGACGGCGTCATGCTGAGCGAAGAAACGGCCGCCGGCAAATATCCGCTAGAGGCCGTGGCCACCATGAAACGTGTCATCAAATTCACCGAAGCCAATGCGCCACTGAAAGCCGTTTTCCCGCACGAATATAATAATGATCACAGCCGCCAAGCCGCCATTAGCGCTAGCATCATCAATCTTGCCGAAAACATTAGCGCCACTGCAATTGTGGCCGAAACCAAATCTGGCGCCACAGCCTTGCAAATCGCTGCCCGCCGACCAAAAATGCCGTTAATCGCCGTCACCAGCGACCAAATCGTGGCGCGTCAACTGGCCATTGTCTATGGCATCAAAAGCTACAATCGCCCAGTCGATGCTCAAGCCGCCAACAAATTAACTAACTGGCTGCGGCAGCAAAAAATCTTGCGCAAAGGCGACATCGTCGTCAGCGCCAGCGGCCAATACCCCGGCGTTGTCGGCACCACCGACACCATTAAAGTTCGGATTTTAGAGTAAAAATGTTCACCAAAAAAACTATTCGCGATATAGACGTAAATAATAAGCGCATTTTATTGCGGGCCGATTACAACGTGCCGCTAGACGCTAGCGGAAATATAACCGATGATTATAGAATCCAGCAATCGCTAGCGACCCTAAAATTCCTGCTAGAAAAAAACGCTCGGGCGATAATTTGTAGCCATTTAGGCCGGCCAGACGGAAAAGTTAATGACAAATTTAGCCTGATGCCAGTCGCTAAAAGATTAAAAGAATTGCTGGAAATCGACATTCAATTTGAACCCGATTGCGTCGGCGACCGCGCTCAAAAGGCGGCCGAAAAATTGCAGCCCGGTCAAATATTACTCTTGGAAAATTTGCGGTTTCATCCCGAAGAAGAAAAAAATGATGATGGTTTTGCTGGCCAGCTAGCCAAACTCGGCGAAATTTTCGTGCAAGACGGCTTTGGCGTCGTGCACCGCAAACACGCCAGCACCGAAGCCATAACCCATCATTTGCCGAGCGTCGCCGGATTATTATTAGAAAAAGAAGTCGATACCATCACTAGCGTCATGGACGAACCTAAACGGCCGCTGGCGGCCATAATCGGCGGCGCCAAAATCGCCGACAAAATAGAAATTATTAATAAATTTATCGACATCGCCGATTTTGTGGCCATCGGTGGCGCTATGGCTAACACTTTTTTGGCGGCCGAGGGCGTGCCAATGGCCAAAAGTATGTTCGAAAAAGATGATTTCGCGGTTGCCAAAGACATTCTGGCCAAAGCCAAGGCCAAAGCCGATGCCGGCCAATTTGTGTTTTACTTGCCGCAAGACGCTGTCGTGGCCAAAAAATTGGATAAAACCACGAGCACCAGAATCGTAGATTGGACGGCGCACGTCATAGCCGATATAGAAAATTATCCGCGGCGCGCGCCAGAAGGCGACCGCCACATAGCCGACGACGAAATGATTTTAGACATCGGCCCGTTTTCCGGCGCCTTCATAGCCGGCGGTTTGCAACTGGCTAGCACGGTAGTTTGGAACGGCACGATGGGCGTAACCGAAACGGCCGGGCTGCAAGGCCCAATCGGCCCATTCGCCCACGGCACGGAACTAATTATCGAATCCATTCTAGGCGAATTCGGTCATCGTCCATTCAGCCTAGTCGGCGGCGGCGATACCGCTGGCTACATTCAAGAGCGCCAATTAACGCCCAGTTTTGATCACGTTTCCACCGGCGGCGGCGCTAGCTTAGAGCTAATGGCCGGACGCAAATTGCCAGGCGTTGAAGCATTAATGGATAAAGCCGGCGAGTAGGCATAGAATATGAGCATGCGTAAAAAGATAATTGTTGGTAACTGGAGTTATGAGACAAACCTACGGTTTTTCTATAGCTTCACGCCAAGAAAATTATTTCTTTATATAGATTTATTTTCTCGGGTTCATCATATAATTTCGCTAACCGATCAATTATCATCGCGCCGGGCTTTGGCAAAGCCAAAGTCTCGGGCTGCTCTTTTCGCTGGAACTTTAGGAGCTAGTCGGTGAGAAAGAAAATAATCGTCGGCAACTGGAAAATGCATTTGAATGTCCATCAATCCAGTTTGCTCACGCACCGGCTGAATCAGCGCGTCAAAACGCATCGCAACCTGGAAGTGGTTTTGGCGCCCAGTCTGCTGGCGCTGCAACCGGTGTCGCTTCAGATTGACCGGCGAAAATTCCGGCTGGCGGCACAGAACGCTTATTTTGTAGATGAAGGCGCGTTTACAGGCGAAGTCAGCTTCGCCATGCTGCGCGAGATAGTAAAGTATGCGATTATCGGCCATTCCGAGCGGCGGCTGCATTTTGGCGAAACGCTAGATATGGTGCAGAACAAAGTCGCGGCCAGCGTCAGAAATGAAATTACCCCAATATTGTGCCTTGGCGAAACCAAGCACGAGCGCGAGGCCGGCGAAACAAACTTAGTCGTGCACGACCAATTAACCACCGCCATCAGCAATTTAACCAGCGACGAAATCGAAAATTTGGTCGTTGCCTACGAACCAGTCTGGGCGATTTCTAGTGGCAGTAATTTTGCCAATCACGAAGTCGCGAAACCTTCCGACGTGCAAAAAATTGCGGCCCACATCAGAAGCATCATCGGCCAACTTTACGGCCCGTCCGCGGCCGAAAAAATCCGGGTAATTTACGGTGGCAGCTCCAGCGCCGAAAACGCCGCCAGCTATTTGCAAGTCGAGGGCATCGACGGCCTATTGCCCGGCGGTGCTAGCCTGAATTACGTCGAATTTTCGGACATAATTGCGATCGCCGAAAAAGCTCAGCACCAAGCCAGCAAACAAGAGGCAGCTTAAATCATGAATGACGAAAACCAGCCCCAAAACCAACCGCCGCCATCAGCCAAACCAAAGCGCTATTTCGACATTGTGCCGCCCAGCAAAACTTTGGCCAACCCAACCAGCCGCCCAATAATATCAGATGATAAAGCCAATCAACCCGACCCGATGATGGTGCCCAAAACCGCTCCGGCCATGCCGAACTCCGACGATTCCAACACCGACAGCGACTTCAGCCAAGCAGCGCCAAGCGCCGAGGTTGAAGACGAATTTGCCTTAAATCCAACGCTAGCTACAGATGAATTTCGTCCGGAAGTTGACATCAAAAACGACGATCAATCGCCCGCGCCAGACAGCTCGGCCAGCTCGCCCGAAAATGACCAAGATCAAATAACACCCGAGCTGGCGTCCGAAACAACCACCGAAAATCAGCCCGAAATATCATCCGAGCCAACAGCCGACACCGAAAAACCGGCATCACCATCCGAGCAAATCACCCAACTAGACGATGCCGGCGATCTCCAAGCCGCCAGCGATTCGCTCAAATCGCTAGATTCGCCCAGTTCAAAAGACGCAACCAATAACGCACCATTAATTGCTGCCAAATCTGTCGACGAAAACCAGGACGAACTTTTGCTGCCGGCCCACGCTTCGCCGGACCAGCCCGGCGAAATTGTCGTCCAAGAACACGCTCGCCCGAAACGGCGCAAACGCTGGCTGCGCCTATTGCAACTGCTGGTCGTCATAGTTTTTGTCGCCATCGTCGCCCTGGATTTGCTGATTGATGGCGACGTCATCTCGAATTTCCACAACTTGCCAGTGACGCACCTATTCAATAATTAAATTTTCGCGGCCGCTATTTTGCTAGACAGGACTTAGCGCATTTCAAACGCAGTTTGGGATGACGCCAGCCAAGCCCTTGCGGCTTGGCCAGGTAGCGAACTGATATAATTTATCAGTTCGCGTTCAAATCGAGCACCGGAACGAAAGCCGCATTAAACATACGGCGGAACGCAAGAGCAGAGATTTTCGCCCAAAATGTGCAAAATGCGAAAGTCCTATACAATAGCTCTTGCATGAACGATGAGCTTTTGGCTGGTTTAAATCCCGAGCAACGCCGCGCGGTGCTATTGAGCGACGGGCCATTATTAATCCAAGCCGGCGCCGGCAGCGGCAAGACCAAAACCCTGACGCACCGCATCGCCTATTTAATCGCGACACGCAAGGCCACGTCCTTTAATATTTTAGCCGTTACTTTTACCAATAAAGCCGCCAAAGAAATGCGCGGGCGCGTCTGGCAATTAATGCGCAGTAATGAGTCTAGCGGTTCTCGGGATTTCCAGGCGAGTGCCATGCAAGGCACCGGCGAAGCCCGGACTGAGTCGTACAAAAAGTACGGCGCAGGAGCACTGGAGCCGGCAACGCCGCAGGGTGCCGCCAATGGTTTTGATGAAGCGAGTTCATCTCGACTTAGCCAAACCATGGTGGATGTGCCGAGAAGCTTCATGCCGTTTATGGGCACGTTTCACGGAATTTGCGTGCGGATTCTTCGCCGTGACGGCGAGCACGTTGGTGTTGCTAGAAACTTTGTAATTTTTGACGAATCGGATCGCCTGAGCGCCGTCAAACAAGCTAGCAAACAATTAATGATCGACGAAAAGGCTTTTCCGCCGCGCGTAATTTCTAGTCTAATTTCTAGCGCCAAAAACGAAATGATTAGCCCGGCTGAATATTCTGGAACGGCCGACAGTCCGGCGCAAAAAACCGCTGCCAAAATCTATCCAATTTACGAAAAAATCTTAAAAGACGCCGGCGCGCTGGATTTTGACGACCTAATAAACCGCACGGTGGCAATGATAGAAGGCCAAGCCGAAATTCGTAAAAAATGGCAGACACAATTTGCCTACATTATGGTCGATGAGTATCAAGACACAAACGCGGCGCAGTATAAGCTGGTAAAATTGCTGACCAACGCTAATAAAAACATCGCCGTAGTTGGCGACGACTGGCAATGTCTGCTGCCGGGTACGTATGTCGAAACATCGGCAGGCAATAGAAAAATAGAGTCGATAACCGAGGGCGAGCTGGTAAAATCCGCCAGCGGCTACGGCCAGACCGGGCATTTTGCCGCAACGAAAGTTAAAAAGTTTTCCTATAACGGCAAAATCATCCATATCAAAACCGCTTCCGGCAAAAGCCTAGACTGCACACCAAACCATTTATTATTCGCCCGTTTCGATAACGCGCAAGCTTATTTTGTTTATTTAATGCATGCGGCGGGCAAGGGCTACCGTGTTGGCGTAGCTAAAGGCACAAGGTTTGACGGCAAAAAAGACGCGATTGGCCTGAGAGTCCGAGCAAACCAGGAACGAGCCGACCGGATGTGGGTCATTAAAGTTTGTCAAACGCGCGAAGAAGCTTTGTACCACGAATCACTTCTTGCTTATAAATACGGCATTCCAATGCTGGTTTTTCACGCCTACTTGAACCGCTCGATGCATTTTAGCCAAAAATATATCGATGCCATCTACCAGGAAATTGACACCAAAAAAAGAGCCGCTAATTTAATGGCCGACTTTAGTCTGAGCTACGATTACCCGCATTTTCTGCCGCAAGCTACCACCAGAAACGACCGAAAAACATTGCGTCTAAATGTAGTTTTATTCGGCGATAAGCGAATTAGCGGCCGCAGCCCGTGGTCGGCCAGCCGGATTTCAGCCAACACGACTGAGGCTCAGGATTTAGCAGTTTTTGCCAGTATTGGCTACGGCATAAGACCTGGCCGCGCCGGAACTTTTCGAACCGAAATTCATAATTTGGATTATGCTAAAATCGAGCAAATTCTAGAAAAAATCAAAGAAACAAAAACCGCCCAAGAATTACAAATCGCCAAATACGCTTTTCTTACGCCAAACGAAAAGTTTTCTTTCTTGCCCGCCAGCCAAATTCATCCAGGCATGATTTTGCCGGTGATCGAAAAAGATAAGGTTGTTGATGACAGAGTTACAGAAATTAGCCAAAAAAATTATTCCGGTAAAGTTTACGACCTGGATATTGAAAACGTTCATAACTATATTGCCGGGGGAATTGCCGTGCACAATTCGATTTATTCGTGGCGGGGCGCGGATTTTCGCAATATTTTGAAGTTTGAAAAAGATTATCCAGGCTGCACCGTTATTAAACTCGAGCAAAATTACCGCTCGACCAAGCACATTTTAGATGCCGCGCACGCCATTATCACTAAAAATTCCCAGCGCTCTGACAAGCAACTATGGACGAGCCTCGGTGACGGAATGCCGGTGCAAATGGTGCAAGTTCATGGCGAGCGGGCCGAAGCCGAAGCTATAATTCAGCGCGTGCGAAACGGCGTCGATTCCGGTCTTAGAAAATATCAGGATTTTGCGGTTTTGCACCGAACAAACGCCCAAAGCCGCTCGATAGAAGAAGCCTTCGTCCGCTACGCAGTTCCATATCGCATAGTCGGCGGCCAGCGCTTCTACGACCGCAAAGAAATCAAAGACGTTGTGGCGTATTTGCGCCTAATCTACCAGCCAGAAGACCGCATAAGTTTCGAACGCATCGCCAACGTGCCCACGCGCGGCCTCGGCGCTAAGTCTTTGCAAAATTTTCTGGCCTGGCAAGCTTCGAAAAGCTTGAGCTTGCAAAAGGCCTTGGACGCTGTTAATTCGTGCGATTTGCTGACGCCAAAAGCCAAAAAAACTTTGAACGAACTAGGCGACATTTTAGCTAAAATGCGCGGACTTATTAATGAGCCGCCGGCCGCGCTTATCGATTCGCTGCTGCGCCGGATTGATTATTTAAATTTTTTGGACGATGGCACGCTGCAGGGCGAATCGCGCCAGGAGAACGTTAAGGAATTATTAAGTGTAGCGCAAGAATATCAAGACGAAGGACTGGACGGATTTTTAGAAGAAGTAAGTCTAGTGAGCGATCTAGATAGCACTGATTTTAGCAATGATGCCGTAACGCTAATGACGCTGCACGGCGCCAAAGGCTTGGAATTCCCGGTGGTTTTTATGACCGGACTGGAAGAGTCCATTTTCCCGCATTCGCGCGCGCTTTACGACGCTGGCGCAATGGAAGAAGAGCGCAGGCTTTGCTACGTTGGCATGACGCGCGCCCGCCAGGAACTGCATATGATTTACGCCTCCAGCCGCATGCTTTATGGTGGCGTGCAGCACAATCCACCGAGCCGGTTTTTATCCGAAATCGACGGCGATTTCCAACCCGAAAATAACTTCAACACGACCAATTTATTGCTAAAAAATGGTAACTCAGATGATGCCTATCCAGGACCAAAAATCGAATTACCCGATGAGCCGCGCTACGTGCCGGAACTAGCCGAAGGCGACACAGTCAATCACCAAATTTTCGGCCAGGGCACGGTCATGGAAATCGAGGGCGACAGCGCTGTAATTTATTTCAAAGGCAAAGGCAGTAAAAAACTAAACCTCAGCCTCGCGCCTCTAGAAAAACTAACTTAGCAAAACCGCTACAGCCACAGAAACGTTACATAATGTGCTCGATCGGGTACATTATGTAACAGCTGGCTGGCTAGGTTTATGAATGTGGCTGCAGACTTATCTGTTTGCTACAATAAGTTTAGTTTTTGGATACTTATAATTTGCCGTTTGCCTTAAAAACTAATTTGCTATGATTAAATTTCGAAAATCTAAACCCAAGGCTAGCCCCAAGCTACCGGCTAAATTTGGCCGGTGGAGTTGGCTTAGCTTGCGACATCATCCGGTGGTTTTGCCAATGGCGACATTTATAATCTTATGCGCTTTAGCCGCCGGCGCTTATTTTGTATTCAATAAGCCTCAATCTGAGTTCCAAGATCTTGGCACGTATGTCGTGATAGTTTCGCACGATCACAAAAAGCAAACTTTCCCCAGTAAAGTTCAAACGGTCGGCCTCTTGCTAAGTAAACTGCATATACACATGAGACAAGACGATGTCGTCGAACCTAGCCTAACAACTTTGATTACTGAAGATAATTTTCGAATCAATGTTTACCGGGCGAAACCAGTCGAGATTATTGATGGCAATCAAAAGCAGTTTACCTTTAGTGCTTCCAGCACACCCAGAAGCATCGCCGAACAAGCCGGCTTCACCGTTTATGCGGCCGATAAAATATCCGAGCACCAAGTTACTAATTTCGCGGCTAGCAACAGTCTTAGTAATCAAATTATTATTCAGCGCGCCACGCCAGTTAAGCTTAACTTGTACGGTACTCCGGTAAATTTGCGCACTCAAGCCAAAACCGTCGCCGGATTATTGCAAAAAGAGCATATTAAATTGTCCCTGGGCGATCATGTAAAACCGGGCTTGGACACGCTGATTACGCCAAATATGCAAATATTTATATCGCACGAAGGCGTTAAAATTGAGTCAGCTAAAAAGCTAATTCCTATGCCAACGACAAACGTCAAGGACAGCAAACTGACCGTCGGCACTAGCGCCATTCGCCAGCACGGCAGTCCAGGCAGCGAAATTCTAACCTATCAAGATACGCTCAAAAACGGCAAACTTGTCGGACGCACATTGATCCAAAAAGTAGTAACCCGACAGCCGATAACCCAAATCGTGGCTATCGGCACAGCTCCGCTCGGCGGCGGGTCGCTGCAGGTTTGGTTATACAAATTACGAGCCTGCGAATCGAGCGGCAATTATCAAGACAATACAGGTAATGGCTATTATGGTGCCTATCAATTTAGCTTGGGAACTTGGCGGCGTCTTGGCTATAGCGGCTTGCCCAGCAACGCCCCGCCATACATCCAAGACCAGGCCATTATAAAGAATACAAATGGCAGCAGCGGATTGATATCGCAAAATCCCGGTTGTTACGAATCGACAGGCATTAGTAACTATCCGCCAAGCTAAACCATAATGTCTAAAAACTCGCCACAATTACCGAAAAAATCCCTCGGCCAACATTGGCTAAACGACCAAGCGTCGCTAATGGCTATCGCCGCGGCCGCCGCCATCAAGCCCAGCCATACGGTGCTGGAAATCGGCCCGGGCCAGGGCAGTTTGACCAAAGTTTTGCTAGCCGCTGCTAGCCAAGTAGTGGCCGTCGAAAAAGACGAAAAACTAGCCGCCAATTTGCGCGCTCAAGTTTCCGCCGCCAATTTGCGCGTCATAACTCAAGATATTTTAAAATTTGATTTGACTAGCTTGCCAGCCGGCTACAAAGTCGTAGCCAACATTCCATATTATTTAACTAGCAACCTAATTAGAGTTTTGTGCGAAAGCGAAAATCCGTTTTCTGTGGCGGTTTTGCTGGTGCAAAAAGAAGTTGCCGAGCGCGCCGCGGCCGCCCCAGGCCAAATGTCGCTACTTGGCGTTAGCGCCCAATATTACTGCCAAGTTAGCCTAGGAAAAGTCGTTCCAGCTGAACTTTTTGACCCGCCGCCCAAGGTCGATTCGCAAATTTTAATTCTAAAATATCGCGCTCAGCCATTATTTGAAAATGTCGACGCCAAATTGCTTTTTAGAATCGTTAAAGCCGGTTTTTCCCAGCGCCGCAAGACGCTAACAAATTCTTTGAGCGGCGGCCTCAAGCTGGAGCGCGCTGAAGTTACGGCGGCGCTCAAGCAAGCTAAAATTACGCCGTCCATTCGCGCTCAAGCGCTAGATTTAGCTGATTGGCACAGATTATATTTGGCGTTTTTAAATGGTTCGATCCTGGATAATACTTGACACGTTAAGTATTTAGCCTAAAATTATGGTTATGAATAATCCGACCGACGCTCTAGGTTCAGCGCTCAACCATCTATCGTTTGTGCTCGACCGCCAAATTAATCAGGCTTTATTCGAGCAACTTGGGCTGGGGCTAGCGCAGTACAAAGTGCTGGCGGAGATTAGCAATAGTCCAAGACCAAAGCAAAAGCAAATAGCCAATAATCTGGCTCAAACCGAGGCCAGCATCAGCCGGCAAATCAAACTTTTAAGCGACGCAGGCCTAATAATCGCTCGGGTCGATCCTAAAAACCGGCGCAGCCGCGCGACATTTTTAACTTACAAAGGTGAGCGACTGGTCCAAGCGGCTGGCACCATTTTTGCCAATCAGCACAAGCAAATATTTGCCAAACTAAACCAGCAGCAATTAGCAGCTCTGGCTAACTATCTGGCGGTTTTGCATGGTGCTGTTTGTGGCAACAAGCAAAGCCGTGCCTGCGATCGCTGGCAAAAGTCTGAAACTCAGGCCAAGCGCCAAAACTTGGAAGCCTTAAGGCTCAGGATTGCGGGTGTTTAATCTTGATGTTAGTTTCTTGGCTGGCGGTTTTTTGATCGGTCGTTGGCGGTTTTTGTGATGGCGGCGGCGCGGCTGGCGCGGGTTTTGGCGCTTGTTGGGGAACTTGGATTGGCGCTTGCTGGGCTATTTGCGGCCTTGGCGCTGGGGTTTGTGGTGCAGGTTTAGCTGGCGCAGCCGGTGCTGGCGCGGCTGGCGGCATATTATTCGGCGCAGCCGCCATGTTTGATTTTGCTTCACTATAACTGCCATAGCTTTGCGGAAATTTATCGGCTAATTCGAACATATCCAAAACTTCATCGGTCTGGGGATTTTGGTTTTGAGGTTTTGTCTTAGCCGGCGGCTGATAGGTCTGCATCGGGTAAAAAGATCGATCGATAGCTTGATTTAGGGGATCGGCGGACGGATTGGTTTTCGGCGTTACGCTAGCTATGTCTTGCTCTAGGGCCGCGGCTGCAGCGCTGCTATTAGCATAATTTTCTGGCTGCCTATTTGCCGCTATGGCTGTGCCGTTTTTGCGCCGCCGGAAATATATCAAACCAACTATGGCAGCAGCAACTGCCGCCGCGCCCAACAGGATTGATAACAGTAATATTGTATGATTTGATGACGCGGATTTTTTGCCGGATTTTAGCGCGAATTTAGGTTTTTTTAGTTTCGGCGCGGTGTTTTCTTGGCTGCTGAAATTATTTTTAATGGTTGGAAATTTGTTTAATTTCGGCGTGGGGGTTTGTTTAGCTTTGGGACTAGGTTTTGCAGTGTTTGCTGGCTTTGGCTGGCTGGTCGCAGCTTGTGGCTGCGTTGCGCTCGGTGCCGGTGCTGGCTTGGGCTGAGGTTTTGGTTTTGGCGCCGGCGCGGGTGCCGGCCGGCTTATGCTATAGCTGGCATTGCGGCTTGTTAGCGCACCGTAATTATCTTGCGCGTTAATTATGTCCAGGCTGGCGTTGCCGGCTGCGTTGGTTTTGTAGCTAAGCGTTACTATAGCTAAGCTGCTGGGGGGGTTGTGCGTTTTCGATCTGTTAAATGATACTGTCGCCGTTCGGCCGGAACTTGTCACCGTACCCGAGCCGTTAGTTATTGCATACCCGACATACGTCAAATTGTTACTTGACTTAAAGCTGATGGTCGCCGAACGCCAAGGCCTGCTGTCGCTAACTTCTAGCTTAACGCTAAACTGCTTATGAATTTTATAAGAACCGCTAGAAGGGCTAAAATATACGTTGGCGGAAGCCGCCAAAGACGCGCCGACAGGCAGCAAGCTAAAAATAGCGCTGCCTAACAACAAAGCCAGCCCGCAGCCGAGGAACCGGATTTTTGGTTTTGTTAGGTGGTATCTTTTCATGAAAAACTTTTTATTTTTAGCGACTAATACATTTTTAAACAATTTATATTGTATAGCAAGTCGCTGCTGCTGGCCAATTAAAGCTTTTCTTTTAAGCACATTTAAAAAATTACAGCAATTTAATGGCCGCTGCTAAAACGGTATCAATATTGCATAAAAATACTAGCATAATTATAGCCGATAATGGTATAATAAGTAGTAGTTAGTAGTTAGTAGTTAGTAGTTAGTAGTTAGTAGTTAGTAGTTAGTAGTTGCCAACTAAGACTTATCCATTTTCATTCGCCGCAGTTGCTTTTTTCGCGTAAGCCAAAAGCCACTAGGGGGGC
The DNA here is from genome assembly GCA_050730835.1 of Saccharimonadales bacterium (SeqCode). Lineage (GTDB taxonomy): Bacteria > Patescibacteriota > Saccharimonadia > Saccharimonadales > UBA4665 > JBOHNS01. The sequence goes on from JBOHNS010000009.1 coordinate 13,777, forward strand.
TGAAATTAGCTCGACGTTGGACTTTATCGGTTAAATCAGCAGGTCGCTTGTCAGCGTTATAGGCAAACTTTAGATAGATGCAAAAACATCTTTTCGTGAACGTGTAGCTAATGCTAAGGACGCAGTTTACGCTGGGTTCGCGCAAAAAGTTGCCGTTCCTGTTTTGGCTTAAACCCAAAACGACGCTTGAACTGACATCAGATAAGTAAAAAGCGTTTTATATCATCTGATTGCTCGGCTAGTATTATCCGCACTAACCGCTATAGATTAGGATTGCTCGTTCGGAATGTTTGTTCGCTTAGATAATCGAACACTAAGACTGGGCCTGCCTGTTTGCAATACTTTGATAGCGAGAGCTAAAAGTAGTTTAAGAGCAAATAAGTTTTTGCTACAAGCCATAACCGTAGTTATGGTGCGAAGTAAAAAATTGTTTGATTGCGGCTAATTTTGGCTAGTAGCCGAAGTATTGTAGACAGGCAGGCCCTATAAAACGAACTAAACCTGTAGAAGATTTGCCAAAGATAAACCATCGGACCGGGGCGCAATTCCCCGCAGCTCCACCAAAATAAGCGCTATAAGAGACTTGATAGGTCTCTTTTTGCTATTATGAATTGATGAAAACCACTAACCCGGTTGTTAAATACTATAATTCGCTAGAATCCAAGCTTGGCTACCGTTATTTGGCGGGGGTAAAGCACTTTGGCTATTATCCTGAGGGCCAAGAAAACTTAAGTAAACTTGAAGCTCAAATTTTGATGGACGAGCAAATGGCAAAAGCTCTAAAACTCAACGCGGGCGCGCATGTTTTGGATGCTGGCTGCGGCGAGGGCAACGTGGCGATATATCTGGCCGAAAAATACGGACTGCGCGTTTCGGGCGTAGATTTATTAGACTTTAACATCAAAAACGCCAAAGCTAACGCGGAAAAACGGCATGTAAAAGGCTTGGATTTTCAGATTGCCAGTTACATGGATTTGCCTTTTAGTGATAATAGTTTCGACGGCGTTTATACGATGGAAACGCTAGTTCACGCGCCGGATTACAGACAAGCCTTAGCCGAATTATATCGTGTTCTAAGACCTGGTGGAAAATTGGCGCTTTTCGAATATTCAATTACGCCAGAAGCCGGGCTTTCTAAAATTGATAAATCCGCACTAGAAAGAATTCGCCAGGTTAATAAAGTCGCTTCTATGCCAGCCTTTAACCACTTTGAGCACAGATCGTTCAAGCCCAAGCTAGAAGCCGCAGGATTTAGCCATGTAAAAGAAGAGGAAATCACCGAGCGCATGCTGCCAATGCTAAAATCGTTTTACGAAAAAGCTAACGGGCCTTATAAAATTATTAAAAAGTTTGGGCTAGAAAATCACTTCATAAACACAATGTCGGCCGTAGAATTCTACGAAAATCCCAAATTATGGCGCTATAACACCGTTACCGCTAGCAAATAGCGTACAATTATAATTAGATATTAATAAAATAGTTATATTTAGTTAACTAAAATTAACAGATTGAAAATTTACTTTTGTGAGAAATATTGCTGAATGACTTAATGATTTCTTTAGTATAGGTAGTTGTGGGCAAAAGTTCACTGGATCAATATCAATTTAATACTTTAAGGAGATACATTTATGAACCAACGTAAATCCTTTCGAGAAACTTTAGCCAATAAGAAACGCTTTGTAGTGGGCATGGCAACTACCGGTACAATAGCCGCATTAGCGGTTGTGCCAGCGGCTAGCGCCTTGACGCTAAATCACGCTAATGGCCGTGATTACAATAACAATGCGGGCAGCAGCTCTAGCTCGCAAACTCAAACTAACGGCTCAGCCAACTTTGGGATTGCTACCGCTAGCGACTTGCAGGGCGGCAACTACTATTCTGGTAGCCGCAACTTTAACCGTGGCCGCGACTTTGGTCGCAGCCAATCGGCTAGCTCGCTTGCTAGCGACTTAAATATTGGCGCTAATTTGAGCGGCAATAGCTCTAGCTCTAGCTCTAGCTATAGTAATGCTAGCCAAACTAATGGCCGCCGCGGTAGCCGCTCCAGCCAGTCGAAATCGGCTGAATCTGGTAACGCTAACGCCGGTTTGAAGCTTGGCCTAAACGCCCAGGGTCAATCAAATAGTAATAGCAACTACTCGACCCATCGCCGCGGTAACAACAATGCTGAGCGCAGCCAGTCCAGTGGTTCGCTTGCCGGCAACCTAGGTGTCAACGCGGGTGTTAGCGGCGCTAGCTCTAACTCCACTAAGACTTCTAGCACTAACGGCAATCGCCATCATCGTGGCACTAGCTCCAGCCAGACTAAATCAAAGCAATCTGGCAGCGCTAACTTAGGCCTAAACCTAGGTTTAAATGGTAGCAGCAATAGCTCGACTAGCAACTCTAACCGTTCGTACAATAATCGTAACAGCGGTTTGCTCGGCGGTTTGTTGTAGATTAATAACAAACTACTAAATAAGCTATTAAGGGCTACAATAGTCAAAACCCCCGGTCTGTTGGCCGGGCGTTTTGCTTTAAGGCGTAAACTTAAATCGAATAGCTTGGATAATTTTCTAAGTTAATGCTATAGCGCTCGATTTGCTAGCGGATGAAGCCTTTGGCCTTTAATTTTTTAAACTAATTTTAGGCAGTTATTCGTTAGTTACTGGCTTTAAGTTTAAGTAGGTAAGTTGAACCAAAAAAGCAGCATTTTGCCATAATAAGTTGGGTAATAAGCTCTATCGCTAGTGAACAGTTCAGCCACTGCTAGGCCGTAACCGCGCTCGTCCTTTGCCACATCAAGTTTATCTGCTGCTTGGTTGTAGTGCGCGGCTGGTACGAGGTTGGGGTTGTGATCGCCTACGCCAAGCAGTAAATTGCCGCGCTGTTGATCGTCTAAAGTCCAGCCCAAAATAACTTTTTCACATCTCTCGCTGTATTGCAAGGCATTGGTAACTGCTTCTTGTGCCACCGCCTGAACGTCAGCAACAGCAAACCAATCTTTAAAACTAATATGGCCAAGAGCTTGTTGTATGTCGCCGCGAACTTGATGGCCAAGTTCCAAGTTTTGCTGCTTGTCATCGGGGGTAAAATCATAAAGACTATCGTGTGGCGGCATTGATCTGTGTAGCACCATGTCGTCGGTTTGGCGGGGGACTTCTATTACTGTCATAATTATAATTTGTTTTGTTTGGTAGTCTTTATAATATTTTAGATATTACTATCGTAAACTTTAGATTCAGGCCTTAAAGTTTATTATCTACTTCCATTGTAGCGCGGCAAAAATTATTATGCAAGCGGTTTTTAGTGCGGATTAATGGTCTAGCCAAGCAAGCCAAAATTATGTTAAGCTATTTAATGTTTAGGAGGGTTCTAAAAATTAAGGCTAAGCTTGATAAAGGTCATAGGGCGCCGAGTTTTCGGACGAGGGATGTCTTTGGCCGGCCGGTAGATTCGGCTGATTATAGCGGCGGATTTGTCTTGCTAGTATTTTTGCGCTACGCCGGTTGCCCGTGGTGCAATTTGGCGATTCACCGTTTGTCGCTGGAGCAGAAATTATTAAAGCAGGAAAATTGCCAAGTCGTGGCCTTCATTCAATCCAGCCAGGCTAATATCACAAGCAATATTTATGATCGCCACACCATCAAACCGCCGTTTCCGGTAATTGCCGACCCCAAACTAACAATCTACAAACTTTACGGCGTCAGCCCATCGCTAAAATTAATTACCAGAAACATTACGGACATTCCATATTGGGTGCGCCGGGTTAAGGCCAGCGGCTTTTCTCAGGGCAAAATCGATGGCAACCTTTTCTTGGTGCCGGCCTATTTTTTGGTCAGCGCCGCGACTGGCAAAATTATCAAGGCCGATCGCTCATTAAGCTTTTACGACCACGAAACGTTTACCGAGATTTATAGCGCCATCAGCCAAGCCAAAGTTACCGGTAATTTGTAAGCTCCCGAAAATCAGCTTTTGGCGCGGCATAATTGTGTTAAGCTTTTATATAATATGGCTATGATGGGCAGCAAAAAGCTTAAATTATTTAATAATCGTTTTGATTTAATCGGTTCGGGACTCTGGATATTCAGCCTGCAATATTTTGCCGTGCAAGCGGTCGTGGCGCTCAATTGGCCGCGGCCTTACAGTTTGGGCGCTAACACGATTAGCGATTTAGGCAACACGGTTTGCGGGCCGTATGGTGGCCGTTTGGTCTGCTCGCCGCTGCACGATTTGATGAACGCATCTTTTATTGTGCTTGGTCTAATGCAAGGCATTGGTGCGCTATTGATTTATCGCAAATTGCGCGGCGGCTGGGCGCTGAAGGCGGTTTTTGGCGGCTTGATTTTGTCGGACGTTGGCACCATTTTAGTTGGCTTTTTCCCGGAAAATACCGTGGCGAGCCTGCATATTTTGGGCGCCGGGCTGGCCTTTTTGCTGGGCAGTCTGGCTATTTTAGGCTTTAGTTTGCTACTTAAAAATTTGCCCAAAAGCTGGCGTATTTATACATTTTTAACGGGCTTAATTGCCTTTTTGGCGCTAATTTTTTATGTCGGCCACGATTATTTTGGCCTCGGCCCGGGCAGCCTGGAGCGTTTGATTTCCTATCCCCAAACTGTCTGGGTCGTTTTGTTTGGCTTTCGCCTGCTCGTCATTGGCAGTCGTTGTTATCCAAAAACCTAAAAACTTTAGCTATAAGCCAGGACTTTTGAAACAGACAATTTGGGTGGACAGGTTTTTGGGGAAACTTTATTTTTTAATTTACAAAAAGTGTTGTATAATATTCTAAACCAGATTTTCCTACCGGTAGCCCTCAAGCCGAACACCCGCACCTAGCGGGTTGTTTTGTTTTTAGGCTTTTGGCGATGCTTTTCCAGGCACTCAGCTGGCGTTTTGTAATCCAGTACGTCCATGAACCGACTGTTT
>JBOHNS010000010.1:0-11233 GCA_050730835.1 Saccharimonadales bacterium (SeqCode)
CACGTAGCCCGATAAAAAACCAAGGTCAAAATTGTAGATTACAATTTTGTCTTAATATAAAGGGCATACGTAGCGTCCTGGCTTAGTTGTTGTAACAAGCGACAACTTCTTGGGATGGGCGGCTCGACTTGTTTGACGACCGTAGTAATGCTAGAAAGCATTACGAAGCGAGGAGTCGCCAAAGTCGGTTGTCGGTTTTACAAACAATTAACCAAGACGCGGAGTTTAGCCCTTGATTTTTTGCCTACTTTTGCATCATGGCAAAAGTAGGGACCAAAGTTCTTTATCAAAAGAACATTACAATTTTCGCTTTCGCCGTTTTAGCGGCTCATCAGCATGACTAATTAATTTATGGAGCGAAAAACCAATCCATCCAAATACAACAAAAATCACCACTAGCGGTGAAAAAAGAACCAATTGCCTCGAATCTTTTCAGGCTTAGACTTTTTAAAGTCTTGTTTGCTGCACCTGGCGGCGTAGAGGCGAACTTTGAAAGTTCAACTCACTCTCCACCGCCGGCGGCGTGGGCTACTTAAGCAATTCATATTGCCAGCCGGCTCCATCGATGCCGATGAGCAAGAGCTCCAAGATCTCGATGGTCGTGACTGCCCTGCAGAAGTGTACTTCCATTCGGAAGGGGTTGACGTGAACTCGTTCAACGCCAGTCCTGTTGCCAAACAGATTGTTCAACATGCTGCTAAGCAGCGGGGTGAAGCCTTCGCGGCCGATCTGCGGGTCGTTGGCGTAGACACGGATGTCTGTGCCGAGATGCTGCAGCCGGTAATCGAAGTCGACCAAAATATAACCCTTGTTGGTGAAGTCGGCAACGAGTTTGGCGCGGATGGTGTTGTTAGGGTTGGACATTGTTGTCCTACTTTCTGTTGCTGGATGGATGGATGGATGGATGGATTGATAAGGTGCAATCTCACTCAGGTTTGGTGAGAAGACCGCCATCACTCTATCATCATCATCATCATCATCATTTGTCAAGGGTTTTATGAAACTTTAGCGCAATGACCATTGGTTGGCGCCGGTAGGGCGGATTTTGGCGGTGATTTCTAGCATGGTTAGGGTTTGGTTGAAGTCAGCTGGTTCTAGCTGGCTCATGGCTAGTAATTCGGCGCCGTCGTATGTGCCGGCGACGATTAAATCTATGATGATTTGCTCGTTTTGATCGCGGCCGCGTGGGACTGGTTTGGCTTTTTCGACTCGGGGTTTTAGGCCTAGCACGTTTAGCACGTCTTCGCTGGATGTAATTGGATGGGCGCCGGATTTTATTAGATTGTTGGCACCGACGCTAGTGAGGCTGGTGATATTGCCGGGCACGGCCATGACTTCGTGGCCTTGTTCTAGCGCGAAGCGGGCGGTGTGCAGGCTGCCGCTTTTGAGGGCAGCTTCGGTTATTAAAAGGCCGCCAGACAGGCCGGAAACTAAACGGTTGCGGGCGATGAAATTTTGCTTGAACGATTCTGTACCGGCCGGATATTCGCTGACCAGCGCGCCGCCGGTTTCTAGGATTTTGCGCGCCAATTGCCGGTGGCTGGCGGGATAAATTTTATCGAGGCCACCAGGCAAAACGGCGATGGTTTGACCGCCGGCGTCCAGCGCCGCTTGGTGCGCCAAACCGTCGACGCCCAGCGCCAAGCCGCTGATTATGACAATGCCCTGCGCGGCTAAATCGCCAGCGATTTTGGCAGTAACTTGGCGGCCGTAGCTGGAAACTTTGCGGCTGCCGACAATGGCCACCCGCGGCCTGGTGAGTAGTTGCGCCAAACTATCGCCCAAGACAAAAATCTGTTTTGGCGGGCTAGCAATATCACGCAAAATTTGCGGAAAATCGCTGCACCCAAGCTTAAGCTTATTGACATTCATATGACATAAATCCTAATATTTACCATCCTAAAAATCACTCAGCTTGGGCTAAAAAGACGACAATACTCACTCACCGTATCAGTATACGCTTCGTTCGCATTCTGGTCTTTCGCGCGCCAAGCTAAAGCAATTTCGGTTATGGTAAATAATAGGAAGTATGTCAAAAATATTAAATAAGTATTGACATAATGGCATGCATTTGCTAAAATAGCAACTTAGTAAACATTATCACTAATGTTTTACAGCACCTTATACCCCCAATTCTAACGTTTTTGGTTTAAAATTTTAAGTCAAAAGCATTTGTTAGATTGTTTTAGAGCGTGCCTAATAAAAGTTGTACCCTCCACTTTTGCTCTTTGCCCTTAAGGGAAAAAGAGCAGCCCGCGAAACGAATTTATTTCGTTTCGCGGCGCGATGAGAAAAAACCGTAGGTTTTGTCTCATTACGGCTCTAAAACAAACTAACCCCTTTAACTTGCCTATCTTTGATGGGCGCCATTTTTCAGTTTGCGAGCCTAAACGGTTTTGTCTTTTATTAGACGAAGGCACGAGTCTTTACCATTATTGGACGTCGATGCTTCGCCGGTGTGGGTTGAAGGGTGAAAATGGAGACAATTTTTTGTCTCCTAAAAAGAGTCTTCGGCGGTGCCCACCCCCTCCGAAGACTCTTTTTAGGTATCAATTTTTGCGCTCAAGTTGTAGGCTGGAATTATGGAGCAACATTATCATACAAGCTCTGAGATTAAGTCTTTGCCACCGCCGGCAATTGCTGCTAAAATCACTCAACTTATGAAGAGTATTGGAGCTTGTAATTATCACAGCCGTGAGTTTCTGAGTAGACCAGGGCCAGATAATGAAATTATTGGCGAACGCTGGTATCAAAATGCTTTGACAGTGCAGCGGCAAGCCGAGCAAATATTAGTCGCCAATGAAGATCCAATAACTAAATATCTAGCCTGCCAAGCAGCGGATTATTTGGCTGACTTTTGAGATCAAGATAGGCGATGTTAGATTAGGAAACTTCTGGTATCGGCTGGGATTGGCTGGGCCGAGAAGGCGTATTCGCTGATGATGGCGGCGGCTTCTTTTTTGAGGGCAGCTAGATTTTTTTGCTCAGACGCGCTGAATTTTTGCAGGACAAAATCGGCGCTGTCGACCTGCCTGCCGGCAGGCAGGTTTGTTTCGGCAGTTTTTGGTCCGATGCCAAGACGCACGCGGTTAGTGTTTTCGCCGATGGTTGATATGACGGATTTGACGCCGTTGTGGCCGGCGGCGCTGCCGCCGACGCGGGTGCGGATTTGGCCGAACGGCACGTCTAGTTCGTCGTGGACCAGGCAAATGTTTTCGGCTGGGATTTTATAAAAACTGGCGGTAGCTAAAACGGCCTCGCCGCTAAGATTCATGAACGTTGTTGGTTTGATTAATATTACTCTGGTTTGGCCTAGCGTGTTTACTGCCACGGTGGCTTTTAAATTTTTTTTGAGTACCCAAGCCGGAAAATCGCTTTTAGCCGCGAATTCGTCCAGGCAGTCGCAGCCGATGTTGTGGCGCGTGCCGGCGTATTTTTGTCCGGGATTGCCAAGGCCGGCAATTAAAACGGTGCGGTTTAGGCCGAGGCTATAAAATTGGATGCTGTCGCCGGCGTTTGCCTTTTTGAACATGAATGGCATAAAGCTTAGCATATCGCTAAGCAGTAGTTAGTAGCAAGTAATTAGAGCGTAATCTTTATCATTGATCATTGAACCTTGACCATTCCTAGAACCTTGACCTTTGATCATTTTTTCAAACGTCTCCAAAGTTCTATGGTCAATAATAAAGTAAGGGTCAATGATCAAGGTTCAAAGTTCTAGTAATGTAGGCTACTGGGTATCGGCCGGCTTTTGGCCAGCCTTGTGGCCAACGTGTTTTTCGATGAACCAGAGTTGCAGCGCGGTGCCTTCGTAATTGTATTTTTCGCGCAGGCTGCGTTCCAGGTAGCGGCGGTAGCTCCAGTGCAAAAATTTGGTGTGGGCGCCGAAAATCTTGAAGGCGGGCGTCAAGTTGTCGGTTTCTTGAACCATGTAATTTAGTTTTGGATTGCGGTTTTTTAGGCCGGCCGGCGGATGCTTAGCAACTTGGTCGCGTAGCCAGCGGTTTAGTTCGGCTGTTGGAATTATAATTTGGCGATTCTTTTTTATCTGCAGACTCAAATCAAAAATTTTCGTGACGTTTTGGCCGGTAACCGCGCTAGTAAAAATTAGCGGTGCCCATGGTACAAAGCTATAATTATGGGCAATTTGCGGCGCGACTTCGTCGCGCGTGTAGGCCGTTTTTTCTTCGACTATGTCCCATTTGCTGACTACTAGAATTAGGCCCTTGCCGGCGTCTTTTACCATGCCGGCGATTTTTTGGTCTAGCGCGACGTTTAGTTCGTTGGCGTCCATTAGCATCAAACAAATGTCGGCTTGTTCGATGGCGGCTAATGTGCGAATAACGCTGAAATGTTCTATACCCTGCCCGATTTTGCCTGGGCGGCGAATGCCGGCGGTATCCATTAGTTCTATATCTTTTTCGTGATATTTCACACTGGCGCGGTTTACGTCGCGCGTGGTGCCTGCTCTACCCGACACGATGGCTTGTTGCTTTTTGGCTAGCGTATTGAAAAGCTGGGATTTGCCGACGTTTGGGCGGCCGAGTATGGCGATGCGTAAAACATTATCTGGATCTTTTTCGCTAGCTTTGGGTATAATTTCTAGTAAGCCATCTAATAATTCGTCGAAGCCGCGGTGCTGCTTGGTGCTGGTTTGATAAATTAATTTTATGCCTAGGCGCTGGAATAGCGCTAAATCTTGGCCTTTGGCTTTGTCGATTTTATTAATGATTAGGAAAACTGGCTTTTTGGATTTTAGCGTTCGTTTCGCGACGCGGCGGTCTTCTTCTGTAATTGCTACGTCGGCTTCGACGACAACCCAAATTACATCGGCGCTATCGGCCGCCTGTTCGATTTGTTCCTGAATAGTAAATTCAAAATCGTCTTCCGGGTTTTTCATGCCAGCGGTATCGACCAACCAGAAATTTTGGCCGCGGTAATCGGCTTTTGCCATAATGCTATCGCGCGTTGTGCCCGGTTCGCGCGCCACAATCGCCTCGCGCCGCGCCAAAATAGCATTAAATATGCTGGACTTGCCAACATTAGCCCGCCCAACAATCGCTACAATTGGTAATTTATTTGCCATCTGATTTTATTATAACAGCTAGCGGCTATTGACCGTTGTTAAAAACAGTGTTAAATTATTTTTTATGAGCGAACTTTTGGCGTTGCAGGCGGGCGAAACTGGCGCTAGGCTACGCGAGGCGGACTTACGCCCCTATTTGCAGCGCACGGAAATTGGTCCGATAATTAACGACCTGGCGCTTGGTATAATTAATGATTTTCCAAGCGATTGGCAGCCGGCGGACTTGCGGCTGCGCCTACCGGCCAGCCAGGGTCAGGTTAAACTATTTGGCGATTTACCGGTTTTTAGCCAATTCATTGGCGATAGTTTGCGTATTAGCCTAGAGCGCTTTTGTAGCGACCCAGATTCACAATCAATGTTTAGTCAACTTGAACAGCATTTGTATAAATATTGCGGTCAGTTGGATAGCCGGCTGACTTATTACGATCGACTAAAATTGATTTTGGACTAAGCTTTGAGCTCGGGTATAGCCATGCCGATGCACGCCTACTTTGCCGTTGCGGCAGTCAATAATGGCCGAGCCAGCACCGAGCAGCAAATGTCGCAACCGCTAGACGCCGCGGATTTTAGTGCTAGTTTGCGCGGTAAAAAGTTTCAGGCCAGAGTTTTATTGGCCGCCAATGCCGGTAATGGTTTTTATGGGTCGGGCTCGTCTAATGCTTTAAGCTGTAATGCCTTTGAGTTTGCGGAGACTAAATTTTTGGATCAAGCAGCCTTTTTCGATCCGGGCGGCACAATCAGCGCCGTTGGTCGCCAGGCTATGCGGGCTAGTCTGGGTCGCACTGATTCGCAGCTTGGCTTCGAAAACCAGGTTTCGGGCGGCTGCCCGGTGCGCTACGCTAGCTATCCAGAACTTGGCCCGATGGCGCGGCGCTACGCGGAGTTAGCCGGCCGAACGATTGAAGAACTACAAAATCCAAGCCAATCGGCAATTGTCGCCAGCTGCGAATTGCTAGCCAACTGCATGGATCGGCTGTCAACCGAGGGCTAATCCATAAACTTGACAAAAGTTTATTAATAATGTATTATTTCAAATAATATGTCGCTAGATGTTTTGGCTTGGAATGCGCAAGAATGTTTGGGCAAGCCTGATTTGCGAGATGAAATTTACGAGCAATTGCGGCAAACTGTTGCCGATTCTGCCGGCGTGATTGTTTTGAGCGAAGCTTGCCGTGAAAGGCCAATGCCGATTGATGAGGTTGCCGGTGAGCTAGAGCAATTCGCAAGCATTTATGGCTTTCAATTATGTTTGGCGGGCTATCAAGATGCCGAACGGCCGGCCGGCGTGCCGAAAAATTATGAAAAATATCTGGCGGTTTTGAGCCGGCTAGAGCAAGCTTCTGGCAGCATTTTTCGCTTAGCTGGCCGCAACGCCGTAGAACTTTCTGGTCGCCACGAAGCAGCTGATATTACGCTTATCGGAGCGCACTATGATCACCGCAGCGAATCGCGCCGCCTGCCGCAAGCCCAGGCTAGCCTAGTCGAATTTGATAATCATCAAGACAGCATTGCTATATTGGCCGGCGATTTGAACGCGATGCACGGCCAGGGAGCGCGCGCAAAATTGTTAAAGGCGACCAGACCGGTCACTCGTTTAATCGGCGCCAACGAGGTCAAAGAGTCCAGCCGGCCCGATGATATGACAAGTATTAAAGGTGTTGAATATAAATTTCGTCGCGCGGCCAGTTGTGCCTATCGCGTGGGCGAAATGGCGGCCGGCGAAACGATGCGGTTATTAGAAGGCGCCGGATTTAATGATGCTGATTTAGAGCATAAGCCGACGCACTTGGGCGGCAAACTCGATCACATTATGTACCGCGGCGGCGTCCGGCTGGAAGATTTTAGAATGGGCGAAAAATTTCCTTCTGACCACAAGTTTATCGTCGCCACTCTGGCTATAACTTAGCCTGAAATACGGTATTAGCCCGTTCTTAAATTTTTGAGTTGATAGTTCCCGAAATCTGTGCGGTGGAGTTTTAGCGTGGCAGCTTGACGCCGGATTGCTGGGCTAGACTTAGCAGTTCTTGATTGAGGATTAGAAGTTTGTTCTTGGCGGGTAGTTTTTGGTAGTTGCTACCGGCTAATTTTACTTGAGGTGTTTTGCCAACCATAAGGTATAGTTCTTTGATGTCGTTGGTCAGGCCTCTAATTTGCCGCTAGTGGTTTCCAGTTCCGATTCTATATGGCTTAGTCGGCGACTGGTTTCGGCACGGAAGCTAAAGAACTCGCCCTTTAGGGATTGTTGTTAGTTTCCCACGCCATCCAGCCGCGTTTCCACTTTATCTAGGCTATTTTCAAGTGCGTCGAGACGCGGGTTTACCGCAACATCCAACGCTTCTAGGACAACGCCCCGAATGTCAGATAAATCTTGTCCGGTTAAACTCATAAAGCTTAGTTTAGCATGATTGGCGCCAGCCTGGCGGCGTAGTTTATACTACAAATTTCCACTGGCCGGAGGGCAATCCAGATAAAATATAATCGCCGAAATTCGTTCGATGAAGTTTTATAACGCGGTAATTTAGGGCGGCGAAAGTACGGCGGATTTGGCGGTTGCGGCCTTGGCTCACGGCTACGCGCCAGGAGCGATTATCGACTTGCGAATTACTAATGGCGATTTTGGACAGCCGCAAGCGGCTCAAGTAGTTGTCTACTTTTATGCCACGGTCGAGTTTGGTTTTGTCCTTGGGCGCTAGCGGCTTATTTAATTCTACTTCGTATATTTTTTGTTTGGCGAATCTGGGATGAGTTAGTTTCTGGGCTAGCTGGCCGTCGTTGGTTAGTAGTAATAAGCCGCTAGAATCTTTGTCGAGGCGGCCGACGGGTTTTAGATTGTGGAAATTTTTTGGCAATATATCATATATAGTTGGGCTGCCCTGGCCGTCGCGGCTGACGACGTAGCCGGCGGGTTTGTTGAAGATTATGGTTTGGCTTGTGGCTGGCAGTTTTATGGTTTGTCCGTGCAATTTTACTGCGTCTTGCTGGGATACTGCTTGGCCGATTTGGGCCGGCTGGCCGTTAATAATTAGGGTATTGTTAATTATTAATTTATCGGCTTGGCGCCGGCTCAGGCCGGTCGCCAAAGCCACGAATTGATTTATGCGCATAAATTATATCAAAAAAAGTATAATATTTATAATGAGATGTTACTGGGGTTGGTGTCTTGTGCGCCGCTGGGTTGGATGGTGCTGCCTGGCTGGCCGGCTGCGTCGATGTTTTCGCTTGGAGCGGACGCGCTGGCGCCGGGCGTGATGTTTTTGGCTTCGTCTTTGGCGAGCAGTTGAGCGAAATTGGGTTTGGTTTGGCTGTCTTTGGGTGGCTGGATGACTTTTTGGTGCGTAGCGGCAATTGTTTTTTTGGCATTGGCAGTCGGCTTTGAGGTCGCCGCTGGCGGTTCATGATCCGTAGTTTCTGCGTCGGCGTCAGATGTGGTTTCGGGCGCTGGCGTGACTGCTATTTTGCTGGCGGCTAGCGATGGCTCGGCTGGTTTGGTTGTTGGCGAGTCGGGATTTTGGCTTGGTTCGATTGGATCGGGCATCGAAACTGGCTGTAACGGATTTTTGGAATTTGTTTGTTGATTGACGAAGTCTTGGATTTGGCTCAGAGCGTCCTCGGTTGGTTTGGGCTGAGCCTGGCTGACAGCCTCGCTGAGCGAGGTGTCGGTTGATAATGATGAGCTTTGCCCGGCGGCTTGGCTTGATTGTGCCATTGTATGTGCCTGGGGCATTGGTTGCGCCATGGTTGCTGGTGCGGCGGGGGCGACTGGCGCCGGCGACTGTGCAGTGCTAGGCGTGTTGCTTAGCGGCGGTGCAGGCTTGACTGGTTGAGCGTTATTGTTTGATGTTGTTGGATTGGGGTTTTCAGCTGCGGGTGCGGCGGCCGGTTGGGTGCTTGAACTGGCGGCTGATTCCTCGGGCAATTTTGGTGGATCCGGTAGGCTTGGCGGATCTGGCAATTTTGGTGGATCCGGCAAACTGGGCGGATCGGGCGCGGCAGCCGGTTGGTTGATTGCGTCCCAGGCGGCGGCTGGCGGAGCTGCGGAAATGGCCGGTTCGGGCGCAGAATTTTCGGAAATTGGCGGCTCAGCCGTTGTGGTTGGCGGGGTTGGTGTCGCTGCGACTGGTTGGCTTGTGTTGGCGGCTGGCTGAGGTGATGTTTGGCTGATCGGCGCAGTTGACGTGCTTGGCTCTGTTGTCGTTGTAGTTGACGCTGCCGGCGCCGTGGCTTGGCCGCCCAAAACTTCTTGGACGGTTTTGATGACGTCTTCTAGCGTAACTTGCGATTTTACCAAATAGCGGTCGGCGCCGAGTTTATCGGCCCGGGCTTCGTCTTCGGCTTGGCTCAAGGCTGTCATCATAATGACTTTGGTGTCTTTGATGCCGTCGGTGCCACGCAAAATGTCGAGCATATCGAAGCCGCTGATTTTCGGCATCATGACATCGCTGATGATTAAATCGGGGTGTTCTTTGACGGCTATTGCCAGGGCGTTTTCGCCGTCCGGCGCCGACAGAATTTCGTAGCCTTCGGCCTGCAAACGCGCCTGGTAAATTTCGCTTAAAGTGGTGTCGTCCTCTACGAGCAGTATTTTTGTCGCCATGGCTTATTAAAAATTTCCTTTTAATCGATTTTGTTTAGCTATTTAAAGCTTATGCTTTTATTATAGCACGCCAGTGGCTGCGATGTCTCATAAAATACCAAATTTTATGATTGCCGGCCGATGAGCTAAGTCGACAGCGCCGAATTTTGGGCTTGTTGGCTGGCTTTTAATAATTCGGCGCGCTCGACGCCGAGGCGCGGCAAATTGATGAAAAACGTACTGCCCTGCCCTGGCTGGCTTTCGACCCAAATTTGGCCGTTGTAGAGTTCGATAATTTTGCGGCAGATGAACAGCCCTAATCCGGTGCCGCCGACGGTGCGCGTGGACGAATTGTCGACGCGGTAAAATTTCTGAAATAAGTGCGGCACGTCCTCGGCCGGAATGCCGCTGCCGGTGTCGCGGACATAGATTTGCACGACTTGGTTGTCGCCGGTCAGGCCGATGGATACTTTGCCCTGGTCGCTATATTTGACGGCGTTATCGAAAAGATTGGTGATGACTTCGCTGAGTCTGTCGGGGTCGGCCAAAACGTAATATAGCGGTTTGAGCACTTGGCTGGCGTTTTGCGGGCTGCTGCCGACGGCGTCGATAGTTTCGCTGGAGCCGATGATGAATTCTGTTTTGAGCTGCTTTTTTTCGGCGGCAAAGCGCAAATCGTCGGCTAATTTTTGCAAAAAATCGCCGATTTCGACAACGCTTGGATGATTGCTCAAGCGGCCGTCTTCGGCCTTGGCGCTGGTCAATAAATCCTGGAATAATTGGCCCAAGCGCTGGGTTGATTCATGGGCTTTTTCGAGATAATCGCGGGCCTTAGAATCGATGGTACTGACTTTTGGATTGAGTGCCAGCGCCAAATAGCCTTCGATGGCCGCCACCGGCGTGCGCATTTCATGAGACGCGGTCGAGATAAATTCGGCGCGCTGCGCTTCTTGCTGCCGGGCGGTCGTGATGTCGCGAAACACGGCGACAGCGCCGGCCAGCTGGCTGCTGCCAGGCGCGTTTATCGGTGATAAAATCAAAGAAATGACGGTTTGCTTGTCGTGCTGGCCGATCAACAGCAAGTTGCGCGCGATATGATTCTGGCCGCCAAGCACGGCTCTAAAAACGTCATCGCTAGAGTCCAGCGGTTTGCCATTTTCTTGATTTAATTTTATAACCGCACTGGCGTTCAACCCTATGGCGTCTTCTGCCGGCCACTCTGTCAAGCTGGCCGCGGCCGGATTAATCATGGTGATTTTGCCCTCAGCATCGAAGACAATTACACCGTCGGCAATCGAGCGGATGATAATTTCCGATTGCTCCTGCCGGTTTTGTATTTTGGCTTCGGCGGACAAAGTCTGACGGTTTTTTGAAAAAAATCGGCGCATATATTTAATACTTTATAATCATAAACATTATGGCACGAGACAACTATTTATGCCAGAATCTGCCGCCATAATTGGCAATACGCCCAGCAGCAGTTTATGATAAATTAAGCGCCAAGCGCCAAGCGCCAAGCGCCAAGCGCCAAGCGCCAAGCGCCAAGCGCCAAGCGCCAAGCGCCAAGCGCCAAG
>JBOHNS010000011.1:0-33537 GCA_050730835.1 Saccharimonadales bacterium (SeqCode)
TTCAAGCTGCATTTAAAAGAATGTCAGTTCAGGTATAATATGCGTCATGAAGACATGTATCACGAACTACTTAAAATACTACGAAAGGACGGCTTGAGGCTAGGCTAAACTAGTCTTGAACCTAAAAGATTAGTGCGTGAGTAGCAACTAAAATTACCAGCCGACTAAAGCACCGGTTCACCGGCTCAACTAAATTAGTCTTGCTATTTAGCCGACCGAGATGTACAATTTGACTTGCAGTGCCTACCAAAAGTAGGCTATTTTTATTAAAAGAGCAGTTACAGTTTTATGGTCGAAAAAGAGCAGCAACCAACTTCCAAAAAGCGGCGCTTACGCGCGCCGACCAGCGAGACCGTGCGCGACCAAGCCAAAAAGGCTCGCGACCAAGCCGAAAAACCGGTCAAAAAAAGTCCGCTGCGCTTGGTTTTGCGCCAGATTTTTAAGCCATTAAAAGTAGTCCTCCGGCCAATCGGTAAAATTTTATTAAAAATCACGCCCAAATATTTCCGTAATGCCTTTAACGAATTGCGCCAAGTTACCTGGCCGAACCGCAAACAATCGCGCCAGATGACCACGGCCGTGGTTGTCTTTTCCATCTTTTTCGCCGTGGCCATTTCGTTTTTAGATTACGGTTTAAATATAGTATTTAAAAAGGTATTTTTAAAAGAATGACTACAGCTACCAAATACGACACCAGCAAGCAATGGTACGCCATCCACACCTACAGCGGCTACGAAGAAAAAGTCGCCAAATCGATCGCCCAGCGGGCTGATAGTTTGGATATGAAAGACAAAATCTTTCAAGCACTGGTGCCGAAAGAAAAAATGATAGAAGTCAAAAACGGCAAACGTAAAGTCGTCGAAAAGCGCATTTTCCAGGGCTATGTTTTGGTCCAAGTCAAAATGAGCGAGGATGTCTGGTACATCATTCGCAACACGCCCAGCGTAACGGGCTTCGTCGGCAGCGGCACCGACCCGACACCCGTCGAAAACGACGAAATCGACAAAATCATCAAACGCATGGGCCGCAGTGAGCCAAAACACAAAATGGATTACAACGTCGGCGACGTCGTCAACATAATCGACGGCCCGTTCAAAGGCTTCGACGGCGCCGTCAGCGAAATCGACGCCGCCAAAGGCAAACTAAAAGTCCTAGTCAACATGTTCGGCCGCGAAACCCCTGTAGAACTTGACGGCCTGCAGGCCAAAAGAGTATAATTTAAATCAATGGGAGAGGAAGACCGACATGTCAATTGATACTTACAAATATACAGTTAATGATTTAGAGTCATTGACACGCGGCGCCGTGGTATCTGATGACCCTAAAATAATGGGTAGGGTTCTAGTTGAAGCCACCGGTGCCTTACTGATCAATAGCTCAGCAACACCAGAAGATGCCGAGCAATATAATCGAATTATTGCGGCAAGTAGTCAATGGCTAGCTAGTAGAATTATGGGTGAAAGTGTTCTAGTCGACCCAATTCTTTCTGGACAACAGAGATAATTTTTAGTACAATAAGTAAAATCGCTAGATTGCGTTTCAGCGACTAAGCAACGGAAAATTATAAGCAATGGCCAAAGAAATTAAAGCAAATTTGAAGATGAAACTGCGCGGCGGCCAAGCCAGCGCGGCGCCGCCAGTCGGCTCCACGCTCGGCCAATACGGCGTCAACATGATGGATTTTATCAATCCTTTCAACGAACAAACTAAAGACATGATGGGGCGAAATGTAACTGTGCATTTGACGATTTATGACGACCGCAGCCTGAACTTTCGCGTCGTCGGCACGCCAACCGACGATCTAATTCGCGCGGCACTCAAGATCGACAAAGGCTCGGGGCGGCCGAATTCTGAAAAAATTGCTAAAAAATTATCCGACGCGCAAGTAACCGAAATCGCCAAAACCAAAGCGGAAGACATGAACACGGGCGACATTCCGGCAGTCAAAAAAATGGTCGCCGGCACCGCCCGCAGCATGGGCGTCGAGGTTGGCTAGAATGAGTTTGGCCGAACATCCGGATTTTGACAACGCTCCGCCGGCCAATCAAACCAAAGCAGTATTATCCCCGCTAGAGCTGGCAATGAATAGAGCAGAAAAAGCTCGTTTAGCTGTGCTTAATATCGGGGTTTTGACAGCGGAAGACTATTTATCCAAGGCCAGTAATTTACTGCCAGAAGCAAGGCCGGAATTCCGGGCTGCCGAAGCCGAACGCGATGCGGCAGAAGCAGCTTTGGAGGAATTGAAGACAGATATTTATTAATTAATTTTGTGGGAGATTTAATCAATCGCTAGCACCACGAAAGGAGCAATTATGGCGCAAGCCAGGAAGTCAGTAGCAAGCAGTCAGCAGCCAGCAGTCAGCAAGGCTTCGAAAGACAAGAGTCAAGACAAAACAGCCAAGCCGGCAAAAGTTCAAAAGACTACTGCCAAAGCAAAAACTTCTAAAACAACCAAAAAAGCCACGGCCGAGGCCAAATTAATCGCCGAGGCGGCACCGGAAACGACGGAGACTCAAGCCAAAAAGCCAGCCGCTAATAAACCGCAAACTGCGGCCAAAACCGGCCCAAAATCCAGCCAAACTTTAGCCAAGTCGGGAAAACGCAGCGCCAAAGCCATTGAACAAGCCGAAGCAAAATCGGCCAAGCAAAAGCGCAAAGCCGAAGGCTCTGAAGCCGAAGCAAGCGAACCTGCTAAGCCAAAACAGCTGAGCAAACCAGTCCGCTCGCGCTTGTCTCGCCGCGGCAAAAAGTTCCGCGCCGCGGCCGCCAAAATCGACCACAGCAAAATTTATAATCTGCCTGAGGCCGTGGCGCTGGCTGCCGAAACCAGCCCGGTCAAATTTGACGCCAGCGTCGAACTGCACATCCGGCTCAATGTCGACCCCAAACAAGCCGACCAAAACGTGCGCGGCACGCTTGTTCTGCCATCCGGCAGCGGCAAATCCGTGCGCGTAGCGGCTTTCGTCGAACCGGATGAAGCTGCCGCCGCCAAGTCAGCCGGAGCCGACGTAATCGGCAAAGACGCCATAATTGCCGGCCTCGAAAAGTCTCAAATCAATTTTGACGTTTTGATTTCGCCGCCCAAACTAATGCCAAATCTTGGCAAGTACGCCCGACTGCTCGGCCCCAAAGGTCTAATGCCAAACCCCAAAAGCGGCACGGTAGCGAACGATGTCATAAAAGCCGTCTCTGAAGCCAAGGCCGGCAAAACCGAATACCGCGTCGATTCCACTGGCATCGTCCATCTGGCCATCGGCAAAGTATCGTTTGGCTCGAGCAAATTATTAAAAAACGCCGAAGCCGTCATGGCCTCCATCAAGGCCAACCAACCGTCCAGCGTCAAAAGCGGCTATATCAAATCCGCGGCCATTACCACGTCGATGGGACCGAGCCTAGCCTTTAGCGCCGATTAGACTTTAAGTTTTGTTGGTAGATTAAGCTAATCTCCCGTTTTGGGCTTTAAGGCGCTTTAACTTTCATGGCGCGCATCAAAGCCTTCAGCGTCCGCGAAAAACCGCGCCAGCCACCACTATAGCCAATGTAGCGATCGCACCACTGCGGTTGGTATTTCGCCTTGAATTTGTGCAGGCCGCTAAATGAATAAAAGCGGTCGCCGTTAAAATAAGTAAAGCGCAGGGCGCTGTCGATTAGCGTGGCTTTTTGATCATGTTTGTCCAGGCCGGCCAGCGGACACAAGCCGAGGTTCACTCGCCTAAAACCCTGCGTCCGCGCCAGTTCGATAAAACTCATTAGTAGAAAATCGTTGATGTGGCTGGGGCTGTTTTTGGTGTGTCGCACCATGTCGCAATGGGTTTCGTCGCGGTCAAACGCGGGCACTTGGTTCAAAAAAGCCTGAATTGTGCCGGCGCTGTCACGCGCAATCAGAACCGCGCATTGATTCAGATACTCCGACGAAAAGTAACCCATCGCCAGCCCGCGCTCCGCTCGCCCGGGTCGAGCCAGCCAATCTTGCGAAACGTCGGCCAGGCGCTCAATCAAAGCCGCGTCGTGCGGCGGCTTCATTAGCTCCACGCTGTAGCCGCGCTCGGTAAATCGCTTGTGAGTCCGGCGAAAATCCCGGACGTTAGCCACTTCATTCGTGAAGTGATCGACATCAACAATCGCTTCTTGACCGATTTTTTGCAAAGTAATGCCGGCGGCTTTATATATTTTTTGATTGTCGCCTGTGAGATGAATAAAAGCCGGCCGCCAATCATTTAAGCGGCAGGTATCTTTAAATTGCCGGATTAGGCCGCCAAACGCTTTTGGGTCGCCGGCTGGATCGCCGACGGTAAGCGCCACGCCGCGAGTTACGCGAAAAGCCAGCGCCGCCGAGCGCTCGTCGTTGAATATATAAATTTTGTCGTGCGGCCAAAGCTTGAAAAAATCGTCGCTTGTAGCTTTATGTCTTTTTAGCAGTTCGCCGACCAGTTGCCGGTCCGAGCTCTGGTCTTGAAATTTGGCGCGAATCGGTTGAAACAGCGAAAGCGCCGCATAAGCTAAAGCCCCCAAACTTATCACCGATAAGGACGTATCAAACAATTTTGCACGCCGCGTGTAGGCAATCAGCCGATGACTGCTGGTCAGCCCAAATTGGTCAATCGTGTGCCGGGCGGCCGAAGCCAGGCTAATCTCTTGATGAAAATCGTGCTTATCCATTAGCGAAAAGCCGGCCACGCCATACAAAAAAGCCACGACCAGCACAATAATTATAATTTTCAGCGACTGGCGAAAACTTTGAATATCGCTTTGCACGCTAAATGCCCCGTGGTACAGCAAAAGCACTATCAAAACCAATAGCGGCACGCCAATATTACGAATAATATGCCCCCAGTTAAAACCGCCATTGCCCAAAAATCCAAATAGACCAAGGCTATTCAGTCCCAAAATAAAACCGTAAACCATCACGGCCACCAGCCAGGCCAACCGCTTGCGCCGCGCCAGAAGCGAACTTAAATACAAAAGGCTCAACCCCAGCACCAACTGCGTGCCAAAAATCGCCACCAAGCTACCGCGCAAACCTCGGTAGACGTGATGCAAAACCAGCTCATCCAGCAAAGTGCCGGCGATGACAATCAATCCGTTAAGCGCCACGACAAAAACCACTAGCCTTAAAACCACGCCTTGACGCCAATCGTTATCAAACGTCCATGTCTCAAACCATTTTCGGTTCATATCCAAAATCATTATAGCTTAAACTTTAAGTCTACCCGCCAGGCCGGCAGTTGTAAAATTTGCTTATAAGCCTTGCGCAAACTGTTTGCCAAATCGTACAATACATGTAGCTTTTAGACGAGAGCTACAGGAGGGTTGATGTCCGTTTTAAGCAATATTCAAATTCGCCAAGAGATTGAGGCCGGTCATCTTGTTTGCTATCCGTTTAGTCCCAAGCACGTTAGCCATGCCTCGCTGGACGTGACTCTGGGCTATTATTTTTACCGCATCGAGCCGGCTAACGAGCGGACAATTTATAATCCTTTCGACCGCGAAGACGTGGAGCGCTATTTTGACGGCCCGTTTAGGGCGATGACGCACCGGGCTTGGTGCGACTTAAACGGCGTCAAGACGCTAGCCGGAATTCCCGACGACCATCCGGTCATCGCCATCAAACCCGGCGAGCGAATCCTAGCCCACACCCACGAATTTTTCGGCATTTTGCCGCCCGGCGCGTTTGATTTAAGGGCAAGATCCAGCTGGGCGCGCAACGGCATCGCCGTGTGTTTCGACGCCGGCTGGGTCGATCCGGGCTACGTCAACCGCTTAACGCTAGAAATTTATAACCTAAATCACCGCGAAACAGTTCTGCTGCCAGTCGGCGAGCGCATCGCCCAAGCCGTCTTCCACGAAACCGGGGCCGTCGAAGGCAACTACGGCGCAGGCCGAGGCGGCGGCTTCAGCGGCAAATACCAGCAGGGCACAGATCTAGAAACCATCATCAAAACCTGGTCGCCCAGCCTAATGCTGCCGCAAGCCTGGCGCGATCAGCGTGCGCTGCCGCCGACAATCGAAGGCCTTAATTATGATTAAATTTAGGAAAATAATATGAGCCAACCAGGCAAATACATAGTCATCGAAGGGCCGGAAGGCGTTGGCAAAACTACCCAAATTGGGCTGCTGGCCCAGGCTTTAGGCCAAATCCATTTGCCGGTGCGGGTTTTGCGCGAGCCCGACAGCCAAAGCGATGTCACGGCCCGCGCCATTCGCCGCTTAACTCAAGACCCGCAATTCCCCATGAACACGCGCACCGAAGTTTTATTGTACAACGCCGCGCGCGCCCAATCGCTGGCAGGCATCCATAGCGCCGTCCAAAACGGCATTTATTGCCTGGTTGACCGCAATTATTTAACGACTCTAGCCGTCCAATATTACGGCCGCGGCGACGTGCCGGAATACGACAAAATCAACGCCATCATCGATTTCGCCGTCGGCGACATGGAGCCGGATTTGACTATCGTGCTGGACGCCGAAGTCGCCACGCTCAAACAACGAGTCCAAAACCGCTACCAGGGCGAACGCTTCGATAATCTCGACGAAGCCTTTTTGGAACGCGTCCGCGCCGGCTATTTGTGGGAAGCTCGCCAGCGCAATTTGCCGGTGGTTTACGCGCTAGAAACGCCTGAAAAAGTCTTCCAATCAGTCTGGGAATTAGTCGCCAAAACGCTTAAGCAACGCTACAGCAATAAATCGGCCGCAGGCGCGCTGCAGCCGCAATCAGTCGCCGAAATCATCGCCGAAAACCAGCCGGCCAGCCAAATATCGGATGGTTCAAACGACCAGCCGCTAGTAACCAAATTAAAATCCGGCCACTACCAAATAACTCCAGCCGGCCAGGATTTTCTAGACTCCGCGGTAACCGAATCGCAAGGCAACGTCTACGCCTTTTCGGATAAATTAAGCCCGGTAACAATCGCCGCGGCCATGGCCCGCTTAAGCCGTCGCGGCGACGACATGCGCATCACAATTTTAGACGAATTCGCCGGCAAATTGGACAAAGACGCGCAATTATTACACCGCGTCATCAGCGCCTACGGCGACGATTCCGTCCAGCAGTTGGCCGGCCTGCACATCGTCGTAGAAAACGCCAGCCAACTACTAACCAAAAAATTAGAATGGGGCCGGCTGGCATCATATTTGGAACAATCGACGCGCTACATTTATTTTGACAAAAAAGATTATGACGGGCAATACAAATACTTTGCGCCTGACTATTTTGACGCCAAAACCAAAAAGCGCTACATTTCGGACATAGATAAAATTTTCGATTTATATTCCACCGTTGTCCACAAATTAACGGAGTGTATTCAAAAAAATTCCAAAGTCGCCAAAAAAGATCAAGACGGAGCCTGGCGCGCCGCCACGCGCGCCCAAGCTTGCGACGCCGCGCGGCCAATGTTACCCGTTGCCACAAAATCCACTGTCGGCATTTTCGCTTCCGGCCAGGCGCTAGAAAGTTTAATTATGCATTTACTAGCCGATGAATTACCGGAAGCCAGAGCTACCGGCCAGCAAATCTTAGACGAATCCCGCAAAGTCATGCCGGCATTTCTGGAACGCGCCGACAAACCCGACCGCGGCGGCGCCATGATTGCCTACCGCGCCAATACTCACACAAACTTCCAAAAATTAGCCGATTCGCTTTGCAGCCAAACTGCCAGCGACCCGCCGCCAAGCGTCAGCTTAACCGACTACTGGCCAAAAAACGAACTGGATTTAGTGCCCGACATGCTCTACGAATTCAGCGCCGCTAGTGTCAAAGAACTGCGCGCCGAGACGGCCAAATGGAGCTACGATCAAAAACAGCAAGCTTTCACCGCGTACATGGGCGAACGCCTAAACCGCCGCCATCGCCCCGGCCGCGCATTAGAAAAAGCCCATTATTCTTTCGATATTTTGTGCGATTACGGCATATTCCGCGACTTACAGCGCCACCGCATGGTCGACGACCTAGCCTGGCAAAAACTAACCCCGCGCTACGGCTACGACGTACCAAAATTAGTCGATCAAGCCGGACTAACCGATGAATTCGAGCAAGCTTTCGATATATCGCTAGGCTTGTACAGCTTTTTGCAAGCAAAACACCCATTAGAAGCCCAATACGCCACGCTGCTAGGCCACAAACTACGCTGGAAAATTACCTACAACGCCCGCCAAGCCTTCCACTTGCACGAAATCCGCACCAGCCCGCAAGGCCACCCCGGTTACCGCAAATTAGTCCTAGAAATGCACGCCAAATTAGCCGAAGTCCATCCCCAAATGGCCGCCGCCATGAAATTTGTAAATCAAGGCGAAGACCCCGAACTAACCCGCCTGGCCGCCGAGCGCTACAGCCAGTTTAAAGGCGCTAAATTAAATTAATAATCACTAGGTGCTTCGTATCTTAGCGCGCTATAGCTGACATCAAAAGGGGCACGCCCGGAATCAATATTGGATTGACGGCTCAAAATAATACCGTTTTGCGCCAAAATAATTTCTGGCTGAGCGGCGTTTGGGTTTTCGGCAGCACAATAATCCGGCAAACTTATTTTGGCCAAAAACCGCCTCTGGATACTGCGGTGTAATGCCGATTCCAGAACAAAATAGGCGTCAAAATTCGAGCGCCGGCCGTTCGCAAAATCATCAAAATTCTCAGTTAACGTGCTGGCCGCATCTGCGGCATTCCTTTCGGGATCCCTTTGACCATTTATCGCTTTCCAGGCTACGCGCAATTCATTATTCGACAACTGCAAGGATCCTTCAGAGCCATGCGGCACCCAAGCCGTAGTCTCCGACTTCGTTTTGTTTAGCAGACGCAGCATCAAATTTCTCCGATTAGCTTAAAAATACAATTTTTATAATACTGTTTCTACCCGAAAAATCAAGCCCTTGACAAATTTTCTAGCGAGTGTAGTATGACTAGTATGATTCGAAAGCTAATTTTGAAGGGGCTCGTGACCACCCGATAAAGCGGAGCTTTAGAGTTTAATTATCAAAATAAGGCAATAGCGGCTCCGCAGCAAGCGGAGTTTTTTAATTGCAAAGGAGAAAATTATGTCAAGATCAGAATTCGGTTGTTGGGTAGGCGCCGATAATAACGACGGCGGCCTAGAGTGGGGCGGCTGGCGCGAAACAAGCCGGTCAGCCGTCCCGGCAAGTTACGAATCCGGCGGCGGCAGACCGCCAGAATGTCTGGCGCCCGGCTGGCCGACAGACGCTGTCATTGGCGCCGGCAAAACTGCCGTCGCAGCCGAAACATCAACCACAGAACCCACAGAAGCCATATTTAGTGATTGACCTTTTGGAAATCTTGCGCTACAA
Source organism: Saccharimonadales bacterium (SeqCode) (assembly GCA_050730835.1). GTDB lineage: Bacteria > Patescibacteriota > Saccharimonadia > Saccharimonadales > UBA4665 > JBOHNS01. Next base: position 9,295 of record JBOHNS010000011.1, read on the forward strand.
TATGCACTAAGTTGCCAAAGACAGCGACGGCGTTCGTAGCTTCAGCGAAGAATGCTTGATAATGTCGCCGAGGTGCTATCAATCTCAATTTATTCGGAGTTTGAAGTAAGCGTCTTTGGTTAATAACTACTAAAGACGCTTTTAGTTTGGCAACCAATAATTAATCAAAAGTGTCGGTCGATCACTTTTTTACATAAAATAATCTTTAAAAAGGAGCGATTTTTATGGCACTAACTAAGCCCAAAAAATCGGAAATCGTGGCTGAAGTCGGCGAATTGTTAGGTTCGTCAAAATTAACGGTTATTACCAAATACCAGGGCACGACGGTGCAAGCCATGCAGGATTTACGCCGCCAGGCCAGCCAAAACGGCACGCGACTAAAGGTCGCCAAAAACCGCTTAGTCAAAATAGCTCTCGAGCAAAACGCCACTTTTAAGAACATCGATACAACCGTGCTGGAAGGCATGCTTATGTACGCCTTCAACGCCGAAGACGAAGCCGCGCCGGCCCAGACCATCGCAAGCTTCGCCAAAACCAACGGGACGCTGGAATTCGTCGGTGCGATTACGGCCGACGGCCAATTTATGAGCGCCGAAGACGTCAAAGCCCTGGCCGCGCTACCGAGCAAAGATCAGCTGCGCGGCTTGCTAGTCGGCACGCTGGCCGCACCACTCAGCGGTTTTGTCAATGTCCTGAGCGGCAACTTGCGCGGCGTCTTGAACGCCTTAAGCGCCCACGCCGAGGCCATCGGCCAATAAATACAATTTAACATTTTAATTTAAAGGAGAATAATCATGGCAGAGGAAGACAAGAAAAAACTGGAAACCCCGAAAGAATTTGAAAAGATTGTTGCCGAACTCGACAAAATGTCGGCTTTGGAAATCAGCAAATTCGTCAAGTTCCTAGAAGAATATTGGGGCGTCAGCGCCGCCGCGCCGACTGTCGCTATGGCCGCGCCAGCTAGCGATGCCGCGCCAGCCGAAGAAGCCAAAAGCGAATATGACGTTGTGCTCAAAGATGCCGGCGCTCAAAAAGTTGCCGTCATTAAAGCCGTCAAAGACATAACTCAGCTGGGTCTGGGCGAAGCCAAAGCCCTGGTCGACGGCGCCCCCAAAACCATCCTGGAAAAGGCTAAAACCGCCGATGCCGAAGCCGCCAAAAAAGCCCTAGAAGCTGCCGGCGCAAGCGTTGAATTAACCTAACAGCTAAAGCTTGAACTAAAAACCGCTCAACTACAAGAGCGGTTTTTTTGTTACTATTCAAAAACAAATAACCTTCTGCAAGTGTAATACATAAACCCCAGCCAAAGGCCTGCCAATATTATAGCCGACTGTAAGCCATTGCAATAAAATCCGCGTGATTTGCGGATAAGCGTTCTCTAAGCAATTTTAGCTTCGTCCTCATAATTAGGCAAATCAAATTTCTTGCGTAGTCGATTTAGGCGGCGAAGGCGGCGTTGGTGATAATCCGGATCTTTTTCGTCTGCTTTCCTTAGTGTGATAGCAATGCCCAAAGGCCTAGGATCTATAGATTTTTTTTGGCTGTGTAGCCAAGCTTACTTCACGATTGTGTTGGTCGCGAGCTTTTTGCTGATCCAAAATATTCTTGGTCGTTGCTTCGTCACGATCGGCATAATCATGTTCCAGCGTGCCATAGACAGGACTATTAACCCAGTTCACTTCAAGGCCACATTCTTGATGTAGTTCTCCGGTAGGTACGTAGTGGCTGTCAATAACTTTAGTTTTACCCTCAGCAGAGCGCACTACTTCATGGTTTGGCCCAGTCCACATTACGTCATCAGGGTCGCCGCGATACGGATCACGCTCTCGGCTAACGCGCTCAAGATCATATTCTGCAATAGGCCCTGTTTGGCATAGCTTCATTTCTCGTACAAAATCAGACACGGCTTGGCGTCTGGTTGTTGCTTTTTTAGCCGGCTTGGCTCGGCGTCTTTCGACTTCTTCGTTGTGCAAATCAATCATTCGGTGCAAAAAAGGTGTCCAATGATTTATTAATTCCTCGCGTTTCTCTGCGCCAATTGTGTTGCCCGAATTTAACTTGCCCATTTCGTCACTATTGGGCAATGCGGCCTTCACACCAATAGCTATAAAAGAAGGCTCTGATTTAATAGGTGACTCTTCCCACTCAGAATGCAGGCTATTCATAGCCACGCGGAACTGAAAGGCCGGGCATTCTCTGCACTGTTCCGGAATATCTTCTTCTGTATAAATAATAGGTAGTTTCTCCGCCATTCGTTCGATTGCTCCCATTAACTTAGCTTTAATATGGCACATTGCATTTTATAAGTCAACATTTATGGCCGGCCGGTTAGGCGGGTGCCTAGATTGGACAGGATTTATCCACAGTTTTGGGGTAGGTTTTGACTTAACGGATTTTTCGTAGTAGTATTTTATTATAGATTGGGTAGTGAGACAAAAAGCCGAAAACGCTAGGGAGAAAAATGACAGACATAGCAGATAAACAAATCAAACGATTGCGGTCACTAATTCAGGAGGCCGAGACTAATTTAGCCGCCGCCGGTGAACTTTTAATAAGTTTAGTCGGCGAGGAGCCAGCTAAATTAAACGAAGCCAGGGAAGAAATTGTCGGCAAAGTTATTGAAGGCGTGTTCGACGGCCAAAACATGGTCGGCTCTGACAGCAAAACCTATCCGGTGCCAGCCAATTACGCCAGCAAATCCAAACTGGTTCAGGGCGATATTTTGAAATTGACCATCGCCGATGACGGCGCGTTTCTATACAAACAAATCGGCCCCATTCCGCGCAAACAAGTTGTCGGCGCACTAAAACTAGAAAACGGCCACTATTTCGTAGAAGTCGGCGACAAAAATTACCGCGTGCTGCTGGCCAGCGTCACCTATTTCAAGGCCAAGCCCGGCGACCAAGTCAGCGTCAACCTGCCCGAAGACGACGCCAGCACCGAATGGGCCGCCATCGAAGCCGGCCTATAAGCCCGCGAGGCAATCCATGACCGCTCATGGTTAAACCCTAGTGCCTGTGCTTCAATATTATTATCATGGCAACTGGTCCCGAAATTCAGACTGATCGCCCAGAATCCGGCCCAACAGCTGAGTCCAGCTACTGGCAAAGGCTAGCCGCTCAAACTCACGACTGTGTCACTCCCGCCAACGTGCTTGACGTCGCCGGTGCAGTAGCGGTGTGGTACGGCGCGCCGCAACTGGCTACTGGGCGCGGCATTGAATTGTGTGCGTTCGGCTACGCTAAAGATGCGGTTGATGGCAGCCTGGCGCGATTCACCAAAACCGACTGCCAGCTTGGCGCTATGGTTGATGCCGTCGGTGACAAAGTCAACATTGCTTGCGGTTTGTATCATCTCACCAAAAACCGGCAAGTGCCTAGAACCCACCTAGCCTTAGTCGGCGCCTATAATGTCATCAACGCGTCCATTACATTCGCAGATCGAGCCTTGAACCAAGAACCGCAGATTGAAGTTTCTCAGATAGGCAAACTAGCCATGGCCACGTCGCTGAGCGGCGTCGGCCTGAGTGTCATCGGCAATAAGCTTAGCCATGAAAATCGTCAGCTCGGGCGCGCAGTCCAAGCCGCCGGCTTTATAACCAGCCTGGCTGGCATTGCCAAATTCGGCTTGCCGGCTACCATTGGTTATTGGCACGATTTCCAAGCCGGCGCCAAAAAGCCTTGGCTTAAAAAAGTCTAAAAATCATTTGCTCACTAATTAAAACAACGATTTTAGCCGCGATAAAGCGTATAATTAATCCTAGCAATGGGGCAAGTTTTATACCGGAAATACCGACCGCAGAATTTAGACCAAGTCGTGGGGCAAGAACACATTACCGCGGCGCTGGATCGAGCCGTTAAGAGCGGCCGGCTCAGCCACGCCTATCTTTTTAGCGGGCCTCGCGGCGTGGGCAAAACCAGCGCCGCCAGGATTTTGGCCTATGCCGCCAATGATGTTAGTTATGGTAACAATTCGGTGGCCATGGATATCATCGAAATCGATGCCGCCAGCAACACCAGCGTCGAAGCCGTGCGCGATTTGCGCGACAAAATTTACGTCGCGCCAACCCGCGCTAAATACAAAATTTATATCATCGATGAGGTGCATATGCTATCGAAAGCTGCCTTTAATGCGCTACTCAAAACGCTGGAAGAGCCGCCGGCGCACGTGATCTTTATTCTGGCGACCACCGAAGTACACAAATTGCCGGCCACCATTATCAGCCGCACGCAGCGGTTTCATTTCCGGCCGATCGAAACTAATACGATTATTGAACATTTAAAAGCTATCGCTAGCGCCGACAAAATCGCTATCGACGATGCCGCTCTAGCAATTATCGCGGCGCACGGGCAGGGCAGTTTTCGCGACAGCATTAGCCTGCTCGACCAAGCCCGCAGCCTGAAAAGCCAGGGCAAAATCAGCGCCGCAGATGTGCTGGATTTGCTCGGCCAAGCTTCTGATAAAAGTCTGGCCGCCATCGAATCGGCACTAATCAAGCGCGACGCCAGCCAAATAATCGCCCAAACTTCCGCCGCCCAAAATCAAGGCATCGACGCCGCGCTGCTGGCCAAGCAATTGGCTGCGCGCTGGCGAAAATCGCTGCTGGGCGGCCAGCCTGTTTTGCCGACCAGCGAAATTCTACAGCTGCTGGCCAGCCTGATTAACGTCCAAGCCTCCAAAGAACCTTACGCGCTGCTGGAAATCATCCTACTTGAAACAGTCTTAACCAACGCTAGTTCTGGCGCATCCGAAACCCTCAAGCCTGGTAATGCTAAAGCGCCAAAAAATGAGCCCCAAGCAGCCGGCGAACCAAAAGCCAAACCAAAAGCCGCCAAAATCAAGCCGCCAAAAATTACTGACGAATTGGCGCCCAAAACGGCGCAAAGCAGTTTCGCTGCCGGCGACTCCGAGTTGTGGCCGGAAATTCTAAACATGATTAAACAAAATTACTCGACGCTTTACAGCACGGCGCGTATGGCGCACGCCGAGCTAGCTAACGACAAATTAATTCTCAAATTCCGCTTCCCATTTCACCAAAAAGTTATCAGCCGGCCAGCCAACTTGCAAATTTTTGTGGCGGCCGCGCAGGCATTAACCGGTCAGTCCATAGCCATTGAATGTTGGCTAGACGCCAGCCTGCCAAGCGCTCAAGAGCCAGCAACCAGTCCAGCGCCGGCTCAGGAATTGCTCAGCAATTTGGATAACATAACCAGTATTTTTGGCGGCGGCGAGCTGCTAGAATCATAATCGGAAGATGGAATTTAGAATATGGAAGATGGCAAGTAGCTAAAAATGGTAGCCAAGCATAACCAGCAGCCGCAGAATATTGAAGCCGAAGCCAGCTTGCTAGGCGCGGTTATGATTGACGGCGACGCTTTTACCAAAATCGCCGATAATTTAAGCGCCGAGGATTTCTTTGACGCGCGTCACGCCCGGATTTTTGAGGCGGCCAGTCAGCTTTACGACCAGCATCAGGCCATCGACGTTTTGACGTTGGCCAACCAGCTCAAAGCGACCGAGGCGTTGGCTTTAATCGGCGGCGCTGGCTATTTGACGGAGTTGACGAATTTTGTGCCAACTGCTGCGCACGTCGAAGAATACGCCGACATCGTTGCCCAAAAGGGCTTGCGCCGGCGGCTGATCAAAGCTTCCGAGGAACTTTCGCAGTTCGGTTTTGACGAATCAAAAGGCTTAAACGAGCTCGTCGAACAGGCCGAAAGCCGGCTGTTTGAAGTCAGCCAAAAACACATCAAGCAAAACATCGTCAGCCTGGAAACCATCCTCGGCGAAAGCTTCGACCGGCTAGACGCCTTGCACAAAGACAAGGGCAAATTACGCGGCACCTCGACCGGCTTCAAAGATTTAGACAATTTACTGGCCGGTTTTCAGCGCTCCGATTTGTTTGTTTTGGCGGCTCGGACGTCGATGGGTAAAACGGCGCTGGCTTTAAATCTAGCCCACAATGTCGCCGTCCAGTCCAAGCAGCCGGTGCTGATTTTTAGCCTGGAAATGAGCAAAGAGCAGCTCGTCGATCGGCTGCTGGCCATGGAATCCGGCGTCGACGCCTGGAATTTGCGCACCGGAAACTTAAGCGACAGCGATTTCGAAAAAATCTCGCACGCCATGGGCACTTTATCCGAAGCGCCGATTTTCATCGACGACAGTCCGAACATCACCGTCAGCGATTTGCGCACCAAATCCCGCCGCGAAGCCCATAAACACGAACTGGGCCTAATTATCGTCGATTATTTGCAGCTAATGAGCGGCGGCGGCAAATTCGGCAACGATTTTAACCGCGTCCAGGAAGTTTCCGAAATTTCGCGTGGGCTAAAAGGCGTGGCCCGCGAATTAAACGTGCCATTAATGGCCGCCAGCCAGCTCAGCCGCTCGGTCGAAAGCCGCAGCCCGCAAATCCCGCAACTAGCCGACCTGCGCGAATCCGGCTCCATCGAACAAGACGCCGACGTCGTGGCCTTTTTATACCGCGAAGATTATTATAATCCCGAAACCGACCGCCAAAACATCACCGACGTGCTGATCAAAAAACACCGCAACGGCCCGACCGGAAACATCGAATTATATTTCGACCGCAACCGCCAGCGCTTCCGCTCGCTGGACACCAAACACTCTGGCAGCGGCGGCTAGCAATTTTTCATTTGCCATTTTACATTTCACAATTTAATTGTCATTTATCATTTTTCAATTAGGCTGCCGCAAATGACAAATGCAAATTGAGAAATATTACACCATTTACTAACCACGCTTTTTTCAAAAAATTTGAGCTATAGCTAGCTCAGCCGCTATATACTAAACTAGGCACTATGAAGCAACGACTTAATTTTGCAATAACCCATCTCTGGCGCTCGCTGGCGCTAGGCGCTGCGGCAATGGTGCTGATTGCCGTTTTGCTGCTGGCGCGGCTCGCCAAAGAGCCAAATTATTTTACGGCCGGCGAAGTTGCGGCGCGCCACATTAGCCACAGTTTGAGCGCTATTTTGCATAATCCGATCAACGCGCCGTTTAGTTTGTTGCAGCACTTTTTGGTTAATCTCGCTCCCCAAAGTTTGTTTGTCAGCCGCTTGCCGGCGGCCTTGTTTGGCGGATTGACGTTATTAATCATGTATGCCATTTTGCGCTTTTGGCAAGGCCGCTTGGTGGCGACCATGGGCACTTTGTTGCTAGCAACTTCCAGCTGGTTTTTGCATATTGCCGAGCGCGGCACGCCGGGCGTTTTATTGTTTGGCATTGTCGCGTTAATCGGCTGCGCGCTATTATTCAAGCACAGCCTCAGACGCAGCCCGATATATTTACTAGGCGCGGTTGTGGCCGCTAGTTTACTATACGTGCCGGGATTAATTTGGTTAATCGGCCTTGGTTTAATCTGGCAAGCCAAATCGTTGGCTAGAAACTTAAAACACGTCAAGCGCCAATTTATCATGGTCGGCGTAATTATTTTTCTAATATTAATCGCGCCGCTGGTTTGGGCTTGCGCCAATCAGCCTGATTTAATTTTGCAGGTTTTTGGCCTGCCGTCCAACTTGCCGGCAGCCGGCACTGCGGTGCATAATCTCGTCAACATTCCGCTGGAACTATTCATTCGCATGCCGGCCAGCAACCCGCTGACATGGGTCGGCCATCTGCCAGTTTTAGATATTTTTACGGACGCAATGTTCGCGCTGGGCGCCTATTTAATATGGAAACAGCGCGAACTTGATCGCTCCAAACTGGTGGCTGCCAGCACGCTAGGTGCCACTATTTTGATAATTTTAGGCGGCGCTGTAACCATAACCGCTTTGCTGCCGTTAGTTTATTTGGTCGTCGCCGGCGGCATTGGCTACATGGCTGAGCGTTGGCTAAGAGTTTTTCCGAACAACCCGCTGGCCCGCATGGCCGGCTTAAGTCTATTAATTTTAGCCGTCATTATCAGCCTTAATTTTCAAGTCAATCGCTACTTTATAGCCTTGCCGCGCACTCTAAACCAAAAACCAATCATCAAGCAGCAACAGCCGCAAGTTTCTGCTACAATAAAACAGTAAATTATGAGGAGCCGATTATGAGTAAAGTCGATCAGGGCAAAATGCTAATGCGCGTCAAAAAAATCCAAAAAGAATTGCAAAAAGAAATTATCACTATAGAAGCAGGCGACGGCGCCGTCAAAGTCGAAATCACCGGCGAACAAAAAATCAAAAAAATCCACATTGACCCGGAATATGTCGACCTGGATGATATTGGCCAACTAGAGCGCTGGTTGGAAGACGCCGTCAAACAAGCCATCAGCGACAGCCAAAAACTGGCCCAGCAAAAAATGCAACCAATGATGGGCGCGCTCGGCAACCTAGGCCTATAAAATTAGCGATTATCCTATCACATGTCACTATACTATAACCATTGCCGTGTAACGATTGGCCGTCATCGTGACAGGTTACAAGCTAATGTATTGTCACATGTGACAGGTTACAGGATAATTTGATGCCCATATTACCGCCAGCACTGACCAATTTAATCGAAGCTTTTGGGCGCTTGCCAGGCGTCGGCCCGCGCACAGCCGAACGCTACGCTTATTTTTTAGTCCGCCGCGATCCGCAAATCTGCCAGCAGCTGGCCGCCGCGCTGGAAAATCTGCCAAGCAACATTGCTTATTGCCAAAAAACTTTTGCCCTGGTGCCGGCCGGCCAAAAATTATCAGATTTATACACTAATCCGAGGCGCAATAAAACTTTAGTCATCGTCGTAGCCGAACCGTTCGACGTCGTGGCAATTGAAGCCACCGGAAAGTTCAGCGGCAGCTACCACGTTTTAGGCGGCCTGGTATCGCCGATCGACGGCGTCACGCCGGAGCAACTGCGTATCAAAGAACTGCTCCAAAGAATCGACGACGACCAAGTCCAAGAAATAATCCTAGCCACCAATGCCAGCGTCGAAGGCGAATCAACCGCACTTTACATCCAGCAACAAATCGGCAATCGCACAGTCAAAATCACTCGTCTGGCGCGCGGCTTGTCCGTCGGCGTCGATCTAGAATACGCCGATTTAGTAACACTCGGCCGTGCCCTGGAAGGCCGCACCGCGCTATGAAATTAAGCTATTGCCCACAGTGCGCCGCGCCGCTAACTAAGCAAAATGCCACCAATTATATTTGCCAAAACGGCCACAATTATTACAACAATCCGCGCGCCGCAGTGGCAATTATTTTAATTAAAAATAGCCATATTTTATTTGCCAAGCGCGCCCGAGAACCGCAAAAAAATAAATACGATTTTCCGGGCGGTTTCGTCAATTACGGCGAAGCGCCAAGCCGCGCTGCCCACCGCGAAACTTTTGAAGAAACTGGTCTCAAGTTAAACCAGCTGAAATTGCTTGACGCTCAACTAAATTTTTACCAAACCAATGTCTGCACCAGCGATTTCATTTATATTTGCCAGGATTTTAGCGGCCGCCTCCAGCCCCAAGACGACGTCGCCGCCCTGGAATGGCACGAGTTAGCGTTCATGCAATCGCCCAATTTCGCCTGGAACTATCCCGGACTTTACGAAAAACTACAAAAAATTATAGCCAAAAAGACGACTAAATTATGAACTTAAAAGACACAGAAAAAATCAAACAACTTGTCGAAGAAGCTAAAAATATTATCATCCTGCAAGCCGACAATCCCGATGCTGACTCTTTGGGCAGCGCGCTGGCGCTGGAGCAGATTTTGGGTGATTTGGGCAAGCAGCCGTATTTATATTGCGGCGTCGACGTGCCCGGATATTTGAAATATTTGCCAGGCTGGGACCGCGTCGAGTTGGAGCTGCCCAGGCAATTCGACCTGAGCATAATCGTCGACGCTTCAACTATGACACTGCTTGACAAATTGGCGGACGCCGGCGGGCAAAGCCAAATCGCCGCCAAACCATGCCTCGTGCTTGACCATCACGGCAGCGTCCAAAACGAAATTCCGTTTGCCTCGATCGCAATTAATGATCCAAAATTTTCTTCGACCGGCGAGTTGATTTATAATTTGGCCAAAAAATTAGCCTGGCCAACGTCTATTGCCGCCCAAGCATTTTTGATGACGGCAATTCTGGGCGATACGCAAGGTCTGGCCAACAATTTAGCCGGCGCCGAAACTTATCAAGTCATGAGCCAAATGGTCGCCGCCGGCGTCGACCGGCCACAGCTCGAAGACGCGCGCCGCGAATTATCTAAAATGGCTCCAGAAATTTTTAAATACAAAGCCGAGCTAATCCGCCGCACAGAATTTTACTTGAGCGGCAAACTTGCCATAGTCAGCATCCCACAATCAGAGATTAATCAGTACAGCCCGCTCTACAATCCCGCGCCGTTAATCCAAAACGACATGCTGGCTACCGATGGCGTGGCCATTGCCGTAGTCCTAAAAAACTACGACGACGGCCACACCACAGCCGCCATCCGCTGCAATTCCAGCGCGCCAATCGCCGCCCAACTAGCCGAACATTTCGGCGGCGGCGGCCACCTTTGCGCCGCCGGCTTCAAAATCCAAAACGGCCAATCGTTCGATAACCTAAAATCCGAAACCATTCGCTGCACCGGCGAACTGCTTCGGGTAAACTAGAGACGGAATAAATAATGAGACTTTATAATAGCTTGACCAAAAAAATTGAAACTTTTGCGCCGCTAAAAAAGGGCCAAGTTTCGCTTTATTCCTGCGGGCCAACGGTTTATGAGCGGGTTCATATTGGCAATTTGAGCGCTTTTATTATTAGCGACACTTTGCGCCGGGTTTTGGCGGCTGAGCGTTATAGCCTCAAGCACGTTATGAATTTTACCGACGTTGACGATAAAACAATTCGGCGCAGCCAGGAGCAATATGCTGAGCTGGCGCCAAGGCCGGCCCTAAACAAACTAACCCAAAAATATTCGGAAACTTTCGTAAACGACATGTGGACTGCGGGCAACGATACAGACAACATGATATTCGTAAAAGCCACTGACAATATAGCCAAAATGCAGCAATTAATTACTGAATTATATGACAAAAAATTTGCCTATATCGCTGAAGACGGCGTCTATTTTTCGATCGCCGCTTACCGAAATAGTGGCAAAAATTACGGCCAGCTAACAAAAATTACTACCAATTTGAGCCAGGCGCGTGTCGCTAGCGACGAATACGATAAAGCCAACGCCAGCGATTTTGCGCTTTGGAAACGCCAAAAATCCGGCGAGCCGGCTTGGGATTTTGCGATTGACAGGCAAAATTTGCCCGGCCGGCCGGGTTGGCACATCGAGTGTTCGGCCATGAGTTCGGCCATGCTTGGGCAACCGTTTGACATTCATACTGGCGGCGTCGATTTGAAATTCCCACACCACGAAAACGAAATCGCCCAAAGCACGGCCGGCCACGACGATCCGCTTTACGCCAAATTTTTTGTGCATAACGAACACATTTTGATCGACGCCCAAAAAATGAGCAAAAGTTTGAACAATTTTTTTACGCTGGCAGATTTACAAAACAAGGGCTACGATCCGCTTAGTTTTCGGCTGCTGGTTTTGCAAGCACACTATCGATCCCAGGTGCATTTTAGTTTCAATAATTTACAAAAGGCGGCCGAGCGCTTGAAAGCTTTAAACAATATGGCAGTTTTGCGCTGGCAAGCTCAGCCCAAGGCAAGCGCGCCGATAGTTTTTGAAAACGAAGCCAAGAATTTGCTTAGCACGCTGCAAAATGACCTGGACACACCAAAAGCCATGTCGCAAATAGCTAAAGTTCAGAAAATTATCGAAGCCAATTTGCTACCCGTTAGCTCGAAAAGCGCCTTTGAAGCCTGGCTCGGAGTGATCGACCAACTATTCGGACTGCAACTTTTACAACAATCAGATATCGACCAGTCACAAAAACAATTAATTGCCCAGCGGCAAGCAGCCCGACAAACTAAAAATTGGGCCAAGTCCGACCAGCTGCGCGCTCAATTAGCCGAGCAGGGACTTGGCCTGAATGACACATCGTTAGGACCTATTTGGTATCGCCTTTGAGGCAGGGAAGAGCAGCCCACCAAAATGTATTCTATTTTGTCGGCGCGATGATAATATGAGCGTTCAGCGAATAATATATGCAGAACCGGAATCATTCATTCCTATAAAAGAAAAAGAATGATGCCGCGTGAAGCTATAGAAACCCTAATAAGGGTGTCTCATAATGCTATTTGGTATCGGCTGTAGCCGGCGGTTCCGTGGCGTCGTTGTTTAGCGCAATCATGTCGCGCGTTTTGAGATAATCAATAATTATCACCCTGAAGCAGCCGGCGATCGGAATGGCCAGCAGCCCGCCGAATATACCGCCAAAACTAACGCCAATGACAATCGCCAGTATCACTAGAAGCGGCGATAAATTAGTGGTGTTCGACTGAATGTGCGGCGACAGAATATAATTTTCGACATTAATATACAAAACATAATACAGCAAAATAATCAATGCCGATAACGGCGCGTGGAACAAGGCCACGGCGGTTATCACGATAGCGCCGATGGTGTGCCCAATCAGCGGAATCAGTCCGGCCACAAATACTACCACCATCAGCGCCAGCGGATAATTGATGTGCAGAATGAATAGCGCCGGCGTGATCAGCGCCGCGGCAATGGCCGCCAAAACTACTTGACCGTTGACATAGCCGCGCACAACGTGCGCCATATCTTCGCCCAAACGAGTGGCGTGTTTCTGGTGAGCTTTCGGGATAATCCGCGTCACGCGCTTGGCCCAAGCCGGACCTTCGACCAGCATCATAAAAGTCAAAACCAATATCGTCAATAGCGACACCGCGCTGCGCAAAGCCTTGACAACCGTCGACAGCAAAGAGCCGGTGGCGCCATGCAAATAGCCGCCAATATGGTGCGAAAAGTTTTGCAGCTGGCCTCGCAAATGATAATGATTAATGAAATTGCTAAAGGCGCTATTATGCGCCTGGGCGCCGGATATGTAGCTCGGCAAAACATTCAAAAAATGGTTGGTTTGATGCACCAAAGGCGGCACAATCAAAGCGATAATCCCGCCCAAAATTATGATCACCACCAAGTACGAAATAGTCGTAGCAATTAAACGGCTGTGCCGGCTGTTGCCCGGCAAATGATCGGCCAGCCGGCGCACCGGATTATTGAGCGCGATAGCCAGCAAAAAAGCCAGAAAAATAAGCAACAAAGCGTGCTCAATGCGGCGTAAAAAAGCCACGACCAGAAACAATAATAGCGCCACCACGACAACCCGGATAATCGTGCGATTACTAATATTTATCCAGACTTCGCTGGCGTCTTTTTTGTTGCGGAAGCTAACCATAATGTTATTATCGCACGACAGAGCGCTTATTCAAGGCGTTTTTATAAATATCGATAATTTTCGGACCAATTAGATTGACGTCGTAAGCTTTGGCACGCTGCTTTTGCCAAGCGCTGGCTTGGCGCCGCAAGCCTGGTTCGTCCATAAAATATGCCAGCTTGGCGCTCAGCTGAGCGCTGTTTTTGGGATCGAATAATTGGTCTTCGTGGCCTTGCATCAAACCGGCGTAGCCCGGATTATTGCCGGCCAAAACCGCGCCGCGACTGGCGGCCAAGGCTTCTAATAAAACAATCCCGAAACTTTCGCCGCCGGTGCTCGGGAAAACCGCAATGTCGGCGCCGGCCAGCAATTTAGGCTTGCCTGATTCGGCGATAAAACCGCTAAATTCTACTAAATTTTTTAATTCGTGCTTAGCTACAAAACGCTGCAATTTGGCTGCTTCCGGCCCGCGGCCGGCAATCACTAATTTAAAATTAGCGGCGCGGTGGTTTGATAATTGTAATGCCGCGTTTAGCAAATGCTGGCAGCCCTTGCGCTTGACCAGCCGGCCCAAAAATACGATTGTTAGCGGCTGGTTTTTATCAAAAGCTGGAGTCAGGTTCTGGAATTTATGGAACTGAAAGACGTTTGGCACAACCGTGCAGCTTAAGCCAAATCTGGCCTTGGCAAACACAGCAGCCGGCTGAGAAACCGCCAAAACTTGATCAATACTAGCCAAACTGGAACGGCAGGCTAGCGCCAACCCGCGACTAGCAGCAGCCGCCAAATGTCCGATTGGCAAGATATGAAAAGTGCCAATGATAGCCGTTTTTGAGGTGCTCGCCGCTTTGATAATTTTGCCGGCCAGCCACGGACTATAGGGCATTTGCACGTGCAACACGTCAAATTTTTCTTTAGCCAGTAAAGCTTTTATGGCGCTATTTTTGGCGGGCAGCGGAATCGACAAGCGGTTGCCGTTGAATTTAACTTTGATGTTGCGGCTTAAGCTATGCACGATGTAGTCGCGGCGCGCTGATTGCCCGCACAAATAATGCACTTCGTGGCCAAGGCCAGCCAACCACGCGCCCAAACATAAAACGTATTGCTGCACGCCGTCGCTAGAATCGATGGTATCGTCCAGCACAAAGCCGATTTTTAAAGTCTTGGGCATTTTTTAGTTCTATTTGGCAAAGCGATTCGAGACTAACTCGCGCAGTTTCAGCTGCTGCGGCTTGGCGCTGGCGTCGATCGCCTGGCCGTAAACTTTTTCATAGCTATCGACAATTTTTTTATAACTGTAATTTGGCACCACCAACCTGGCCCAATTGCGCCATAAATTGCGCAGTTGCTTTTCGTGCAGCAATAAATCAATCCGCCGAGCAAATTCGGCCGTGTCGTGCGGATTAGCCAGCGACAGCGTGCCGAGACCCTGCATAACCGAAGCGTAGCCCGGATTATTGCCGGCCACCAGCGGCAGGCCGCAAGCCATGGCTTCCAGCAGTACGATGCCGAAACTCTCGCCAAAAACCGCCGGCGAACAAAACAAATCGGCCGATCGTAGCAAACTAATTTTGCGCCGCTCGGACACGTAGCCCAAGAAATTGACGTTTTTAAGACCCAGTTGCTCGGCCATAATCTGCAGCTGCTGCAGCTGCGGTCCGTCGCCAACAATATTGAGCATCAAATTATCATATTGTTCTTGCAATCTGGAGTAAGCGCGCAGCAAATAACGCACGCCTTTGCGCTGCTCCAGCCGGCCGACGTATAAAATGGTCAGTTTGGCCGGCCGAGCATTGCTGCTCGGGCGCGGCCGGTGAAAGCGCTTTAAATCAATGCCGTTAGGAATAATATTGATCGGCCGTTCGGTTGCGCCGCGCACGTATTCGGCCGCAGCATCAGACACGGCCGTCAGCTCGTGCAAATATTTTAAGGATGATTTGGTGTAGGGCGCAACCACGCGCGTTAGCGTGCGGCTCATCATGGTTTCGGGCAATTTGGCGTGAAACGTGGCCACATTGACGCTATTGGAACGGACTAAAATCTGATAGCTCAAAAACGGTACCCAGGGTTCATGAAAATGCAAAATGTCAAAATTTTCGCGCTCCAGCATGGCGTCGATTAAATCGCTGTCAATGCTGGCCGATAGCTGCGTGGTGGTCGCCAGCATGGAACGAAAATCCATGGCATTGCCCATAAAAATCACGCCGCGTTTATCGCATCCGGCAATATCGCGCGGCCGCGGCGTAATAATTTTTACTTGATGTCCGCGGCGAGTTAATTCGCTATGCATGGCGCGGACGTGCTCTTGCACGCCGCCGCCCCTGGCAATACTGTATGGGCAAACCAATCCAATTTTCATAACCGGCTACATTATAACATTTATAAGCTGACTTTAAAAAGACCAGTTTAGCATTTTTCCAGAGCCCGGCGAACTTGCACCGGGAACATTTTGGCAGCTTGCTCGGGCGTAGCAATCACGCTCGGGCCATGGTCGTCGGACGTCGAGCGAGCGTGATGATACTGACTAAAAATAACCCGGAAATGCTGCTCCACCAAACGCTCGTCAAAGTAGCGATCATTAACTACCGAAACGTGCCACACCGGCAAATTGACGGCCACTCGGCAATTGTCCAGACGAAACATTTCGCGGTTAGTTTTTAGCCAAGTGCGTGTGTCGTTATTTTTCCAAAGGCTCAGTTCCATAGTCATCACTTTTTCAAAGTCTTCATTGGTCTTGCCGGCAAATTTTTGGCGGGCGTTCAGCGAATGATGATAGACGCGGCGCATAATGGCCGGATGAAAACAGACGTTTTGCAAAAACCAAGCCAGCGGCCGCGGCTGAAACAGCGCCGAGCCGTATTGATAAAAAGCCTGCCGCCGTTTACTAAACGCAAAATCATCATGATGGGCAAAGCCAACCACACTGACCAGCAAATCAACCTTTCGGACAAGGTCCGGATAGCGCTGCAACATGCGCGTGGCCACCGGAAAACCAAGACTTAAACCAACGATTACCAAGCGTTTGCGCTTGAAGCGCCACTTGACGAAGCTTGCCAAATAATCGGCCAGCTCGTCGATGGTTGGCTGTTTGCCGATTTTGAATAAACTTTCCATGCCGCCAAAACCCGCCAAATCAGGTACCGTTATGACGCCGTATTGATTCAATTCCTGAATCACGCCCCACCACCGTTCGAGGCTGGAATGCTGGCCGTAAATGAACAATATTTCGCGCTGTTTGGCCTTGGCGCCGGACGAGGCCGGCGCCGGCAAGTGCAGCATGCGGCCGGATAGACCATTCATATTGAGCGGCCGGATATAATCAGCCGGATTTTTGTCGGCAGTTTGTTTCATGGTTTTATATGACAATATTACGCCAAAAAACAGATTACAGCAATGTCAAATTTACTTAGCGGCGGCGGCGCTGGGCGAAGGCCTGGCATTCGGCTTTGGCGTCAGCATAGGTCATTTGCCGCGGCGGCGTTTTTTGCGTCCAGGCGCTAGGACCGCCGAGCGCGCCGACGATGCCCATTTCGCGCGCCACTTGCAAATAGCGGATAGCGTCAATCACTACGCCAGCGCTATTTTCGGAATCTTGGACTGATAATTTGATATCGACATCGACCGGCGCGTCGCCAAAACCGCGCAGCCGCAAATTAAAATAAGCTACTTTGTTGTCGCGAAGATAGGGCAAATAGGTGCTAGGACCCGCGAACAGACTGTGTTCGGGCACCGGAATACCGCGCAGTTCGTTCTGGGCGCGGATGACGTTTTCTTTGGACTTTTTCTTGGATGCCAGTCGGCTTTGCACCATCATATTATTAAAATCGCTGTTGCCGCCAATGTTGATTTGCTGATGAAAATCGACGGCCAAGCCGCGGTCAAAGGCCAGCTCCTGCAAGACTTGCGATAAAATACTGGCGCCAAAAGCGCTGCGCATATCGTCGCCGACAATCGGCAATTTGGCGGCTGCAAATTTGTTTTGCCACTTGGCATTACTGGCAATAAAAACTGGTATGCAATTTAAAAAGGCGACACGGGCATCAATCGCCGCCTGGGCATAAAATTCCGTGGCCGCCTGCGATCCAACCGGCAAATAATTGACCACAATATCGGCGCCGCTAGCACGCAAAACTTGCACCACGTCAACCGGCTTAGCGCTCGACAGCCGAAAACCCTCCGCCGCCGGCTGCGCCAACATATAATCCGAGACACCGTCTAAAACCGGCCCCATTTGCACTTTTGGCCCAGCCGGCACGTCCGGCATGAACACCCGCGCGCAATTTGGCGGGGCAAAAACGCCGTCGCCAACCGGCCGCCCGACTTTGCGCTTGTCAACATCAAACGCCGCCACCACTTCAATATCGCTCGGCCCATAACCGCCAATATCGGCAAACATCAGCCCGGGCACTGTCACGCCATGCTTTTTATAATAAGCAAAACCTTGATACAACGCACTAAAACAATTACCCACGCCGACGACGGCAATTTTAATTTTGCGATTGGTTGGTTTAGCGCTCATTTAAAAAAACAGCAAAGCTTAATCTAACTTTTAAATTCTAAGTATAGCACCGCGCCCGAAAAACGGCGACCATTAAACCTGGCTTTGGCCAAATAATGCCTAAAACCAAAAACTTTACATATTATGTTATTACTGTTAAAATAATAATTAACGTTGGCTGGCCGCGGCCTGGCGGCAGGAGCAAAAAATGGAACAAGCACGCGAAATTAAGCAACCTGAAACAGCTAAAGCTAAATCTGTAGCTAAAAAGCTGGCTGGGCTAGCCATAGCGGCCGGAGCAGTTTTGGCAGGCGCTCATCCCAACCTCGATCCAATTTACGCCACGCGCCAGCCAGTGACGATTAACGCGACCTGCCGCAAGACCTGTCAGCCCAACCAAAAACCCAACATGGTCGTTTCCTTAGGCGATTCTGTGGCTGGCGGCAACGGTTTGCCGGCAGCTGTCAACGCCGGCCCGGTCGCCAAAGCTTGCCACGATTCGCCCGAAGCTGCGGTCTACTCCACGGCCGCCAAGCTCAACCTCAGGGCCGATCAATTAGCCTGCAGCGGCGCCTCGCTAAAACAAGGCGTGCTAAAACCGCAAGCCATTGGCAGCTTAGTGGTGCCGGCGCAACTAGCGCGTGCCCGCGGCGCTATCGCCGGCAACATAGTAACCGTATCGGTCGGCGCCGATGACGTCGCCTGGCAGCAAATGGTTGCCGACTGCCTGACCTCAGACTGCCAAACTAATAAACTTGGCCGCGAATTCGATCATAACATCGCCGCTTTTCGTCCAGCTTTTAATAACTTTTTGCATCAACTAAACAGCGATCATCCCGCCGAAGTCATCGTCAATCAATATTACCAGGCATTGCCGGCGGACGGCGGCTGCTATTCGTTTATGGGTCTCGCGTCAAATAAATTCCGCAACATCAATAACGACGAGCATCGGCTGAACCAAGTCATAGGCTCCGTTACTAGAATTAATCACGACACGCTTGTCCAACCTAACTTTGGCGGCCACGGGCTATGTTCTGGCGATCCGTGGCTACAAGGCTTCACCAACTCAGCCCCGCTGCACCCAAACTACATGGGTCAGCAAGAAATCGCCATCGCCGACGAGGCAGCCATCAATCCAGAAGTGCAGAGTCCCGCGACATAGCCATTGTGCCACTACCGCAAATTTGAAACCAGCCGCCAAATAGACTAGAATTAGTCTGTTGCTGGCTATATGGTAGATAGAAGATTGAAGTTGGAATCTAGCAGCTGCTACAAACTAAAAACTATCAACTAAAACCTAGAACCTAAGCAATGGGGCGTAGCCAAGCGGTAAGGCACTGGATTTTGGTTCCAGCATGCGCAGGTTCGAATCCTGCCGCCCCAGCCACAGTTTTTCGTTGTCAGGGAAGTTTATTAATTGTCACCGATCTGTCCATTTTTAAGAAATTTAGCGCCGGACGCTTGAACTACCGGCTGGTTTGGTTTTGCTTAAAACAAGTTTTAGTTTAGTTTTTGGGGCCAGTTTTTTTGTCATTAGCGCCCGCGGCGCGAGTTTTGGCCGAGATGACACGCTCGAGCGCAAACAGGCCTAGACCAACGGCGACAATTATCAGGCCGATTTTAAGATTGACGTAGCGATCTTGATTAGCTTGAGTGTTAGAGGTTGCTTGGTCGACTGGGGTGTCGATCAGGCGCGGTTTTTTGGTGGTGCTGGCGGCCAAGACAGAGCCTGATAACGAATTAGTTTGTCCGTTGTTCGGGTTGGAAGTAGTGTCAGACGCAGTTGTTATTGGCGGCCGACCAGTAACGGCTGCGGCAAAGTTATTAAATTTGGCTAGCGGTGTCTTGGCTGAAGCGGGCTTGAGCGGAGCACTGGTTGTGGCATAGGTCTTGTTAAGCGACTTTGGCGGCAGCGGCTGCAGGCCGAAATTGCCAGTCCAATCGCCGAAGACATTGATGAACAATATACCAAACCAATCGGCGCTGGCAAAGCTGCTGTTATTGACATTTAGCAGATTAGCGGCAGCGTTGGCATTGCCAGAAGTGGCGTTGCCGGCCGAGGTATTGCCGGTAACATCGGCGTTACCACTGGTGGCAGCGACATTGATGTTGTTATTGATGGAATCATTGTTGTTGACTTTAGTGTTGATATTGTTGGTTTGAGTGGTAGTGTCCTTGGTGACGCCGCCGCCATAGGCTGCCGCAGTGCTGCCGGCCGGCGCATTTAATAGCATGCCGACCCATTTGCCGAGTACGTTGACAAAAACTAAAAGCGTATTATTGCTGACAACTTGGTCGCCGGTCAGATTGAAAACGGTTACGTTGGTTGTGGCTTGGCCGGAAGTGGCGTTGCCGGCTTTGGTGTTGCCGGTAGTGCTGGCCAGACCGGTTTTAGCCGTGGTGGTGACGACATTATTGATGGACTGGTTATTGTTGAGCGTAGTGGCGATATTATTGTTTTGCGTGTTTTTGACATTAATCGTGCTGCTTGGCGCGTTGCTGGCGATAAGACTGTTATAAAACTGCGACGGCAGCAAAATATTGCCGTTCAAATCACCTAGAATATTGATAACGCCGACAAACGATTGCTTGGAAGCGATCATGCTGTTGATCATATTGACGACGTTAGCCACGGCATCAGCATTGCCGGAAGTGGCGTTGCCGGCTTTGGTGTTGCCCGCGACTTTGGCGTTGCCAGATTTAGAGGCTAGTTGGACGTTGTTGGTGATTTGGGCTGTGTTGTTATCGGTGGTATTGACATTGTTGGTGGTTACAAGTTGGTTGCTGCCGCCGGCTGGTTGCACGACCGAGCTGGGATCGACCAGCAAATTGCCATTGACGGTGCCATTGACATTATCAACAAATGTGATTGGCGGGTTGGCAGCAACCGTTAATGAAGAGTTGGACTGCAACGAGTTTAATATGTCGGCCGTCGTGACAGTATCGCCGGAAGTGGCGCTGCCGCCGGCGGTATTGTTTTGCACTGCGGCGTCGCCAGACTGGCCATTAGCATTAATATCATTATTGACGGTGGCCGTGGAATTGTCTGAGGTGTTGTCGTTGTTGTTCGCCGTGCTGCTGGTCTGGTTCGTGGCATTCGGCCCTGACGCGCCGCTGCTCGACGCGCCGGCGGTTGCGCCATTATTAGCATTAGCATTGCTTGATGATGGGGCAGGTGCCGGCGGTGCCGGTTTGACTAGGACGTAATTTGGTCCGGACGGCGGTGTAGCTACGGCGGCTTTGGCCTGATAGAATTTTTTGGCGGCTGGGTTGTAGCGCCAGACGGTAGCGTCCCAGCGGCCAGTGGTATAATTATAAGTATAGGTTACCGGGTTAATCGGCTGGGTTTTACAAGTTGCGGGATCCCAGGTGTAGTGGGCATTTTGCCACAAGCCTGTTGTTTTATTAAAACTATAGGTTCCAGCAGAGGCACCGGTTGGCCGGTTTAAGGCGCAACCGTGCGTACCAGCGCTGGTGTTAGGAGTCGTCGCTGCCGCTGCCAAGCTTACTGGCGCAGCCAGGTAGACCAAAAACATCAAAGCTGTTATGCCAGCAGATAGTCTTTTGCCTTTTACTGAAACAATCGATCGGATTATCGACAGTATACGCAGTTGCATCATCTAATCAAAACCTCGTTTTTAAGTTAATTAATAATTTAATAATTTTACTGTTGCCGACCGGGGAATCGCTATTTTAAACGATTCCCCGGGTTGTTGACAGCACCAAGTTTAGGAGTTAGCTAAAAGCCATTAAACAACTTTTAAACCAGAGCTAAACTTATTAGTAGCGACTAATTTAAAATCTCAATTAGTTAGAGATTTTGACAGTCGTGCTAGTTTTGCTGGTGTTGCTGACAGAACCGCTAGTAGCGTTGCCGCCGCGGGTGTTGCCAGACGAAACAGCCTTGCCGGAGCTAGCGCGCTGAGCGTTGACGTTACTGACAGTAACATTGTTTTTGTTAGTAACCGTAACTTTGTTGGTTCGCTTGGAAGTTACAGTGTTGTTTGAGCGAGGACCAGTGTCGCGAATGGTAGCATTCGTGTTGGCGTTGCCCGAACCCATCGACGCAGCAGCACTTGAGCCAGTGTTGCTGACAGCTAATGAGGTGCTGGTAGCGCCGTTGTTGCTGGCGTTGCCGCTACGCGCGCTACCACCGTTGGTGTTGCCGCGAGTCATTGCCTGGCCAGAGTGTGCACCCTGCAAGTTGAGGTTGCTTACGCCAACCCGGTTGTGGTTGGTGGCTTTTACTTTGTTTGACACAACCGAACTAATGTGGTTGCTTGAGTTTGGCCCCGTCGTTTGAATGGTGCCAGTGCTTGCCCCAGCAATACCACCGCCCAGTCCCGCTAACAGGCCGAGAGAAGTTACTGCTGATGCAGTGTAACGAAGAACGTGTACTTTATTCATAGTACCTCCTTAGTAATTAATTATTAATATTAGTTGATATTGCTCGGGTGCTCCTACCCGACTTCGGAAGATGACGTGATCATGTTTCATCTGCCAAAGTCGAACAAGTGGCTAGCTAGTAACTAACTGCCCATGCCTTGCGTGTCCTGATAATTTAATGTGCTGGTGGATGCATCCGACTGGACTTGGACGTTGGTCGAGCTGGTATTGCTAGCAGCGCCGGAATTATGGCTGACCTTTAAATGAACCTGGCCGCTGGGCGTGTTAATGGTTTTTTGGTAGCTGCCGTTTTGCGGCATGGTTTGCTGGCGACCGTTAACTTTCAAGCTGGAATGCGATGAACTGCCGGCAGTGCTAGTTGATTGCACGGTAGTGCTGGTGGCAGAAACCGAACTTGAACTATTGCCGGATTGGCCAGGCGCATTAGCGGCGGATGATTGGGACTGGCTAGCACCTGCAGTATCAGCTGCCGCGGCCGAAGGCTTGGTTAGTGCAGATGCGGCAGCATGATTGGCCAAATGCGCCGACGACGATTGCGCCGACGTATCGCCGGGCAGGGCAACAGCTAAAGCTATGGCCAGCGCCGACAAACTACCAATCGCGGCAATCGCCACTAGCCGTCGGCGCAACAACCCCTGCGTAAACGGAGCCAATAGCTTATTGTTTCTAGCCTGTTGTCGCAACAATTGTCTTGGCATAGTTTGGTTAACCCTCCAACCCTTAAATCCTTAAATTACCTTAACCATCCTAGCTTGTATAAAATTGCAAGACTGTAAAATATATTACTAGTTTCAATTTTATTTAAGTTATTTAAGCATATTGCGATTGTGCCGGAGCGAGCGCCGGTATTTTAGTGGTTACCCGGCGCTGGCTAAGGCTTAGTTTTGGTTTGATTTTTAAGGTACGATTTTTAGTTCGGGCTGCAACTATTTAAATATTTAAAATTGCAACTTAGTTAGTGATATTGATCGTCGTGTCGCGACTATCGCTGTTGCTAGCCGAGCCGCTGGCGCTATTGCCGCCGCTAGTGTTGCGGCTGGTTGTGGCATTACCGCTGGTGGCCGTTTGGTTGTTGCGGTTGCTGACAGTTAGATTGTTAGTGTTTTTGACCGTGGTGGTGTTGCTGGTTGTGAAGTTAACTTTATTGTTAGATTTCGGACCAGTGTTTTTGAGAACGGCTGTGTCGTTGCTGTGCAGATTGCCGACCAGGCGCCATGACGGCGCCGTGGTTGGGCTCTTCGGCGACATGGTTTTTGAACTTGGCGCAATTGGTTGGCCGATGGCCGGTTTAGGCTGAGCCGTGCTGGTGCTGGCGACTTTTGCCGTTGTCATAGCGCTAGTGGCATTTTTGGCTGGTTGCTGGCAACTTAGCGTCGTGCTTGCCGGGCGGGCCTGAATTGTTGCCGGCGCTGCACCAGCCAGTTGGCTGTGCATAAGCGGCGTCATGGCAGCGACTGCCAGCGGCACGCCTACGGCAATGCCGGCCACGCTAGCCAAAAAATTGCTGCTCGGCCTAGCCGAACGATTATGAATTTTAGCTGCACTGTTTATCTTGCTAGTCTTTGACTGAGACATCGATAACCTCCTTTTAGTTAATAACTTTTTCGGGTTTTTAAAGCCCACTTGACTTCCCAAATTCTGGTATATACCAACATTTACAATAGGTAAATAGTATTTTATAACATAAGCATTATGTGGCGGTATGAGCATTTTGACCGCTGCTAAATTATTAACTGGCCGGCTTCAGCCAAACTACGGCTAACAGATAGAACATTACAAAATTCATTCAAGTGTAATTATTACTACATAGCTGATTACCGCACCACAGCCTAGAGCGATAATTTAACTGGTGACAGAAGCAAAAATTTTAACGCCACGAACGCCCAACTTGTTAACCATTTTACCAGGTTTTAAGCACGCGAAAATGGTCTAAAGCCGACCATGTGCCAGCAAATCTGAGTTCTCGTTAGAATCCGAACACTACCGGAAAGGTAGAATGTACGGATGGGAGCAACCAAGTTAACAGGGCGGGATCGTGACACTATCGCACGGTTATTTAGTAAAGGGTGTG
>JBOHNS010000012.1:0-3614 GCA_050730835.1 Saccharimonadales bacterium (SeqCode)
GATTAGTGCTGGCATCATTGTCTGTGCCAGGCTGCGATTGAGCATCGGAGTCGGCTTGGGACGAATTGTTGTCAGGCTTTTTTTCATCTATAGACCAAATGTTGGGAATGGTATTTTCGGTATTGAAATCAGCTTCATCCACCTGATTTGTATCAAGCGACATGTCTAAATCGGCCATAACCTTGTCGTCGTTTTTAGAAATATTATCGATACCGGCTGGTGGAAAAACCCTAGGTGTTGTATTATCATCCATAGTTTGCGTTTTATCATTATTGTCCTGGGCGATTTGCGGCGCGCTGCGATTAGCAAAATAGGACATATCAAAGCCGGTCGCTACAACCGTGATAATTAACTCACCCTCTAAATCGGGGCTAATCGTGGCTCCAAAAATAATGTTAGCTTCTGTGTCGGCAGCGGCAGTAATAGTTTCGGCGGCTAGATTTATTTCGTGCATCGATAAATCGTTACCACCGATTACGTTGAATAAAATACCGCGCGCGCCGTCGATGGAAACTTCTAACAAGGGCGATTCGATAGCCTGCTGAGCGGCCTGAACGGCGCGATTTTCGCCGCTGGCACGACCAATACCCATCAGCGCCGAGCCGGCATTGCTCATAACCGTTTTGACGTCGGCAAAATCCAAATTTATCAGACCATGAACCGTTATTAAATCGGATATGCCCTGCACGCCTTGGCGCAAAACATCGTCGGCTACCTTGAAAGCCTCAACCAGCGGGGTTTGGCGATCGATAGTCTGTAACAGACGATCGTTAGGTATGACGATTAAAGTGTCGACTGTGTTGCGCAATTTTTCTATGGCAGTTTCGGCATTGCGCCGGCGTTTTTCGCCCTCAAAAGCAAACGGCTTGGTGGCCACACCGACAACCAAAATACCCATATCTTTAGCCAACCGCGCCACCACGTGTCCAGCGCCGCTGCCAGTACCACCGCCGGCGCCAATGGTCACGAAAACCATATCAGAACCTTCCAGAGCTTGCTTGATGTCCTCGCTAGATTCTTCAGCGGCTTGCTGGCCAACTTCCGGATCAGCACCGGAGCCCAGACCGCGCGTGGTATCTTTGCCGATATGAATCTTAGAATTAGCGTTAGAATTATGCAGTGCCTGAGAATCAGTGTTAATAACTATAAATTCGACATTTTCGACGCCTGCCTGAACCATTCGATTAACGGCCGCGCCGCCGGCTCCGCCCACGCCAACGACCTTAATTCGGGCAAAAGTTTCGATAGCAGGTGCAACTTGTGGCATGTTGAAAGTTTTAAACCTCTTTTATAAAATTACTCTTCAGTAACTCCGAGTATAAACTACTGCCCCGCCAAGTTCAACCAAATTAGTTATACAAACTGGTGGCTTATAATAATGCCGCTTTTTGACGCTAAAATTTATGCACAAATTATTAGCTCATTGCCCGCGAAAGTTTAAAAGCTTATTTAATGAATTTAAAATTTTTGTGTTCGCTATATTGCCCGTCTTGTGTGTTGCTTGATTAGGAATTAGTAGCATATCTAACAACATTAAACCAACGGCTGTGAAGTCTGCCGGATCGTTAACCGATTCCACCAGGCCGGTGATATTTTGTAATTGTCCAATACGAGCGGCTAAGCTAAGTTTTTCTTTGGCAAATTCGGCTATGCCTGGCAGCTTGGCGCAGCCGCCAACTAAGACGATGCCGCCTGGCAGTTTTTGAGAACGTTGTATTTTACGCAACTCCTTTTCGACATAATCAAAAATTTCTTCGACTCTAGCCTCGGTAATCATTTTTATTTCGCTAGCTTTGAAGTTATGGTTAGCTTTTTCAAATTCGACAGTCACGTTTTCTTTTGTCTGCTTTTCCTCTAGGCTAGCGTATTGAATCTTGGCCTGTTCAGCTATATCTAAATCAGTCTTAAGGCCGATTGCCAGGTCGTTAGTTATATTAATGCTGCCCATGGCAATAACTGCTACGTGTTGCACTTCGCCGTCTTCTATGACAGCTAAATTGGTAGTGCCGGCACCGATGTCTAGGACTAGCGTTCCGGCTTCTTTTTGTTGTTTAGTTAACACCGCTTCGACCGCTGCCAAGCTAGATAATGTGCGCCGATTAATCGCTATTTGCGACTTATCTATGGCTAAATCTAAATTACGCAAACTAGGCGTTGCGGCCGTTACAATATGTGTATCTACCTCTAGTCTGACACCCTGCATGCCGATCGGATCTTTAATATTGCCCTGGCCGTCCAGGCGATAATTTTTGGCAAACAACTGAACAATCTCACGGTTTGGCGGCAGCTGGACAATAGTCGCGGCATCTTCCACGCGCAATCTGTCATCCTCATTAATTTGCCGATTGGCGGCGCTGATAGCAACTACGCCTTTGGAATTAATGCCCGCAACGTGAGCGCCGTTGACATTAACTGTAGCAGCATCTATGTGTAGGCCGGAGATTCGCTCGGCTTCATTGACGGCCGCAATGATTGACTCGGTGACAGCATCAGCATAAACTACGACACCTTTGCGCATGCTGTCAGTGGCCGCGCTACCATAGCCAATTATCGAAACTTTATCAGCACTACCGGGATCGACCACTCCGACGATACAGCGAATTTTACTGGTGCCTATATCAAGTCCGACATAATGCGGTAAAGCTTGGTCTGCCATAGTGTTTCAAGTATAGCGCTTAGCTTATCAGCGTGACAAGCTGATAGTTTTTAGGCTAAGGCCGTTAATATTTCAGCTCCAGATTGAGTGATTAATACGCTATGCTCAAAATGAGCTGACAAAGAGCCGTCTTTGGTAATAATAGTCCAACCGTCATCAGAGCCAACTACCTGGTAACCGCCCAAGGTAGCCATAGGCTCAATGGCAATCGTCATGCCGGCCGCCAAAACCGTGCCGCTGCCGGCGTGTCCGTAATTCGGCACGTTTGGTTCTTCGTGCATATGATGGCCGACGCCGTGCCCAACCAAATCTCTGACTACGCCGTAATTATTTTGGCCTAGCGACATTTCCACCGCCGCGCCGATATCGCCAGTACGCACGTGATCTTTGAGCACGTCGATGCCGGCGTACATAGCGCGCTCGGTAGCCTCGACCAGCTGTTGATGTTCGGGTTTTATGGCTTTATCAACAATAAAACTCAGCGCGCTATCAGTCACCATACCGTTATAAGTAACGCCAAAATCCAGACTGACGATATCGCTGGCTTTAATAATTTTGCTGGGACTAGGAATACCATGAACCACTTCTTGATTGATGGAAGCGCAGAGTACGTCTGGAAATCCCTGGTAGCCGAGAAAAGTTGGCTGGCCACCAAGCCGGCGCAATTCTTCGGCGGCTAAATCGGCCAAATATTTTGTGCTGCACCCGGCCTCGGTTTTCGCTTTTAATAGCTGCAAAATTGCCGCAAGCATCTGGCCGCTGACGCGCATAGCGTCGAGTTCACCGAGAGTTTTAACTTTTGTCATCATATGGCATATAAAAACTTATGTTTAAAATTTAGGTTCAAGACTAGTTTAGCCTAGCCTCAAGCCGTCCTTTCGTAGTATTTTAAGTAGTTCGTGATACATGTCTTCATGACGCATATTATACCTGAACTGACATTCTTTTAAATGCAGCT
>JBOHNS010000013.1:0-3736 GCA_050730835.1 Saccharimonadales bacterium (SeqCode)
TCTGCGTTTAAATTTTGTAAATTCAACGCTTTTTTAGTCTCGAACTTGCCGACCTTTGTGCGGTTTAGGCCGGACATGTAGGCGCCGGTTTTTAGGTTTTTGCCTAGGTCTGCTACTAGGCTGCGGATGTAGGTACCGCTACTAACTTCGGCGGTAAAATCAACTAATGGGTAGTTATAATTTTTTAGTTCGATTTTGTGGATGGTTACTGGGCGGGGTTCTAGTTGAACAACTTTTCCTTCGCGGGCTAGTTTGTAGGCGCGCTGGCCGTTGATTTTCATAGCCGAAAAGGCCGGCGGCGTTTGCATGATTTCCCCTGTAAATTTCGCTAGTGCAGCTTGGATTTTGCTTAGATCTGGCTGCTTGTCGCTAACCGCTAGCTTGTCGCCTTCTTCGTCGCCAGTCGTGCTAGTAACGCCAAGTTTCATCGTCACTTCGTAGGATTTGTCTAGCTTACTAAACTCGCCGGCGCGGCGCGTATAATCTTTGCCAATTAAAAGAACTAGCAGGCCGGTCGCTAGCGGATCCAATGTCCCCGTGTGGCCAACTTTTACCTTGACCCTCCGCACCGCGGCGACCTGTTGCCTGGCAGCGCCAGCTACCTTGCCGCTGCTTTTGGCGGATTGCGGCGTTGCCGGCTGCGCTACTCCTTTACCGTATTTAAATACGGCTTCAGTCCGCTGCTTGCCGTCGCCTTGCACTCCATCCAAATGCGAAGTCTCAAGACCCCGTTTTTCGGCCTGGGTTATCATTTTGCGCACATAATTAACAACGTCAAAACTGGTCCAGCCGCTCGGTTTATCAATTAATAAAATGCCTGCCACGTCAGAAACTGTAAACTAATTAACCGGCGGCGGCAACATTGGCGGCGGCACCGGCGGCGCGGGCGATGGCTGATTTTGGTTGTCGGTTATTGGCGCGCGGCCGGATTGCGCCGGCGGCATATCGCCGGGAGCAGATGGAATATAGGCCGGACCTTGGACATTGCCATTGCCTAAGGGCGTCGGCATGTTCATGGTTTCGACGGCTGGCGGCGGCTCGGCGGTAGCATTGGTTGCGATTGGCGACGGCATGGGACTGGGCAAATTCTGAGCGCCATTAATGTCTGTGGCCGGTGCATTATCGCCAGCTGGCGGATTATTCGATGAATCGGCTGGCAGCACAGTATCGACGGCTGGCACAAAACCGCTAGCGGCGGCTTGGAGCGAAGCTTGGGCGCTATCCAGACTGGAACTATTATTCGGCGGTGATGGATCCGGATCCGGCAAATTTAGACTTGAGGCTTGACCGTCGTTAGCCTCTTGGTTTTGGTCAGGTGCACCGGATTGCTCCGCCATAGCGCCGCCAGCATGCGCCTGCCGCGCGGCTTGTTCGAGATCTTGAAGCGTTTTCGGCGCGCCACCTTGGTCATTATCAGCCGGCGAGCCGCTAATATTGTCTGTGGCTGGCGCAGCCGAGGCGCCAGAATCGCTGGCGGCTGGCGGCGAAGTAGCGTCATTTTCGCCAATCTCGCCGCGATGCATAAGCGGCGGCAGAGCGCCAGGCAAACTCATCGGATCAATCGCCGGATCTAATCCTTCTGGCTGGCTATTAGCCGTAAAACCACCGCCCATTTTCGCCGAACCGAGGGCGGTATTATCATCAGATCGCTTGCCAGGCAGCGCAGCTTGATCGTCAGCACCAGATGCATTTTTCGCGCCGTCCAAATTACCAAAAGCCGGCGCATCATCGCCAAGATTTTGCAACTTGCCCTCTGAATCGATATGAACCTGACCGTCAGCCGCGTCGCTTGCTGCGCCGTCTGACGATTCATCCAATTTTGTTGCTGGCGAATTGTCATCGCCGTCTTTGTCGTCAGATTCGTTTTTATCATTCTGATGATCGATTTCCAGCGTGCCGTCGTTTGGCTTGGGCGGCTCGTCGTCATCGGATTCGTCCGAATCATTATTGTGATTGCGCTCAGCGGCAGGATTATCAGAATTTTCGTCGGCGTTTTCGTCCGGAGACGCCTGCGCTTCTGGTTCTATTTCCGGCTCTGATTCCGGCTCTGCAGGCGCTTGCAGTTCAGTCGCGACCAGTTGCTGATCGGCGCCGGCGGCCATTAGTTTGGCGCTGGCTGACATGGTTTTGGATGAGGTTTTTTCGTTCGAAAAGCGCTCCGTTTCGGCCACAATTCCGGTCAAAAGCGCCGTCGCGACCGATTCGTCCAGCAAATTTTTGCCCAAATCCTCGGCCATCGTTGCCACCATTTCGCACAAACTGCTGGCCTTTTCGTTGTACCAATTAATGCTGCCCAACTTATTATCCTGGCTAGTATTATTGATACTGACTACTGTCGCATCGTGCAAAATTCGCCCGTGCGCGGCAATCGCCTGGTCTAAATCATCCTGGTTGTTGACACCCAAACAAACCACCACGTCGACATTGAAATCGCCCTCGCTAAATTCCAGATCTTTGTCGCTAAGGCTGGTGCGATAAGGCGTAATGAAAATTTTGACAACCGTATCTTCCACCTTGTAGCGCAGCTTATCGGCCTTCGACTTATCGAGCGCGATAATGAAATCGCGCAAACTATTGGTGTCTTTTTCGAAAGTCTTTTCCGGTTGCAAAAATTCAATCACAGACGGCACTTGCCCGCTAAAAACAGCTGTGCCATGCTTATCCATTTTATTAAGCATAAGCGTCAAGCCGATGGCCGCCGCCAGTTGGTCGACATTCGGATCGCTATTGACAGCCACCAAAACGTTATTGCCCTGCTTGATGCGCTCGGCGATTTGTTGTTCTACTTTGTTACTATCATCCATGGCTTTTTATTTTAACCTTCAAATAAATATTACCACAAACATTATAACCTTGCCAAGCAAGTTTTTAAAATATTTAATTGGAATATTGTACAGCTACCGCCATCTCTGATATAATCACTTGTCGACGATGACGATATTAATTTTTAAAGGATAAATTATTTATGCCAATTATCAAATCCGCTGGCAAGCGCGTCCGAACGGCCGAAAAGGCCACCGTGCGCAATGCCAAAACCCGCCGCGCCGTAAAATCCGCTACAAAAGCCTTTAATAAAAGTCTGGACGCCGGCCAAAAAGACGCTAGTCAGCTGCAGCAAAAAGCTCAAAGCGAACTAGGCAAAGCCGCCAAAAAACACGTTATGCACAAAAACAAACTCGCCCGCAAACAATCCCAACTAGCCAAAGCTGCCGGTGTCAAGCCACCCCCAGCGAAAAAATCATCATCCGCCGGCAAGCCTAAAACTACAACCGCTAAATCGACGTCTACTAAAAAACCCGCCGCCAAAAAGACAGCCGCCAAAAAGACTCCAGCAAAATCCTCGTCCAAAAAGCCGGCGGCCAAAAAGTCTTCACTCAAAAAGCCAGCCGGCAAAAAATAATTGCCAAAATGAAAATCTGCCGATTATAATTTTTAAGCCGTTTGGGCTTCGGTTGACTCTGCCCAGCGAACGGCCGTCAAAAGCTGCTCTTGGCCGCGGCGGGTGGCCCACGAGATGTGGCTGCCGGGCACAACTTCTAGCGAGTTCCCGCAGCTAACATGGCCAAGCGCCTGGGCCAGCTCGGCGAGCTTAAATACCGGATCTTCATCGCCGGCAAAAATACGCACGGGACGATCTTTGGCTAGTATCGCAACATTTTCCGCCAAATTTTGCTCCATGGCATAGTGCAGTTTGGCAGTTAATAGCTCGCCAAACTTTCGCCCGTCGCGGCCGCGC
>JBOHNS010000014.1:0-18523 GCA_050730835.1 Saccharimonadales bacterium (SeqCode)
CCTATTTATCCCTTCAACGGCAACGCTAAAGACGCTACCCCCTACAGCGACAACGGCACCGTCAACGGCGCCACGCTGACGGATGACAGATTTGGCAACATCAACAGTGCCTATAGCTTCAATGGCAGTAACCAAGTTATACAGCTACCCAATAATAGCGTTCTAGAAATTGGAACAGGCAGCCACAGCTGGTCAGCTTGGTTCAAAACTTCATCCACAAGTCGAGGCGGCATATACAGAATGTCCGGCTCATCAAATGCTAATGGTGTATTGCTTGATATTGGCAACGGCACACCTGGACGGCTCGGCTGTGAAATAGGATATTCTCCTTATGTTTATGTCACATCGCCAGCCAATAATTATGATGATGGCAATTGGCATCTATTTGTATGCGTGCTGAATCGTACAGCAAATACTCTAAATATGTATGTTGACGGGCAACTTGTAAAATCAGTTAATAGTGCTGCTCTTGGGAGTTCCAATTTAGTTTCGGGAGCTAGTCCTACCATCGGCTCGTTGGGCAATCCTTACTTTGACGGCAGCATTGACAATCTCCGCGTCTACAACCGCGCGCTGAACGTGGCTGAAGTCCAGGCGCTGTATCATTTATCCGATTAATGGCTGCCTGCTAGAGTATGGGCAGATGAAAATTCAGATTATTAGCTTGCAGCGATCGTTATTGAGAGCGAAGCCACGCAGACAGGTTTTGTAATTATTACTTTGGTGTTCTGCGACCCGATGATTTATAATTGAAAATATAGAAGGAGCATCGGTATGGCGGATTTAAAGATTGATGATATACGGGCGGTAATTCGCGAAGAGGTAGCGCCGCTCAAAACCGACGTCACCGAACTCAAGTCCGACGTCTCAACCTTAAAGACCGATGTCGCTGATCTCAAAACTGACACTTCAATCCTTAAAACTGACGTTGCCGAACTCAAGTCCGACGTCTCAACTCTCAAAACCGACGTTGCCGAACTCAAAACCGAGCAGCGGCGCCAGGGCGTGTTGCTGGAAGCTATGGATGATACGCTGCAAACGGCTTTGGAAAATCTTTCGGCCAACTTGAAAGTTAACAACCAAGTCAACGATCACGAAGAGCGGATTGCAAATATCGAGGCCGACCAAGATGTTATAAAATCCACCGTCAAGCTTCATACGCAGCAGCTCAAATCAAACTGAATGACAATTCAAATTATTAGTTTGTTTCCGGAGATGTTTGGCGGCGTGCTGAATTCTAGCATGCTGTGGAAGGCACAAGATCGTAAAATTGTGGATTTTGAATTTATCAATCTGCGCGAGTTTGGCTTGGGTCCGCGCCGGCAAGTCGATGATACGCCTTATGGCGGTGGCGACGGTATGCTTTTAAGGCCGGAGCCATTAATTGCGGCTATCGAAAAAGCCAAAGCTAACGACCCAGAGGCGCTTACGCTTTTGCCGACGCCGCGCGGCCAACTTTATAAACAATCTGACGCTAAGGCGCTGGCCACGAAAAACCAAGCTTTAATTTTAGTTTGCGCCCGATACGAAGGTTACGACGAGCGGATTACTGATTGGATTGACCGGCAATATTGCGTCGGCAATTACGTGTTAACTGGCGGCGAATTGCCGGCCATGGTGATTATTGATTCGGTGGTGCGCTTGCTGCCGGGTGTTTTGGGCGGTGAAACTTCCACTGAAATTGAATCATTTCAAGACGATGATAAAACTATAGAATTTCCGCAGTACACGCGGCCAGAAGATTTTCGCGGCCAAAAAGTCCCGCCAGTTTTGCTAAACGGCAACCACGCCGAAATCGCCAAATGGCGCCACGAGCAATCAACAAACGGTAGCGTTTAAGGAAAAGAGCAACTTTGGCAATATGTTTCCATTTTGACCGCGCGATGATAATTTGAGCGGTAAGCGAAATTTATATGCCGAGCGTAGCGAAGCAATATAGTTTGCACGGCGAAGTATATGCTTAAACCGGAATTATTTCTTCCGTTAAAAAGATAGAATGATGCCGCGAGTAGCTATAGAAAAACCGCAAGCTTTGTCTCATTAGCTCGCCAAATGGCGAAAATCTCATAGCCGCTAGCCCGCTAGCTAGTTGTATAATAGGATAAATACTTTTAAGGAGGTTAAATTTTATGAAATTAAATTTTATTAAACCGGTTTATGCGCATTGTGATTTGCCGTGCGGCGTGTACGATCCGGCGCAGGCGCAGGTTGAGGCCAAAAGCGTGCACGAAATTCAAAACAAAATGGCCGGCTTTAGCGGCGACGACCGGATGCGCGCGGTTATCATCAAAGAACAGCGCGCTGAGTTGGTCAAGCATCATTTGATGGTTTTGTGGGCCGATTATTTTAAGCCGGAACATTTGGCAAAATACCCGGATTTGCACGATAAATTTTGGCGGGCAATTAAGCAAGCCAGCGATTGCAAGCATCACGCCGAGCCGGAATCAGGGCAAAAATTATTGGATCGAATCGATGAAATCGCCAAAATTTTCTGGGAGACTAAAAAAGCTTAAGCAGGACTTACGCATTTTGCACATTTTGGGCGAAAACCTGCGCTCCTTATTCCGCCGTACCAGTAGTACGGCTGCATTCCGATGCTCGGTTTTCATCCCAAACTGCACTAAAATGCGTAAGTCCTATAGCGGTTTTCTGGTCCGGCGCGTGGCAGGCGATAGTATGCTGCCGGTTTTAGATGAGGGCAAAATTGTTTTGGCGCTTAGGCATATTAAGAAGCTAAAACCTGAGCAAATTGTGGTTGTGCGCCACGACGGTGTTGATAAAATTAAGCGCGTGCAGAAAATTGCTGGCCAGCGCGTGTTTGTGCTCGGTGATAATTTGGCTGCCAGCACGGACAGCCGCAGTTTCGGCTGGCTGCCGATTGAAGCAATCATGGCTAAAGTTATTTGGCCGCGGCTAGCAAAAACTCTCAGGCCTCGATATGGCGGAAACGCCAAACACCGATAGCCATTAACACAATCAGCGTGCCGACTAAAACCGAAAAATCTTTAACGTAGCCAAATTGGCTTTGGTTAATTAGAGCTTCGCGCAGCGCGTCCACAGCGTAGCTGATCGGGTTAATTTCGCCGATTATACGCAGCCAATTTGGCGCGCCGGTCAGCGGATACAAAGCGCCGGACAAAAAATACAGGGGGAAAATCAAAAATTGGTTGATCGCCTGAAAGCCTTGCATGTCGTTGACGAACGAGCCGATAGCCGAGCTAAAACTGGTCAACGCCAAGGCTAAAAGCGTTAAAACGACCAGCGCGAGCAATAATAAAAGCCAATCGTGCGGCCGAAAACCGAGCGCCAGCGCAATAAAAAATACCAACATGCCCTGCAAGGTTGAAGTCGTCGCGCCGCCCAGCGCGCCGCCGATCATAATTTTAAAGCGCGACACCGGCGCGACGAGCGTCTCTTTCAAAAAGCCAAACTGCTTATCAAAAATAATATTGGCGCCGTAAAAAACGGCCGAAAATAGCACCGTTTGCACCATAATTCCAGGCACTAAAAACTGGAAATAATTGCCCTGGCCGGCTTGACGAATACCGAACCAAGGCCATAGCCGAGCGCCAGCAAAAATAGTAGCGGCTGGCCAATCGCGCCAACCACGCGCGACTTGGCGCGGAAATAGCGTTTGATTTGGCGCAGCCACAGAACGTAGACAACTCTCATAAAACGGCTCCGCGATTAGTCATTAGCCTGTCACCTGCCACCAAACATTGGCTCGAAGCATGTGACAATGAAGCAAAAAATTGTGACACGATAATCTTGGATAGTATCGTGACACGTTACAGGAAAATTGTGGCATTTTCGGCTCATCGCATGCTCCTGGAGCGCCGCCGCGCGCGCCAGGCTTCGCTCGGACTAACCGATTCGTCGCGCAATGCTTTGCCGGTTAATTTTAGATAGGCTTGCTCCAGCGATTTGGTTTTGGTTTGTTTCATGAGCGCTGCGTTCGTGCCGCTAGCCACAATTTTGCCGTGGTCGATGATGGCGATGCGCTGGGCGACGTCGGCTGCTTCTTCCAAATAATGGGTGGTGAAAAAAAATCGTCATCTGCTCGGATTGGCTCATTTTTTGCACATAATCCCAGAGCAGGGCGCGAGTTTGCGTGTCCAGACCGAGCGTTGGTTCGTCCAGAAATAAAACCTGCGGATGATGCAGCAAGCCGCGGGCGATTTCCAGTCGGCGTTTCATGCCGCCGGAAAAGGTGATAACTAGCGAATCGCGGCGTTCCCATAATTCCACCAGCCTTAGCAGTTCTTCGATTCTTGATTTTAGTTCGCCGCTAGCCACGCCGTACATGACGCCGTGGATTTGCATGTTTTCGTAGGCCGTCAGTTGGTCGTCGACGCTGGGATCTTGAAACACGATGCCAAACGAGCGGCGCGCTGCGGCCTGGTCTTTGACAACGTTGTGGCCGGCTAAAGTTAATTGGCCGCTACTAGGCTTCAGCAAAGTCGTCAGCATTTTAATGGTCGTCGATTTGCCGGCACCGTTGGGACCGAGAAAAGCAAAAATTTCGCCTCTATCGACCTTAAAACTAATATTATCGACCGCCGAAAATTCGCCGAATTTTTTAGTCAAATTTTCGGCGGCAATCATTACATCTTTTGCCATTAAATTTATTGTAGCATAGTTACTTAGCTTAAGTAAATAATTTTAAGTATAACTTATATATTTTGCTTCATATTACCGAGCGAAAACTTCCGGTCTAAATAATTATAGTCACCAGTCATGAAGTATGAACTCGAGGACTAAGAATTATAGACTATGGATTTAAGCTTAGCTGTTTTTTGTTTTGGGGTTTGCTTGCTACTAAATTTATTCCAAACTGTGTTTGCAATCGACAGATCCTTAAAAACTTAGAATTTGAAATTAATTTATGGGATGTTGTTTTTCTTGGCTTTCCAGCTGGCGGATTTTGGCGTGGTTCAAGCCGTAATAATGGGCGATTTCGTGCCAGACCGTGCGGCCGATTTGGTTTTGCAGCTGGGACAAACTATGACAAATTTGCTCGATTGGTTTTTGAAATAGGGTAATTTTATCCGGCAGCAGTTTGCTGGCGCCTTGGCGCTCGGTCAGCGGCACGCCTTCGTAAAGTCCCAGCAATAAACTGTCGCCGCGGATGCGCAGCTTGCCCAGTTGCGCCGGGCTGGGCTCGTCCTCGACGATTAAAGCCACGTTTTTCAAGCTGTCGACATAAATTTGCGGCAGATTGGCGACGGACTTATTAAAATAAGTTTCAAAATCTTGTCGGCTGATTTGGTACATAACTAATACTATAACTTATATAGCAAAATGTGCGGGTCCTTATCAGATTGCATGAAAATAGCCGCGCTTTTTGAAAAGCGCGGCTATTTTAACTAGGAGTACTTTTTAAAAGTATTTCTAGTTGCGGAATCCGCCGCCGGTGTTTTCGCGCGGGCGAGCCATGTTGACGACGATCGTGCGACCTTCGACTTCTTTGCCATTGAGCTGGTCAATGGCGGCTTTGGCTTCGTCTTCGCTCGACATTTCGACAAAACCGAAGCCTTTTGAGCGTCCGGTTTCGCGGTCCATAATGACCTTGGCCGATACCACGCTGCCGACATTGGCAAAAATTTCACCAAGACTGTCGTCATTCAGCGCGTAGGGCAAGGAACCAACAAAAAGTTTGGTTGCCATAAAACGTTTGCTATCCTCTTGTTAATTCTCTTAAGGTAAGTTAGCGGATCAACACACGGCAACTTAGCTGCTCCTTATAGTAGAAGTTAATATTTCTAGAACTTTAAACTTTAATAGTAAACTAAAAGTAATTTTCAAGCAGCTTATTTCTAGTAGCTCTAATTATAACATGCCTTGACTCGTCTCGGCAAGGGCTTTTTGGTGTTAAATCAAAAGCCCTCTTAAAGCCGTGGAATCTGGAGACTGGGAGATGGAATTTGCGATGGCGGCGAACTAGTAATATTACTAAATTCAAACTGCTAAAACATTAGCTACTAAATCAGCGGCGCTTGAGCCACAGGCCGGCCGCCAGGCTGCCGATTAGGCTGGTGCCGGCGAAGACGCCGATTACTGCGCCAGGGCCGGTGTTTGGCAAGCTTGGCGGCGTTGGCGTTTGCGGTTTTGGCGGCGTTGGCGGCGTTGGCTGGGCGATAGTTATGGTAACCGAGCAGTTGGCAGAAGTTAGTGCCTTGGCTTGGCCGTTTTGTAAACTGTTAATTGTAACTGTGGCATTGTAACTGCCGGGTTTCAAGTAGCTATGCTTGGTGCTGGCGCTGGTGGCGTTGGAGGTTACGACTTGGTTGTTGCCGTCGCCAAAATCAAAGTTATAGGAGTTGATGGCGGCATTTTTGGTTGTGGCAGCGGCGCTAAATTGGTAGGCATGGGCGGGCGCGGCGACTTGCTGAGAAGTTAGGCTGGCGCAAGCGGCGTAGGCTGGCGGCGCCTGCTGGCATTGCGGCGAATTGGCCGGCAAGTTGGTTTTGCCGGAAACGCTGCATTTGGGCTGAGGTTGCGCAATATTAATCGTAGCTGCACAGCTCTTAGAGGTGACCATTTTGGCTTGGCCATTTTCTGTAACATTTAGCGTTAGCTTAGCACTATACGAGCCGGGCTGAGCGTAAGTGTGGCTGGCATTGGTGCTGGTGGCGCTAGAGGTTACGACTTGGTTGGTGTTATCACCGAAGTCGAAGCTGTAGGAGTTAATGGTGGCATTTTTGACGCTGGCAGCAGCACTAAATTGGTACGAATTGGCGGGGGTGGCAGTTTTTTCGGCAGTAAGGCTGACACAGGCCGCGTACGCAACAGGAGCTGGCGGCGGTGTTGATTGTTTGGGAGTAGCTATAATCGGGTTGCCACAGCTGGCCAAAATGGCGTATTGGAATTGGCCATTTTTCATGACTACGAAAGCCTGCAAACTATTTTGTTGGAACGAGACACTGGGTTTGCGCTCATAAAACGTAAAGTTGCCGCTGGCATAGCTGGCCGGCACGGTTTTGGCCGTGCTGCCGGCCATATTTTGCCGGCCAGCCGTGACGGCGTTAGTGGCGACGACTTTGCCATTAATGCTGACGTCGCCGTTTTTATTGACCAAGCCAGCTTGGGCGTTGCTGCCCAGCGAGTTGATGTCGCCGGCGCTAATGCCAAAAGCGCTAAAAGTTGCCTGAATGTTGGCGTAGCGAGAATTATTGGAGTAGTATTTGTTGTGAATTTCGCTGGGCGTCATGCCGCCGCAATAAATTATGGCGTTATCGTTGCAATTACGCACGTCGTTCAAAGTAAGGTTAGTCGCTTGCGAGCGCCCGGCCGACAAACCGACCAAGCCGGAGCCGGCCACAATCACTGCTACCATTGCCACCGCTAATCTTTTAGGAATTGCCTTAATAATATTACGCTGTCGCAGCATAAAACCTCCTCGCACCATCTTTTTAAATCATAATAATCTTGGCCAAAAACCAAGCACCACCCTTAAGCATTATTATACCACTAAAATTAAAATTGCAAATTATTATTTTTAAAACTAAATTTCCCAAATTGCGCTTGACAAGTAACTAGCGCCGCAAGCTAAAAGCCCTGTCAGGCCAGACCAAAACAGCACCAAACCCTTCAACGCCCGCCAGAAAAGCCTCAAAAACATTGCTTTAAAACTTGTAGCGTCGCCAACTATCTAAGCGTGAGTCACGCTGCGGTGGCGGCCAGCCCAAAAACCTAGCCGTGAAACTTTTGCCCCGTTTTATGCTAATCTCCTTACATGTTAGTGCCAGTTATTATGGCAAGTTAATAGCCGTTAGCTGTGATGATCCTGGCAAAATAGGCAGGCTTTATATCACAAATTTAACAGCTCAAACATCAAAATTGTGCTGTTTTTTAAACTGAAAAGGCGTCGCTTATTATTTTTCAATAAATTTTAAAGTATTTTTATGTCAGGGCGAAAATTTATTGGCCGGGCATTTGAATGTAATTTTTGACTAGTGCTTCGGGATCTTCTTCTAAAACTTCATCGATTTCATTGAGCAAGGCGTCGATGTCAGCTATCGTTGGCCTAGTCGCGGCAGCTCCCAGGTTTTGTTCTGTGGCTGGTGATGTTTCGCTTGGCGATAGTTGTTCGTCGGCCGGTTTTTCGCGGCGCGGCCGCCGTTTAGTAATTTGTTCTGCCATAAATCCTCCTTAGTTTGCTTGTAACTTGTTTTATAATAAACGTGCAACGGCCTAAAATGCAAATCTAGGCAAAATTATGCGGCCGATCGGCCTGGCCTGCGCGGCATTTTGGTTTGGTAGACATTGCTCAAATCAAGCTTTCGGCCGTCGGAATCACAAACATGCGTCCAGTCGACCGATTTGACCTGGCCGCTAGCGATTAATTGGCCGCGGATGCTAGCGCGGGTTTGGCGCGGAGCCGTGGCGACTAATTGTTCTATTTGTTGATCGCTAATTATGTTTTGATGGTT
Organism: Saccharimonadales bacterium (SeqCode); assembly: GCA_050730835.1. GTDB lineage: Bacteria > Patescibacteriota > Saccharimonadia > Saccharimonadales > UBA4665 > JBOHNS01. Next base: position 8,433 of record JBOHNS010000014.1, read on the forward strand.
GCGGATTTTCGGCCAGTATTGGGTGCTAGAACCTGGCGGTTCAATGCGGTCCCACAATAAATCCTTGCCCGATGCCTCGCGGTTTTGCCGGAGTTCGTGCGGGTCGAATTGCCGGATTAAATAATGATAGCGCGCCGCCCAATCGACGACGTCGGCTACTGGCGAGTAGTCCTGATTGGCCGGATCGCAGGCGCGCAAATTGTCGCAAATTTGCAGCCACAAGCCGATGGCCGCCAGCTCGTCCGCCGGCAATTCGATGCGCTGGCTTAAGGCTTCGGCGGCCAAGGCGTAGCCTTCTTGGATGTCAATCGCCGATAGTTGCCGGCCGTCGCTGGTGGCAAAAGTTGCGCTGAGTGATAAATCTTGGGCAATGGCGTGGGCGGCATCAACTGGATTTTCTAACTCTAGGCCTTGTGTCCAAGGCTTGGTTAATTTTTCGTGTTCCTTAAGGCGCAAGACTAGCGAAGTGGTGGCAAAAGCTAGATATTGCGCCGGTCGGGACATGGTAGCGTGGGCGTAGCGGATTTCGACCCGGGCAAAACGCGTATCGGTGTTGACATCGCTATCGTCGCTATCGATACCGCATATCATAGCCATCGGCTTGCCATTTTTAACTGTTCGTCTGTCTCTTTTATAACTTAATGGTTCGCCGTTAATGTCGCTAATTTTTTGCGATAGGCCGTAGCCTGACTCGAAACTTTGGCTGATTTGACCGGAAAATGTCTGAATTCGGGTGGCCAGGAAGCTGGGCAAGATAGCTTCCAGCTGGCCAGGTTGCGCTAGTTCACGAGCCAATAAATAGTTTTCGTGGTAGCCGTTGGTGGCGCTTTCGTTATCATTGTGTTGTTTGATGCCTAAGTTTGACAAATCAGCTCCGGTGCGGCGGAACGTGCCGGTGTGCTGAAATTGCTCGGGGTAATTTTGGGCTAACTGCCGGATAATAAGCACGCCAGCGAAATCGGCTGCCGTTGCCTCAGCCGGCCCCAGACATTCGGCGCTGACATATTCCGGCATGTAGCAATCCAAATATAGTTTGCCGCCGTTTTGAAACCAGTATTTTAGGCCGCCCCGATCCTCCGTGATTACATAACGCAAACGCCCGGAACTGGCTGCGCCAAAGCAGTGCTTTATGATGGCGGGGGTTAATGTTTTGGAAGCATCTGGGGGAGTCTTCAGCTGAAGTGGGTATTCATTTTCGCTGCCCATAATTCGCGGCGGCGGCGCGTCCGACAAAAAATCCTCCGGCCTAACTAACTCTGACATAAAATCTATTATATAATTTTTTAGCTGATAAAACCAGAAACATAATCTAAAATTAAAGCTTTGGCAAGCGGCCAATTTGTGATATAGTTAAATAAACTAACTAAATAATGAATTGCAATTTATGAAAATTATGAAATATTTGAGCCGGATAATATTATCGCTGTTTGTGATTGGACTGGTGGTCGGCTATAGTTTTTATCAGCGGATAACTGCCGGCCAATCATCTAATCAAAACATGATGGCGGCAAGCGTCAGCATGCTCAAACCGCCGAAAATGTATCAAGACGGCAGCTACACTGGCCCGGTAACTAATGCTTTTTACGGCAATGTGCAGGTCAAAATCACCGTCAAAAATCATTATATTGCTAAGGTTGTATTTCTGAAACAGCCGCATTCCAGCTCTTATTGCAAGATGGTCAATGCCAAGGCCGTGCCGGCGCTGACCAAAGAAGCCTTGCATACTCAAACTTCCAAAGTGCACGTCATTGCTGGCGCCACGCAAACCAGCGGCGCGTTTGTCAAATCAATCGCGGCGGCACTAGCTAAAGCTTGAAAACAATGCATGAAACAAACCAGATTAATTATGGGCATGCCGATTACTGTGGAGATTGTCGATGACGTCATCGATGAACCAATATTTCAAGCAGTTTATGATTATTTTGCGCGAGTTGACGAACGTTTTAGCACTTACAAAGCCTCCAGCGAAATATCGCGGATTAACGCTGGACTGCCGCAGTCAAAATGGAGCGCCCAGATGAAGCGCGTGCTGGCACTTTGCGAGCAAACCAAGCGCCAGACTAATGGCTTTTTCGACATTAAGCGCGGCGGCCAAATTGATCCTTCGGGTTTGGTCAAAGGCTGGGCGATTCGCGGTGCGGCCAGAATATTAAAACACCGCGGGTGTAAAAATTACTACATCGATGCCGGCAGCGATATTCAGGTTAGCGGCCAATCCGGCGACCATTCGCCCTGGCGCGTCGGCATCAAAAATCCGTTTAACGAATCAGAAATCGTCAAAGTTTTACAGATTTCGAGCCAGGGCGTGGCGACTTCTGGTAATTACATTCGCGGTGCCCATATTTATAATCCGCTGGGCGCGCTGGACCCGAAAGTCGCCAGCTTAACCATTATTGGTCGCGACGTTTACCAAGCCGACCGTTTTGCGACAGCCGCTTTTGCCATGGGCGAAGCGGCCGGCGTCAACTTTATCGAAAATTTCCCAGGGCTAGAAGCCTATCTAATTAATGACGACAAAATTGCCACCATGACCAGCGGTTTTGGAAAGTTTGTGGCCGACTAAAATGCTTAAGTATATCGACAAATTTATCGACCACATAACGATGTATCATCTGTTGCTTTATTATTTGCTGGTGCTTTTGGTGGCCGCGACGATTTTTAGCGCCGTCGGCATTCTCGGCTACAATCCGTTGGGCATCGTCATTGCGGCCGTTTATTTGGTGATAATTTGTCTAGTGGCTAATAAAATTTTCGCACATGTTTTCCACGCGCCGGTCAATCAGTTGTCAGCCTATTTGACGGCGCTAATTTTGGCGCTGATTATTACGCCGCTGGCCAAGCCACAGGGTTTGGAATTTTTGACGGCCGCCGCTGTTATCGCCATGGCCAGCAAATACATTCTGGCGATTGATAAAAAGCACGTCTTTAATCCAGCGGCCATTGCCGTCGTCATCACGTCGTTCGCGGTCGGCCAGTCGGCCAGCTGGTGGGTTGGCACCGTGCCGCTGCTGCCGTTTGTCATCGTTGGCGGCGTTTTGCTGGCGCGCAAATTGCGCCGGATCCAAATGGTCGCCATATTTCTGGTTGTGGCTGTAATTATGACGATGTTAATTAGTTTGCTTAAGGGCAACGGCGTGCTGGCCAGCCTGCCGATGATTCTCGATCATTCGTCGCTATTTTTCCTAGGCTTTGTCATGCTCAGCGAACCTTTAACTACGCCGCCGACGCGCCGTGGCCAAAGTTTGTACGCGCTATTAGCCGGCCTGATTTTCTCGCCCCAAATTCATATTTTTAGTTTGTATTCGACGCCGGAATTAACACTGGTCGTATCGAACGTTTTTTCTTATATCATCAGTCCGAAGCGCAAATTGGTTTTGCCGCTAAAACAAAAAAACCAATTGACGCCGGACATCACGGAATTTGTGTTTCAGCCCGAGCAGCGGCTCAAATACCGCGCCGGCCAATATATGGAAATAACTTTGCCGCATCAGCACGTCGATTTTCGCGGTACGCGCCGGACGTTTACTTTGGCATCATCGCCGACGGAAGACGAGGTGCGCTTTGGACTGAAATTTTATCCCAAGGGCAGCAGTTTCAAAAAAGCCATTAGCATGGTGACCAAAACTACGCCGCTGGCCATTGGCCAATTAGCCGGCGACTTCACTTTGCCGAAAAATCCCGAAGCCAAGTTGGCCTTCATCGCCGGCGGCATCGGCGTCACGCCGTATCGCAGCCTCGTCAAATATTTGCTTGATAGCGATGACAAACGGGAAATGACGCTAATGTATTCCGAGCGCAGCGCCAGCGAATTAGTTTACCGCGACGTGTTCGACGCCGCTGCCAAACTGCCTGGCAAAAAGATTGTCTATAGTGTTGATGAGGCGCCGCAAGATTGGCGCGGCCAGCGCGGACGCATCACAGCCGACATGATCAAAGCCGAAATCCCCGATTACCGGCAGCGACTTTTCTACGTTTCCGGCCCGTTACCCATGGTCAATGCCACCAAGCAAAATTTGCGCGCCCTGGGCGTGCCACGCCGCCGCGTAATCACCGATTATTTCCCGGGCTACGCTTGAATTCTAGCTTTGTCAGCCTTTATTCTTTTAGTAGGACTTTACTTGCCCCAAACGTAGCTTGAAATGAAATTAGTAGCAAGTAGCAAGGAAACTCCAAAACAAAAAACAGCTAAGCTTAAATCCATAATTTTTGCTTCTTAATTCCTGCTTCATGACTCATGCTTCATGACTCTAAATTATTTAGACTAGAAGTTTTTGCTTGCGGAAACATGAAGCAAAATGCAAAATCTGTTTTATTCCAGCGTATTGACTTTGCCGGCTAGCATTAGCAAAATCACGCCGACAACAATCGCCACCAACGGGTTATTCAAGATCGGGATTTGCTCGATGGTCGTCCAAACGCCGAACCAGCAAAAGTTAAGACCAACAAACACCAGCGCGATAAACAATGCTTTGTGGTGCAATTTGAGATTTTTGCGTACCCGAAAAATATCATCGGCGCCCAGCGTGCGATGATGCTGATTGGGACTCTGGTTAGTTGTCATGTTAGTGTAGCTCCTTAAAAATTATTTGATAAATTCATTTTAGCAAATTATCAAATTTTAAGCTTACAGCGGCAGACTAAAGCGAAAGCTGGCGCCTTTGCCTGGGCTGGAGGCGACGCCGATGTTGCCGCCGTGCAAATTAACCAAATATTTTGCCCAATATAATCCCAAACCGGTGCCGGATGTCGCCACCGCTCCGTCCAGCCGCGAAAATTTTTCGAATAGTTTGGCTTGATCGGCTTTACTAATGCTCGGACCATTATTGCTGATGGTAAACGTCAGCGTTTTGCCGCTAACCCATAAATTGATGCTGATGACTTGGTTTTCCGGCGAATATTTAATCGAATTATCGAGCAAATTATCGACCACCATACGCATGTTCGGACGGTCGGCTTTGATTAATTTTTGGAAATTTTGCGGTTTGGTTGTTATGGTTACTTGCTGATTTTTGGTGCTCAAGGCGTCGCCTTGATCGCGCACGACTTCTGCGATTAGTTGGGCCAAGTTGAAGCTGGTTTTACGCAGTGTGATGTTGCCGGCGTTCGCCTGGGCGGCTTTCAGCAGGGAGTTAATAATTTTTATCTGGCGCTCGTTGCTGGCGTAAGCGTTATTTAGCATTTGGCGCTGGTCGCGGCTGATTTTGCCGGCATAGCCAGACAGCAGCATGCCGACATATTGTTTGACGGCTGTGGCCGGCGTGCGCAGCTGGTGGCTGGCCACGGCGATGAATTCGTCTTTGGTTTTGTTCAGTTCGATTAGTTGCTGCAGTCGTCGGGTTTCCGCCTGTTTGCGTTGCAATCCGTAGCGCAAGCTGCGCGCCAGCAGCTCGGCATTGAACTTGCCTTTGACTAAATAATCGGCCACACCTTGCTCCATGGCGCGGTGCTCAATGGTTTCATCGCCGGCGCCGGTCAGAATAATAAACGGTTGTTCGCGTCGGCTCAAATCGAAATTACTGAGCAAATCCAGGCCAGTTTGGGCGCCCAGATGATAATCAATTAAATAAATATCGTGCTTGGCGGCGGCGATAAGCTTGGCCGCCTCGGCAAAACTAGCGACCCATTGCAAATTTAATTTGGGCCGAATAATTTTGCTCAGCATGTCGCGAATTATCAAATAATCGTCTTCGTCGTCGTCGACGAGCAGCACTTTGACTAGCGGGTTATTTGGCTTAAGCGCCATTTTTGTCGGCCTCGCCGGGTAGTTCCACGATTTCAAACCAGTAATTGCCCAGCACTTTGATAACTTCGACCAAACCCTCAAATGTCACTGGCTTGGTAATGAAAGAATTGACGCCCAATTGATAGGATTTAATGATATCTTCTTCAGCTTTGGATGTTGTAAAAACAACTACTGGAATGTCTTTTAAATCCGGGTCGGATTTGATTTCTTTTAAGGCTTCGCGGCCGTCTTTTTTGGGCATGTTGAGATCCAGCAAAATAATGCCCGGGCGCTGCCAATTGGGGTTGTTTGTCTTGTGGCGCAAACACTGCATCAGCTGCTCGCCGTCGCTGACGCGCTGCAAATCGTTTAATAATTTGCTTTTGGCGAGCGCCTTTTTGGTCAAAACGAAATCATCGTCATCGTCATCGGCCATTAGAATTGATATTTTTTTAGCGTTCACTTTGGAACCTCCTTTGGCTTAGGATTAATTGGTAAAGTTATGATAAAACAAGCGCCTTGGCCGGGTCGGCTGCTGGCCGTGATTTGGCCGCCGTGGCGCTCGGCGATTTTGCGGCAAACGGCCAGACCGATGCCGGTGCCTTCGTAAGTTTCGCGGCCGTGCAGGCGCTGGAAAACGGTAAAGATTCTGTCTAAGTATTTTTCGTCGAAGCCGATGCCGTTATCCGACACGAACAATTGATAATCGGTGATTTTGCCGTTGTCGTCTTGGATGTTCTGGCTATAAACTTTGACGATCGGGTTGACACCCGGCCGGGCGAATTTTAGAGAATTGGCGATTAAATTTTGCAATAGTTGGCGCATTTGCGTGGCGTCGGCGCTGATGGTGGGCAGTTTGGCGAGTTCCACGCGGCCGCGGCTTTCCAACAGCCGGGTTTCCAGGTCGCCGATGACTTCTTCGGCGATGGTATTTAAATTGACTAACGCAAAAGGTTGGGCTTTGGTGGCCACCCGCGAAAACGACAATAAATCTTCGATCAGCACATTCATGCGCGAGGCCGCGCTGAGCATGCGGTTCAAATAATCGTGGCCGTCGGGCAGCTGGTTGGCGAACTCGGCTTCTAATAAATTGCCGAAAGCCTGGATTTTGCGTAAGGGCTCGCGCAAATCGTGCGAGGCGATATAGGCGAAATCCTGCAATTCTTGGTTGGAGCGTTGCAGCTGTTGGTTAGAAGTTTGCAGCTGGCTGGTGCGCTGGCGGACGCGATTTTCCAGCCGGCGGTTGGCGTCTTTCAGTTTGGCTTGCAGGCTTTTACGTTGTTTTAATTGTTTTTCTGTGGCGCCGTAGAGCTGGGCGTTGGTCATGGCTAGCGAAGCGCGGGCGGCGACTGATTGAGCCAGGGCTAAATCGGCCTGAGTGTAGGCCGGGCGTTTGGCGCCGCGCACCAAAGTTATGGCGCCGATTGGCTGGCGGTTGACGATTAGCGGAGCGATTATGATTGAATCAATGTCAAAATCATCCAGTAATTTTCGTTGACTGGCCGGCAACTTTAATTTATTCAGATTGGGATAAAATTCGGCTTGGCCGGTGCGAATAACGCTTGGCACGCCGCGGGCGACTTTCATATCGAGTTTTTGCTGCCGGCGATAAGCTTTGGCGCGTTCCAGGCGTTCGGGATTTTTATGGATGATAGCGACTTGCTTTAAATTATTTTTGCTTATGACAAAGTCTACGGCGCACCAATCGGCCAAACCTGGCACCGCCAGTTGCGCGATATTTTTCAAAACCTTTTTATCATCTAGCGAGGTGCTGAGCACTTGGCTGGCCTCTAGTAAAAAGTTCAAATTGTCTTTCAGGCGTTTTTGGGCGCCCAAATTTTCTAAAGTTTGGACGATTAATGGCTGCCGGCCGCCACTGTCCGGCAGCGGATAATGGACAATCCGCCAAGCGCCATATCTAGCTTTGGCGGCCTCCGATAGCCAAAAAGCGGCTATGTCCGGGCTGTCGGGCTGGTTGCCGGCGGCGGCGCGCTGCAGCGATTCGGCCAGCAGCTTGGCGTCGGCTTTTTGGGCTTTGGCCCGGCCCGGCCGAAAGGCTTTAAAAAAGGCCTGGCCCTCCAGCGCTTTGGCTGTTTGGCCGCTGATATCAAGATAGGCCTGATTGGCGTCGACAATGGTAAAGGCCGGCGCGTCCGCGAGTAAAACTAAATAAGCTTCGGGCAAAGCCTTAAACAAAGTCTGATAATCGAGACGATTGAGCGCTGCCATAATTTTATCCACACCTTAAACATCGTTAAAAAGCAGCTTTTAAACGCTTGCTTGATTTAATGATTAAGTTATAGTCTAGCTGATGAGCAGCTGTTTTTAAGTTAGATTTTTCACTGTAATTTGGCTAGATTGTGGCATGGAATAAACGGCCGATGAAAAATGTTATGGCTGTGGCGGCGGCGATTAGCAGCAATTGACGGGCGGCGACGCGGTACCACGGGACGCCCGATTGCCGGCCCAAATAGCCGCCTACGCCAATCGCGGCCAAGCCGGATAAAATTAGCGATACGTACAAAGCGCGGTTGTGAGTCAAAAACAGCCAAGGAATTAGCGGCACGAAGGCGCCGAGCGCGAATGTAATTAGCGATGAGCCGCCGGCGGCGTAGGGCGAGCCCAGTTCGTTCGGGTCAATGCCGAGTCGGCCTTTGGCGTAAACCGCCATAGCTTTTTGACTGTCTTTGACTAAATCTTGGCTGGCGCTGGCCGCGTGTTGCTGGCTTAAGCCCTGGTCTTTCATAATGTCTGTCAAGGCTTTTTGGGCGTTTTCGGGATCGTTTTTGATAGCTTGTTCTTCTACGCGCAGTACGCCGGCCAAAAGTTCGCTCTGGGCTTTCATGGAAATATATTCGCCAACGGCCATCGAAAAGGCGCCGGCTACCAAACTGGCCACGCCGGCCACTATGACAATATGCACCGAACTGCTGGCGCCGGCCACGCCCAAAATCAGTGCCGTGTTGGTGACCAAACCGTCGCTAATGCCGAGCGTCGCGGCACGCGCTGCGCCGCTTTGCACCTGCGCCGCCTTTTTTTGGTTGGCGCTGGAACCGACCGAATTTGCCTCGCTCATTGTCAGTAATTATAACACAAACTGAGCATCTGACAGGCTTAATCGGCCTAAAATTGCTAATTTAGGTAATTAGTCTTCGGGCGCGGATAATTTACGGTAGGACTTTTAAAAGTTATTTAAAAGCTCAAGTAAGCGTTTATAATACAAATTATGAAACATTTTTGGCCGCGCAAGCTGGGATTGCCGCCTGCGGTTGTTGGTTTGGCAGCCTTATTATTGCTAATTATTGGCTTAATGCAGTTGATTAATCGGCCGGGGCATTTGGTCAAGCGGCCCGGCCAAGCGACTGGCGCGGCCGGCGCTCAGGCTAAGACGAGCCAGCAAAAGGCTGCTAAACTTAAGGCAAAACAACCATTTCAATTTCCGGCCGGCGGCCGCGTCATATTGCCGTATTATCGTTTGGTGGCGCTCTATGGCACGCCCAATATTCCGGCGCTCGGCGCGCTGGGCCAGCAATCGCTGCCGGCAACTATTAAGCGCGTCAAAGCTATGGCCGCCAATTATCAGACATATTCTCGGCAGCCGATTTTGCCGACACTGGAAATTATCGCCACCGTTGCCTCTGACGCGCCGACCGCTAATCACGATTATTCGCGGGAAGTGCCGCTCAAGCAGTTGCAGCCGTGGCTCAGTGCGGCGCGCTTGAGCGGGGTTTATGTGGTGCTTGATTTGCAGCCCGGCCGCAATAATTTTTTGGCTCAAGCCAAAGAATACGCGTCGCTACTCAAGCAGCCCAATGTTGGCTTGGCGCTCGATCCGGAATGGAAGCTGACGGCCAAGCAAGTTCCGCTAAAGCAAATCGGCACGGTCGATATCAGCAAAATTAATCAAACCGCCGCTTGGCTGGCTCATCTAACCACCCAAAATCACTTGCCACAAAAGTTATTTTTACTCCAGCAATTTTGGCCGGATATGATTCGCGGCCGACAAGCTTTGGACGTCGACCACAGCAGCCTAGCTAACGTCATCCAAATGGATGGCAGCGGCACGCAAGCCCAAAAATTGCAAACCTGGCAAACCATCAAAGCCGCAGCGCCCGGCAACACTCTGTTCGGCTGGAAAAATTTCTTCGTAGTCGACCACCCCACGCTAACGCCGGCCCAAACCATGCAGCTTTCACCCCAGCCGTTTTACATTTCCTATCAATAATTAAATTACTTAAAAATAACATCTAAAAAGCCGAGACCTTATTTTTAATATTCCTGCTGCCAGGAACCGGCCAATTACTTTTTGCTGGCAAAAAGTAATTCAAAAACCACGGGCTGATAAGCCGCCAGCCAGGGCTTTAAGTCA
>JBOHNS010000015.1:0-39479 GCA_050730835.1 Saccharimonadales bacterium (SeqCode)
GTTTATGATAAATTAAGCGCCAAGCGCCAAGCGCCAAGCGCCAAGCGCCAAGAATTGCTAATTGAAAATTGATAATTGGAGCGCCAGCGACTCGGCCTCATACTTTGTATCAGACCAATCGCTCGCCAGATAAATTTGTGCCAGCACAAATTGTACCTGTCTTGGCTATGCCTCATATGGATCCTTCGGACCATATGAACCCATTTTCTCGGAAGGCGGAAATATGCAAGCACATTTCCGCCTTGCTGCGAAAATGGCCTTATCGTCTAACGGTTAGGACACCAGGTTCTCATCCTGGCAATTGGAGTTCGATTCTCCATGAGGTCACCAATGAAAAAGGCTCGAGCCGCCAGGTTTGAGCCTTTTTCATTGCTCACTTAAGACTTAAACTCTAATTGCCGAACCGCTGCAAAGCAGTGGCAATTGGAGTTCGATAATCAAGGCCACGCGCAGGAGTTTGACTAAAGAGCATGGCTGCAGTATTATCCCAAAGGAGCGTCAGCGACGACGGATTCTCCATGAGGTCACCAATGAAAAAGGCTACAATTTTTAAGCCTTTTGCTATTATTAAAACATGAGATTGGTCGATGCCATTGGACACGCGCTGGCCGTAGCTGGAACTATGGGTTGGGATATTTTGTGGTCGCTGATTTTAGGATTTTCGCTAGCGGCGATTGTTCAGGCACTGGTACGCAAAAAAACTATTGCCAAGTCGCTGGGCGGCGATAAACCGAAAAATATTGCGCTAGCGGCCGGTTTTGGAATTGCTAGTTCATCATGTTCTTACGCGGCTGTGGCATTAGCCAGGTCATTATTCTCTAAGGGTGCTAGCTTTATAGCGGCTATAACTTTTGAAATAGCTAGCACTAATTTGGTGGTCGAGCTGGGAATAATTTTGGCGCTACTGCTGGGCTGGCGCTTTACGCTAGCGGAATTTATTGGCGGGCCGATTATGATTATCGCTATTGCTATAATTTTCCGGCTTTTCTTACGCAAAAAGATTTTGGAAGCGGCAGCTAACCAGGCTAAAAAAGGTATCATCGGTTCGATGGAGGGCCATGCGGCGATGGATATGAGTTTGGAATCCAGCGGTTCGATAATGGGAAAAATACGTTCGGCAAAAGGCTTAAATGCTATTAGCGAAATATTTGTCATGGAAATCGCGGCGATTTATAAAGATTTAATTGGCGGACTTTTAATTGCCGGCGCGATTGCGGCCTGGGTGCCGAAAAGTTTTTTTAAGGCTTTGTTTTTGAATGGCCATCCGCTAGGTTCGGCGATTTTGGGGCCGATTATTGGACCTATAATTGCCCTTTTATCTTTTGTCTGTTCGATTGGCAATGTGCCGCTGGCGGCTGTGCTGTTTAATGATGGCATTAGTTTTGGCGGCGTGATTAGTTTTATTTTTGCGGATTTAATAATTATTCCGATTCTGCTGATTTACCGGAAATATTATGGCAGCAAAATGACGGCGTTTTTGCTGGGCAGTTTTTACGTAAGCATGGTGATTGCCGGCTGGCTAACGGAATTGATATTTAAACTTATCCATTTGACGCCGGCCGATCATCACGTCGCTGCTGTGACGCCGCACATAGCGCTCAATTACACCAGCATTTTGAATATCATATTTGTTATAATTGGCGGATTTTTGCTGGCGCGGTTTATTAAATCGGGCGGCGCGGGCATGCTGAAACACATGGACTAGTAGGTAGTAGTTTGTAGATAGTAGATAGCCGCAAGCTACGCTTGCGAACTAGAAACTAGAAGCTAGCTCGCTAATATTGTGGTTCTGCCTGCTCGCTGGCGCCATTGGCTTTAACCAGGGCTTCTAAAAGTTGGTTAGTGCGGCGAATTTCTTGCAAAATGTTTTTTAAATCATCTTCTGAACGCTGCTGTGGGTCGCTCGGGGCAAATAATCCCATATTGATACTCCTCTTGAATAGTTAAACTTTAATAGATTAATTATAGACCGTTTTTGGCCGGTGGCCTAATTTGGCTTTATTGGCGGCTTAAAGCTTCAAATCGCCCAAAAAGTTGACCAAATCGTGCGGCGTAAAATCGGCTTTTATGAGATAGCCGTCGGCTTGTTTGGCCAAGGCGGCGCGGGCTTGATTGTCTTGTTCTAGGTTGGTTAGGATTACGATTTTGGCCTTTAGATTAGGTGTTTTTGATTTATCGCGCAAGATTTGCAGGATGTCGCGGCCGGCCAAATTGGGCAACATCAGGTCTAATAAAATTATGTCGAATTGGTCGGTTTGGGCGAGTTTTAGGCCCTTTTGGCCGTCTGGCTCCAGCGTGACTTGATAGCCGGCTTGGGCCAGCACTTGGCCGTAGAGTTGGCCGATTGTCGGCTCGTCTTCCAGGTATAAAATTTTGGCATTGGCGACTGGCGTCATAATTATCTCCTGTATAATGAATGATTTTTGATCCAGCCGTGCGCTGTGCGAGTTTCTGGCTGGGAATTATCGGGTGTTGTCGGCAATTTGTCGAAAGGCGTCAAGCTGAAACCGAAGGTTGTGCCCTGGCCTTCTTTTGAGCTAACCCAAATATTGCCGCCGTGGGCCGTAACGATGGCTTTGCTCAAATATAATCCCAGGCCGGTGCCGCTGACTTGCGCTTGGCTGCGGTGGCTGCGGTAAAATTTTTCAAATAAATTGGGCACTAAATTGGCGGGGATGCCGATGCCAGAATCTTGCACGGTGGTTTGAATCATGCCGTCGTCGGCCAGCTCGGCCTTGATGATGATTTTGCCGCCGTCCGGGCTGTATTTGATGGCGTTGTCGAGCAGGTTGCTCAAAACTTCGTAGCTGCTGGTGTGGTCGGCCGCCGCCGCGGGCAGATCGGCCGGCACGGATTGTTCGATTGTGATTTGGTGCAATTGTGCCCGCAAAGCCATATCCTGGCAGACCGATTGCACGATGGCCGGCCAGTTTTCGGCCTTTAGGGTGACTAAAAATTGGTCGCCTTCGACGTGGGCGACATTCAAAACGTTGTTGATTAATTTGGCCAGCTGTTGGCCGGCGACTTCCATTCTTTGCAAAAACTCATTGTCGGCCGGCGGCAATTTGCCCTGCAAATCTTCTTCCAGGGCTTCGATGTAGCCGCGCAGCAAAGTCAGCGGCGTGCGCAGTTCGTGTACGGCCAGCGAAATAAAACTGAGCGATTTTATATCTTCGGAATAAGTTTTGGTGTGGTCGAAAAGCGCCAGTAAAATTTCATAATTATCGGGATTGGCTTGGTTGTAATGGGCGGCTAGATCGAGGTATTTGGGGTTGGCTTGGTCCTGACGATTGAGCCGCACGCGCTCCCAAAAACGCGTTGCGGTAACGGTTTTTTCGGCGACTTCGGCCAGCCAATTGTCGAGCGTTTGCTCGTCATCAAACGACAAATCCAAAACGCCGTAGACGTCTTGATTGATAATTTCAGCCTCGGGCTTGTCCAAATAATGGGCTGTCGCGTCACTGGCGAAAACGATTTTTTTGTCTTTATCAAGCGCTAGCAAAGGCAGCGGCGCATTGGTCGCCACCGGATTGTTACTGCTGGCCAGCGCGCCGGTTTGATCATTACTGGCAGCGGCAACGCTGGCCAGTTGGTAAACGTGGCGCATTAAATTTTCGACCACGGCTTTGCCCAAAAGGCCGGCGTGGTCTTTCGGCGCGGCGACTTGATTGTCTTCCGGCGAAATGTGCAAAATTGACTGCCACAGCAGTCTGAGCGGCTGCATGGCGAACGCGCCAAGCCCGATCGCCAGCATAATGGCCAGCAACAAGGCCACGACAATCACCCCTAGCTCCAAATATTTTAGCGCTAAATTAGACGCTTGATGGCCAAAATACAGAACTCCAAAAATCAGACCGTCATTGACAATCAGCGCGGCCAGTAGGCCGAGGCGGATTTGATTGGTGAGTTTTTGTAATTGATCCATAGTTTATAATTTTTAAGGTTTGTAGCTGATTTGTCCGGCATCCGAAACGGCGGTAATCCAGGTTTGGCCGGGGTCGAGTTTGATCGGCTGGCCGCTGGTATTTTGGAAAGTTATTTGGCCAGAGCGGCTGGCTTTTTGCCAGCTGCCTTTTGTGACTGTGCCATTTTGGAAAACATCGGCAGCAGCGCCGCCGATGGTCGGATAAATCGAATAATAGGCGCCGCTCGAATCAAGCGCGCCATTGCTGCGCGGCACGACGATGGCGATTACGATTTTGGGCGCGATTGGCACTTTGGCTCCGGATTTTGTCAGTTCCAAATGCGGCCGTCCGGCCTCGAAGCGCGCGTAATTATTAGCTTTTTGGTTGTACGTGTAGCTGTCGTTATAATCGGCGTATGACAAATTAAGGCTGATATGGCCGGCGCTTGGCGCAGCCGCCGGTTGGGGGTTTTTGAGGCGCGGAAAAGCGCTGTACTTACTGGTCGTAAAATGTTTTTGGCTTTCTAATTTATTGAGTGCATTAAGCGAAGTGTAGTCATTGTGCGGCGCGTAGCGGCTGGCGATGCGATGGTAGCCGCTGGGATTATAAAATTGATTAAGGTCTTTGGCGTGCCAAGCATTAACGTCGCTGAGCGCTTGCGGGCTGCCGCCGACATGCGCGATCGGCGCATCAAAACCCATATCCCACTGCAAAAAGTATGGCCGCAAACTGCGCACCGGACCGATATAATTCGGTGTGGAACCAGCCTGAAATAGTGCCAAAAAGCGCGTGATGCCGCCCTCGGCCAAGGCTTCAAAGACCACGCCAGCAGCTTGCAAACCGGATTGCGGCCGCGCCGCCACGCTGTTTTCGATCATCACTCCGGTAACTGGTTTTTGGTTAATCGCAGCGTCTTTAATCGGCAGTCCGGTTAGTTTGGACACCGGCGGCGGTACTGGTTTTGGTTTCGGTTTCTGGACGACGATTGCCGCGGTTGGCGCTGGCGGCCGGTGATGAGTTAATAATACAACGCCGCCGATTATAACCATGACCAGCAACGAGCTGCCCGCGATAATCAAAATTTTTTGCTTTTTGGCTAATCTTGACCAATTGATACTCAAGCCATGTTTTTTGGGTTGGTTAAACATTTTTTGTTCGGACGGCACTTCCGGCGGAGCACTTTCATTCAAGGCCGTCTCTTCCGGGCTTTTGAAGGTTTCGGCTTTTTGTTTTTCTGGTTTTAATTTTGGTGACTTTATGTCATCAGGCATAATAATTTATTATAACAGCTTATGATTAAATTAAAGCGATTTTATTTGTTGGTCTATGCGGTCTAAAACCGTTGCTTGCCCCAAAACCGCCATGGTTTCGGCCAGTCCCGGACTAGCCGGCGCTTGCGTGGTGGCTATGCGAATTAGACTGAATAAAATGCTCGGGCTGGTCTGCGTGATTGTCAAAAGCGTGTTCAGTCGGCTGGTCAAATCTTGGGCGCTAAAATCGCTGTCCTTTAGTTCATTTACGCTAGCTTTTAATAAATTAATTAGCTCGGTGGGCTCTAGTTTTTTAAGTTGCTTGTGGCTTTCGATTAGGCTTTTATCGACTGGCAAGGCTTCGAAAAAAAAGTTGGTCAATTGCGGCAGCTCGGCGAAAAATTTTAAGCGGTCTTTGGTGATTAATAGGATTTGTTGTAAATAATTTTGGTCGTAGCCTTGAGCGTTGGCTGGCCAGAAATTTTTGCTGCGCCGATATAGTTCGTCGATTTTCAAATCTCGTATGTAGCAGCCGTTCATCCACAATAATCTTTGTTCGTCAAATCTTGCACTACTTTTTTGTACACGGTCGAATTTAAAGCTGTTAATTAGTTGTTTTTTTGAATAAATTTCTTGGTTGGTGCCGTCATTCCAGCCGAGAGTCGCCAGAAAATTTAGCATGGCTGCAGGTAAATAGCCTTCCGCTGCGTAGTCCAAAATGTCTTTGGCCGCGTCGCGTTTGCTCAACTTTTTTTGGCCGCTGGGACCTAAAATATGCGGCAGCGTGGCAATTTGCGGAGCATCAATATCCAATGCTTGATATAAATTAAAATAATTGGCTTGCGATGCGACAAACTCCTGGCCACGGATGACGTGCGTGATTTTCATTAAATAATCGTCAATAATATGAGCAAAATTGTAAGTTGGAAAACCGTCGGATTTGATAATAATAAAATCGTCAATTGAGGCCGCTGTGTAGCCAATCTCGCTCATAACTAAATCAGTTGCTAAATAATTTTGTGGCTGGGATTTGAATCTTAGCGGCCGAGAGCCGTCCCATTTTGGCGGTCTTTCCGGGCGGTAATCGCGGTATAAAAACGGTTTTTTGGCAGCGATTGATTGATCGCGCAAAGCTTGCAGCTCGGCCGGCGAATATGGGTCGGCGTAGGCTCGTCCCCGACCGATTAATTTTTCGGCCCAGCTTTTATAAATTTCCAGCCGCTGGCTCTGGAAAAACGGCCCTTCGTCCCAATTGAGTCCCAGCCATTGTAGGCTGCCAAGAATGTGCTCGGCGCTGCCGGCGACCTGCCGCGCTTGATCCGTGTCCTCGATGCGCAAAATAAATTGGCCGCTGTTTTGTCTGGCCACTAGCCAGGCAAACAAAGCCGTTCGGAGGCCGCCGACGTGCATAAATCCGGTTGGGCTGGGCGCGAATCTGGTTCTGACGGTTGCCATAACGTTATTATTTTAACATGTAATTTAGTAGACGTAATGGATGCTAGACAACGAAAGGTTGCTGCCCACTAAATGCTGTCTACGATGCCGGCTATCTGTTGGCGGCTAAGGTTGGCGTTGCCCGTTAGCTGATACCAGACATTATGATTAAGCCAGGTAGCATTGCCGCTATCGAGCAAATAAATTGTTCGACCGCCTGTATGCATGGTTTGCAAGGCCGAGCCGGCGCTGCTTGAAAAAGCAGCTTGCCGCAAACTGGCATCGCTCCAGCTGGAGGTTTTCTGCAGCAAGCTAAAGTGCTGATTGCCGGAATAATAGCTAACTTGGACGGCGCCTGGCTGATAATTTATGGGGCCGGCAAAGGCAAAACCGCTTGGCGTGTGGCTCGGCAATTTGGCCGGAACGCCGGAGCGCGAGGCGGCGACGTGCAGCTCGATGTTGGGCAACTCACGGTAGCTAGCAAAGCCGATAATTAATAATAGTGCCAGGCCGGCGACAGCCATGTGCAGTTTACTAATTTTGTGGCGCCTATGTATTTTTGGAACTGGTTGCCGGTGGCTGTCGGCGCGCTCTAGGGCGCTAGCAATTAAATTTTCCAGTTGGCTGGGCGCAGTTTGAGCCACGGCACCGCCGTTTAGACTCAAGTTTGGGTTGGTAGCCA
Organism: Saccharimonadales bacterium (SeqCode); assembly: GCA_050730835.1. GTDB lineage: Bacteria > Patescibacteriota > Saccharimonadia > Saccharimonadales > UBA4665 > JBOHNS01. The sequence continues at coordinate 7,272 of JBOHNS010000015.1, forward strand.
GTGAATGGCGAGCTGGCTGGGCTGAAGTCGTCAATAATTTGGCTGAGGACATATTTAGATCAAAATGCTTTACTTGGTGGTGCTGGGCAGTTTTTTTGGCCCGGTCGTAGCGCGATTTATCGATGCTGGCGCGTTTGGCCGGCAATTTAGCAAGGCTTTGGCGGGTGGGCAAGCTGCCGGCTCGAGACTTGATGCGCCGGATGGAGCCGTGGTTGTAGCCGGGTTTGTTGAGTCCGCGGCGCATTAGCGTTTGGCCGCGCTCTGGTTGGTGCCTGGCTGCTGGCGGAGCGGCTGTATGCGGCTTTTGGCCGGCCGGCGGTTTTGGCTGCTTGATGGCTTGCAATGCTGGCGCCGCGGTCTGTGCTCGGTTTGCTTGCCTAGCCAAGTCTTGCTTGGTTGGTTTTGGTTCGGGATTTTTGGGGATTTTATTATGGCGGGTTGAGGCATGTCTTATAGGATCGTTCAAGACGACTTGTCCGCTTGCCAGTTCATAGTTTTTGCCGTTTAGGTGTAGGATGTTTTGTTTGGGCATCAATTTTTTTAAGCTTTCCTTTAGTTTTGGTTTTAGCTTTAGTAACCTGTCATAAAAAAGCTAGGTTTTTTCTAAAATAAAAAGTAATTTAATTGTAAACCAAACTACGTTTTAAGCGCAAGCCTTTTTAGCTAGATGTTATAATTTTAAATAGGAATTAAATGGATTTTTTAAACCCCAAAAAACGGCGCGCCAATAAAATTAGGCTTTATATTGGCTACGGACTTATGGTTATTTTATTGCTACTGGCTACAACTGTTTTGTTGTATCAGGCTTATGGCTATGGCTTGGGTCATAATGGCCAGATTTATCAGAACGGTTTATTGTATTTATCGTCTGCGCCCAGCGGCGCCAAAATTAGTCTTAATGGCCAAGCGCCGAAAACTGCAACCAATGCCCGCCTGGAACTGCCGGCCGGACAATATACCGTTAAATTGACACTGCCCGGCTACCGATCATGGCAGCGGGCAATTGGCTTGGGCGGCAGCAGCGTTGAACAATTTAATTATCCGTTTTTATTTCCGAAGCAACTATTGCCTGAAGTCTTGCAACGCTACGCAGCCAAGCCTGGAGTTATCACGCAGAGCCCCGACCAACGCTGGTTGTTAGTTGAGCAATCCGGCAGTCTAACTAATTTTACAGAGTATGATTTGAACAACTCGGCAAATTTGGCTGGCAATACCGCTAGGCTAGATTTGCCGCCGGCTGTTTTGACAGCCAGCGCTTCGCCCAAACAAACTATGCAAGCCATCGGTTGGTCCAGCGATAATAATTATTTGCTCATGAAACACGCCTACGGCGCCAGTCATGAGTATGTTTTGTTTGATCGAGCCAACCCGAGTGATTCGCTTAATTTAACAACTCAGTTGCAGCTTAGCCAAGACAGCCAGCTGTCACTCGATAACCAAAAATACAACGAATATTATGTGTTCAATGCCAAAACTAGCGATTTGGACACGGCTTCGCTGGACGCTCCGACTTTAGCGCCGCTGATTAGTCATGTAATTAACTTTAAAGCTTACGGCAGTGATATGGTTTTGTACGCCACAGCCCTCAATGCGCCGGCTAAGCAAGTTAATATTAACCTGCTTGATGCCGGTCAAAATTATACTATCACAAGTGAACCGGCCAGCACGACTTACGCTTTGAATATGACACAATATAACGGCGACTTATTTGTTGCCGCCGGTGCAGTTATTGAAGGGCGAGTCTATATTTATAAAAATCCTGTGAACAATTTAGTTGCTCAACCAAAACAGTTGCTGGTGCCGGATTATATTTTGAAACTTAACCAGCCGCAAACGGTTGATTTTTCTAAGAATGCGCAATTTGTAGACGCCGAAAACGGATCTGATTTTGCGGTTTTTGATCTAAAAAGCCAAAAAGCCTACAGTTACAAACTAAGTGCTGCTATCGCGTCTGGCCACGGCGCCCAATGGATGGACGGGTACCGTTTAATGGCGGTGAGCGGCGGCCATTTGCTAGTTTGGGATTATGACGATGCCAACCAGCAAACTTTGCAGCCAGCCTTGGCGAGCAGCGTTTATTTTGGCCCGAGCTATAAATACGTTTACAATTTGACGCCCGGCAGGCACGGCCAATCGGTTGATTTGACGCAAACATCGTTGTTAGCGACTAGCAAGTAGAAACTAGAAATTAGCTGCCTGTTTTATCAGAAAACAATCACTAAAAATGATTCCATCTATCATTTTCAGAAAATATGGAAAATGCGATGCCACAGGCTGGGGCCGTTATTGGCTATAGATTTTGTCGAACCTTTGCTAGCCAAATTTTTTTGATTAGCCGATGTGTTGCTTGTCAAGGACGGGCTGATTTGCTTGCCAGTGACGGCCAGGCGATTGATGCTAGTGCCGGGCGGATCGCAAGTGATTAAAGTGGCGGTGGCTTGCTTGCCGTAGCTTTGATTAAGAATTCCGACATCGCTGGGGCTGACGACAATTCGTTTAAAAACTTGGTAAACGTAAACTTTGCCGTTGTACGTTAAATAAAAAGTATCGCCGGGCACCAGCGTGTGCAGCAGTACGAAGGCGAATTTATAATGGCCTGGGTTGAAAATATTATTGCTAGAATGGCCGAACAGCGCCACGTTGCCGTTTTGGCCGGGCGCAACCGTGCTGGCGTAGTGAACCACGCCGTTTTGCAGGGCGTCTTCGATTAAGTTTTCGTTGTCGCTTTTGAGGCTGTAATTGACCGGGATTTCGACGTTGATTTTAGGAATTATCACTTCTGGAGTTTTGGTTGGGCTGATGCTGCTGGCATTGACAATTAGCGGTGTGTTGGTGTGGCTGCGGCTGGGCTGGATGAACGGCGCGATGACGATTTGGTTGAAAAAGCTGAACAAAAATATTATTAGCACGACGACGCCTAGCCCCAAGCCAAAAGCCAGCGATTTGAGCTGGTTTTTGAGGCCAGTTTGGCGGGCACTGGCCGACCTAGCCTTAGGTTTGGCTGATTTGGGTTTGGTTTTTTGAGCGGTAAGCTTTTGTTTGATGGCTTTAGGCTGGCGCCGGCGGTTGCGATTGGCCTTGTTTGGTTTGGTCAGCGCATAATCGGTGGCATAATCAGATCCGACGACAGCCTGATTAGTCGGTTTGTCGTCGCTTGGTTTGGCCTCATTTGGCGGCGCAGCTGGCGGGCGTGCGGCGACTTGAGCGTGGCGCGATTGGTAGTTTGATTCGTAAAATTCAGTCCAAACTTGGTGTTTTTCATTTTCGGGCAGCGCGGCGTAGTAATTATGCCAGGCGACCTGGATGTCGGCTAGGCTTTGGCCGCTATTATTTAACTCGGCCATGAATTTTTGATGTTTGGACTGCGGTTTGATGGCTTCGACTTCTTGGATTTCGGCCTTGGCGCTCGGCTCGTCGGCGTACAAATTGGCGACTTTTTGGCGCATAAAGCTAACTGCCGAAGCTTGGTCTTGCCCTCGCCTTTTGGGCGGTACGATTGGTTTGGAGACGTGACTAACTAGCCGATGACCGGCCGGCGCTGCGGCATTATCGTCGCGTTTATTATCGCTTGGAAATAAAGGATTATTATTCATAGCTAGCTTGACCTTAATTATTATAGTACAATATACCCCTGATAACCATGCCGTAGTTCTAGTGGTTTGAAATTTGAAAACTAGGGCGAGTGGCGGAATTGGTATACGCGCGCCTTCAAACATGTTTAATGCCGCAGTGATGGAATTGGTAGACATGCGGGACTCAAAATCCCGTGCTAGCAATAGCGTGTCGGTTCGACTCCGACCTGCGGCACCAAAAATGTTTGAAGCAAGCTTCGCTTGGGCTCAAAAGATTCTCTTACTTCGTTCGTTCATGCTTCGTCCTGTGTTCCTTGACGGATTGAGGGTTCGATAAGCAAAGCCACGCACAGAAATTTATTTCGAGCATGGCTGCAGTTTATACAAAGTATTCCCTCCTCGCCCACCAATTACTGTAGCGCCGGACACCGCCCATCTGTTAGATGGGCTTCTGCGCTTCGCTACGCCAAAATCCTGTGAGATTTTTCTCGTGACGGTTCGCGAATGAGAAGCGCAGCAGTAAGTTAAAGTTTACTTTGACTTACTGCGAGCACCGCAAGGAGGAGGCGTTAGCCGATAGTCCGTCCCGCGGCACCAGCAATTTAACAGTTTGCTGATTTTTGCAATTAGTCTATTCTTTTTAAGCTTATGGTTTAGCTAAAGTTTATCTATTAGCCGTTCTTGCCGGGCGTCTAGTTGCTCGGAATTTTTGATATTATTGTGCTCGCTATCAACAAGCTCCCGGTAGCATTGGCCGATTACCCTGGCCGCTACTTGCGCTTCGTTGGGATAAAGTGCTAAATCCGGCGAGACTTGGATGAGGCTGATGCCGGGAGCATCGGATTGCTGGCCGCGCTGTGAAGTGTCTCGGTTTTTAACCTGTATCCGGTAGGCCAAGCTTAAATTATAATTATCCTGGCTCATTTGATCGTCGAAAACGCTCAAATCCCAGGCTCGATTGACAGTACTGCCGTGGTGATTTTGGTGGTTTTCGGAAAACAAAGACGGAAGCATCATCCAAGTTATGACGCCTATTTCGCGTAGCGCCAGGCGTTGTCCGAGCAACATTACGGCCATTTCCGCCATTAAGCCGCTAGCCTCACGGCGACCATTACCAAGTAAATTTTCGCGGTTATCAAAATATGACTCCTGGAACTTGTTAGCCAGATTTACGGTTTTATTGTACGCGGGCTCGGCAGTAGTGGCTGCTGGCAAGCGCTGGTTTAGGATAATCGCTGCGTGATTGACTAGCTGAATTTGATTAAGTTCGGCCGAGGCTTGCAGCTTATCAAACCAGTTAGCTCTTGATTGCCGCTGCTGGCCGGCTTGCTTAAACATTATTTGGGCTTTTTCTAAATAGTCTAAATCATCGTCGCCATTGCTGGTGCTGGCTGCGTAGGCTGATTCTAGAGCAATTTCGCCGGCTTGCAGCTTGGCCTCGGGACTGCCTTGGGCTAATAATTTGTAAGCACGATCTGGTGACATATGCTTATCCAAATAAGCTCGGCTAATTTTGGCAATTCCAGGATAATCGCCAGCACCATAGAACCCTTCCAAATCGGTAGGTTGGAACGTGCGACTTCTAAGTTCTCCTGAACCACGCATAACTAGTCAATATTATATACTCTATAATATAATTAGCAAGCTTTGAGGCCGTTTGGGTTTAATTTTGTTAGTAATTATTAACTGGCGGTCCGAAAATCACTAAATCAGGCTGGTAGTTAAAGCTTGGAAAGTTTGCGCCGGATTTTGCAGCCACCAGACGCTGGCGGCAGCCGCCGATTTTAATAAATTAGGCTGATCGCTAAATTTTGTCGAGCTCAGCTGCCCGCCGGCGGCAGTTAAAATATTTTGCTGAAATAATGTCATGATATTTAAGGCTGCTGTTTGATTGATTTGGTGCAGGGCTTCGATTAATTGTAACAGGCTGATGGCGGAAGTTATGGCTTGTGGCGCGTGGCTGGCGGCGGCTAATTTTGGCAATTTGTTAAAGTTTAAAACCAGTGTGGTGTTGGGCCGGGGGGTTAAAAAGTTATACCTGTCGCCAAAAATTTCGGCGGCGTCTGGCGCGATTGTCAGCTGGCCGGCGTATTTTGGCAAAAATTTTTCTAATAAAATGGCGGTTTCGGAATTTTTGCCCAAATCGCCGGCCAGCAGCACGCCGTCGGCCCAAGCGCTGGCGCTCAAAAATTCGGCTAGAGCTTTTTGGCTAAAGCTGCCGCTCGGGGTGCTGGGCGCGAATTCGGCTTCTGGAAAAATTGTGCTAACGGTTTTTCGCAAACTATCTGGCAATAGAACCCGCGCCGCGCCGATGCCGGCTGCCAAGCTGGCTTGATAGGCTTGGCCGACGGCCGCGAAACCATTTAAGTTGCCGCCAATAATCAACAATTTGCCAGCCTGAGCCTTATTTTCTGGTCGGCTCCAAACTAGTTCTGGAAATAATGGCCGGCCGAGAGTTTGCTTATGCCAAAACGTATGAGCCATCTTTTGATTGTAATTCATAAACCACGTTTTTGCGCTCAATCACGATTTGCCAGCCGCGACTGCGGGCGTGGTCAAATAATGTTTTGTCGGGATTGAAGGCGATTGGTTGCTCGGCAATTTCTAACATCGGAATATCGCTCATGCTGTCGCCGAGCGCGATACTTTGGGCAGTAGCGGCATCATGTTTTTTGATTAATTGTTGCAGATATTCTGGTTTGCGATTATGTTTTAATATTTGATTGTGGCCAGTAAATTGGCCGGCTTTGACCTCGTAAACCGAACCGCCGCAATCATCAAAATCGTAATAATCGGCTAGCAATTTGACAATCTCTATTTGCGAGGCAGAAATGGCGAATAATAAATAGCCCCGCGCTTTTAGTGTGCCGATTAAGTCGCGGGTGTAAGTGTAGGTTTGGTCTTTGTACTGGTCGAAGACGGTTTGAACGGCGGCTAAATAATCGGCGTAGGCGATTTTGGTAATGGCCGCATCGTGGGCTTTGATTAGGGTTTGTTCATATTCTTTGAATGAATTTTCGCTAGCGCGCTTTTTCCAAACCATGCGGGCGGCACGGACTTGATTAAAACTTTCTGGCGTGACATGCCCGGCTCTCGCTAGCGCGCCAAAAATCGCATGGTAAAGTTGCCAGCGAATTACCGTGCCGTCGATATCAAAAACCGCGAATGGTTGGCCATCTTTCTTAGTCTCTGCCACAATTCTATAGTTTACTCTAAGTTTTTGACTATAGTAAGTTTGGCGGATTTTATATTGTCATTATTATCGAAACTAAATTCGGTTTTTAAGCTTTTACCAAGCAAAACTAGCGGCAGCCAAATAATATCGTCTTGCCACATTTCGTTGTATGGGATCTCAGAAATTTTAAACCACTCGGGCGCCATTTCTTGGCTTTCGACTGGCTCGCCCTGCCAATTATCACAAAAATAGGTGTGGACTTGCATGTCGTTTGCGCCATTTGGGAATTTGAAATCATGAATGGCTACTTTGTTAAGTTCAGTTGGCGTAACGCTAATTTCTTCCTGGCATTCGCGCACTAACGCTTGCTCGATAGTTTCGTCTGCTTCGATTTTGCCGCCAACTCCATTCCAGCGGCCCACCCCAAAGCCACGCTTTTTCATCGCCAGCAATATTTCATCGTCTTTTCGTAATAGCAATAACGTACAGATTTTCATAAATTTTTAAATCTAGCGGAGGCGCTTGATGGCGTTTATAAAAGCGGCTGTTTTAAGTGAAGTTTTGCGCTTTTCGGCGGTTTTGTGCATGGCGGCGACGGCTTCGACCATGTATTTTTCTAGCTTCAGATTAACCTTGGATTCTGGCCAGTGCTCGCCTTTTTTGTTTTGCTGCCATTCCAGGTAGCTGACGATTACGCCGCCAGCGTTGGCTATAATATCTGGGATAATTTTTATAGCTTGTTTGGATAAATATTGCTCGGCTTTGGTATTGACCGGGCCGTTGGCTAGTTCAATGATGTAGCGGGCTTTGATTTGTTTCATATTGTCTTCGGTTACGGCGTCGCCAAGTGCGGCCATAACCAGTACGTCGACGTCTTGGGCGATTAGTTTGTCGCTAGCAATTAACTCTGTGTTATTGACTTTAAAGGCGCTAAGTTTACCCTCTTCTTGCTTAATTTTGGCTAGCTTTTTAGCTGGCAATCCATCTGGGCAAACTAATGTGCCGCTGGAATCGCTAGCCGCGACTAATTTCCAATCGGGGTGGTCTGATTCGGCCACGCTAGAGAAAAACGAGCCGACATTCCCAAAACCCTGCACGGCGTAGGTTAGACTGTTTTGCAATTTATTTTCAAGCTTTAAAAGTTCGCGCAACGCTAGCACACCGCCGCGACCAGTAGCGGCTTCGCGGCCTTCGCTGCCACCATTGCCCAGGCTTTTGCCAGTGAAGCTGGCTTTGGAATTATCGCCCGTTAAATTTTCGTATTTAGCGACCATCCAGTCGATAATTGTCGCGTTGGTATTTACGTCTGGCGCCGGCACGTCCGTGTCCGGCCCAATGTTCGGCGCCAAATGCTCAACATATTTTTCGGCGATTTCTTTTATATCTGCTTGGCTTAAATCTTTCGGATTGACGGCCACGCCGCCTTTGCCGCCGCCTAGCGGCAAACCTACAGCCGCCGTTTTAAAGCTCATTAGCGTTGCTAGTGCCCGGACTTCGCCGATATTAACATCCGGATGGAACCGGATTCCGCCTTTATACGGCCCACGGTTATTGTTGTGTTGCACGCGAAAGGATTGGTAAGTTTGCCCGTTAGAATGTTTAATTTCAAAAACATGTTCATGGTTAGTTTTAATAAGTTCGTCAATCTCGGCCGAACTCAGGCCAAGCTGCTGGCCGGCCCGATTAATTAATTCATAGGCAGTATCTAACATAATAATTTAATTATACACGTTGCCGCAATTAGCCTCGCAAGATAATTTACTTAAAAAAGATTCGTTAATTCATAGGGCAAGTTTTAAAACTCTATTTTAATAGAAACCGGACAATGGTCGGAGCCTAGGATTTTAACTAGCGGTTTGTTCTAATTTCGTGATTCTGGTTTCGTGGTCTTTTAACTGGTTATCGTTTGCTTCGTTCGAATCGTCGATGGCTTGGCCAACGGAAGCTGATAAATCGTCAATTTTAGCTGACAGTTTTTGGTCCAGTGCGTCGATTTTTTCATCTAATTGAACCGTTTGCTGTGAAATGGTCGCGGTTATGAATTGCTTTAAGTCGGCTATAGTGTCTTCGTCCATTTAATTATTATATGCCTATTTGGTTTCGAATTCTATGCTGACCGGACAGTGATCGGAGCCGAGGATTTTGGGATGGATTTTAGCGGATTTAACTTTGGATTTTAGTTTTTCAGAAACCAGAAAGTAGTCTATGCGCCATCCGACATTGCGCGCGCGAGCGTTGGCGAAATGAGACCACCAGGTGTAGTAGCCATTTCCCTGCTTGAAGATTCTGAGCGTGTCGATAAAATTATTATTAACGAAATTTTGGAAGCCCGTGCGTTCTTCGTCGGTAAAGCCTTTTTTGCCACGGTTCGGTTTGGGGTTGGCCAGGTCGTCTTCTGCAAAAGCGACATTTAAATCGCCGCAAAAAATCACAGGCTTGCCGGAACGCTTGGACGCGGCGGATTGCTGCGTTGCGCTCTGCGCTGCTCCCTTCGTGGTACTATTTTGTACCGCTGCGGTCTGCTGCTCGGCCGCGCCTTGCACTCCATCCACGCCAAATGCTCCGGTTTCGAGGCCTTGGCAATAGGCCAGAAACGCTGGATCCCAGTGCTTGTGTCTTAAGTTTAGCCGGCTTAAATCGTCTTTGGCGTTTGGCGTGTAGACGGTTACCAGCCAGAATTTATCAAATTCCGCAGCCATAATTCGGCCCTCTTTGTTTGGGTCGCCGTAAACGTCGCCGCTAAGTTGGTATTTTTTTATAATATCTTCCGGAAAGCCGTTCACGACTTTTAGCGGTTTGATTTTCGTAAAAATCGCCGTCCCAGAATAGCCTGGCTTCTCGGCCGAGTACCAAAATTGTTCATAGCCGTTTGGCAAGCTTAAATCAACTTGCTCTTTTTTGGCTTTGGTTTCTTGCAAGCACAAAATGTCGGGATTTTCATTTTCCAGAAATGGCATTAATAGTTCTTTTTTAATCACGGCACGAATGCCATTAACATTCCAGGAGTAGATTTTAGTCGTCATGTTTTAATTATAGCGCTTTTTAGCACTAATCTGGTAGAATAAATTTGATGTACAAGCGCGTGCTTTTGAAGGTTTCGGGCGAGCAATTGGCTGGCAAATATGAATTTGGGGTTGATCCGGAACTAGCGGCATTTTTGGCTGAAGAAGTTAAAGCGGCGGCTAAGGCTTGCCAAATTGTCATGATTGTCGGTGGCGGCAATATGGTGCGCGGCGCGGAGATTGCCGGGCACGGCATTCGGCGCGTGACGGGCGATCAAATGGGGATGTTAAGCGGGCTGATTAATTCCATGGCGGTGACTGATATTTTCGAAGCGCACGGTGTGGCGACGCGCTGTTTGAGCAATATTTACGCCGAGCAAGTCGCGGAATCTTATTCTTTTCGCCTGGCCGAAAAACATCTCGAAAATAATCGTGTAGTTCTTGTTGCCGGCGGCACCGGTCGGGCTTATGTCACGCACGACACGGCGGCCGTGATGTTCGGCCTGGAATTAGGCTGCCAGGCGGTGTTAAAAGCTACCAAATTTGACGGCGTTTATGATAAAGATCCGGCACAGTTTCCGGAGGCGTGTAAAATCGATGCTATGACTTTTAGCCAAGCCGTTGCCGATAAGGCCATTAAAGTTATGGACAAAGCCGCGCTGGGGCTAGCCATGGAGCATGGCTTGCGGCTGATAGTTTTTGATGCGCTGAAACCCGGCAATATCGCGCGGCTGGCGGCTGGCGAACCGGTCGGCACGAAAATAAGCTAGAATTTGGAATATGGAAGCTGGAATATGGCGCACGTGGAATCGCTGGCGCGGTTATTTTTATGAAGCGACTTCAAGCCGCTTCGCTAGCTTCTAAATTCTAACTTCCAACTTCTAATTCAGGCTGCTTTTGGTGAAAGTTTTGTGCACGGCGCCGGCTTCCAGCGTGGCCGTCAAGGTGTAATGGAAGCAGATTTTTTTGATGTTATTGCAGGGCGAGCCGTCTTTGGCGCGCACGTCGTAGGCGTAGGCGCGCGGCTGCGGCCCCGCGACTAATTTGTAGGACGAGCTGGACGGATCGCGCAGGACTTGGCGGTTGAGATTTGGCAGATTATTTTTGATCCAGGCTGGATTGTTCATATCGGCCAACGTCGGATATTCCGAATTATTGACGTAAAAGGCTTCCATTTGTTTGTAAATATTTTGGATGTCGTTTTGGCGCTCTACGTTGCGATTGTTGCGGGCGATGCCGGCGTGCGTCGAGACAATCAAAACCACTAAAATGCCGATAATGACCAGCACCACCAGGATTTCGATAATCGTAAAGCCGGACCGGTCATTGGTTTTGTAGCGGTTTTTGAGCCAATTGCCTAGCATTAGTTTTAATATTATGGCACCCTCGCAGGCTTAAGCGCAAACTTGATAAATTTTTTATGCAACTTACTGTTCGTGGCTGCCTGCCAGCTTGCTTATTTTTGGGTTAAAGCGTAATTATTAAACTAGCTTTTATGGCAACGATTATTTCTAAAATGATTAAAGTGATTGGATCGAAGTGGTTTTTTGGCTTGGTTTTGGCGGTGTTTGTGGGCGAGGCTGCTTATTTGGCGCTGACTAGCCGGTTTCCGATGGCTTATGACGAGGCTTGGCATTTGGCGCAAATTCAATTTTATGCTCAGCATCTGAATCCGATTATTAGTCATCAGGCGGCCAGCACTTACAAATTAGGTGCTATGGTGCAAAACCCGTCGTTTTTGTATCACTATTTGCTGAGTTTTCCGTATCGTTTGATACGGTTATTTACCGGGAGTGTGGTGGCGCAGGTTGTGCTCTTAAGGCTGATTAGTATCGCGCTGGCGGCGGCCAGCTTGATGGTTATGCGGCGGCTGCTATGGCTGTTAAATTTTTCCAAGGCGCTGGCTAATTTGATAGTTTTTATGTTTGCTTTGACGCCGATTGTGGTGGTTTTGTCGGCCCAAATCAGCTATGATAATTTGCTGATTCTAGCAGTTAGTTTGTGCGCTTATCAAACGGTGGCTCTGCTGAAAGAGCTTGACGCCGGCGTGTTTAACGCCAAAAGATTACTGGGTTTAATTAGTTTGGGCTTGTTTTCGAGCCTGATCAAATATGCTTTTTTGCCGGTGCTTTTGGGGATTGTGATTTTAGTAACTTGGAAAATAATAGCTTGCTGGCGGCGCAACTCGGCGGCTTTGAAAGTTGGTTTTAAAAATAGTTTTGCCGCGATCGGCCAATACACCAAAATAGGCTTAATTGGGCTTGGCCTGCTCGGAATGTTTTTGTTCGTCAGAATTTACGCTGTTAATTTGGTCAAATATCACAATCCGGTGCCGGAATGCAACAAAGTGCTAAACGTGGCCGATTGCCAAAAATATTATTCCTACAATCGACTTTATGTTTTTCTGCAACAGCATCAGGCTGGTCAAACGCCGAACACATTGTCGTTTTTGCAATATAGTCGCTACTGGTGGTCGCTTAATCTCGCCGAAATATTTGGTACGGTATTGCCGCTGCAGGGCTATTATTCGGCTAATCCGATTTTCTTTTTGATTGTTGTGATTTTGGGTTTTGTGGCTGTTTATTACTGGCTGGCTAATATCAAAACCATCTGGCAGCGCGATAAATATTTGCTGAGTTTGGTTTTTGTCGGCTTGGTTTATATTGCCGTGCTGTGGACGAAAAGTTATGTTAGTTACCTTTATTTGGGGAAATTTACGGCGCTGGCTGGGCGATATTTATTGCCGGTGCTGATTTATTTTTACGCTTTGCTGGCCGCGGGTTTATTCCACGCGCGTTACCGGCCGCCGGCGCCAGTTTGGCGCAGACAGCGGCCGTCTAGGCTATCGCGCTACGTGCTTGGGGTTTTGCCGATTATTGCAGCACTAAGATATTTGTTGAGTGGCCGGCACTTGCCGCTTAAAACTATTAAAGCTGGCTTGGCATTGGTCGTGATTGTATCGTTTTTATATCTTGGCGGCTTTCATCAGTACATTTCTGTCATTGATCCGAAATACGGAACGTTAAATGCTAACAATAAATTTGTTTTGACGCCAACTTAAAAAACCAGAAGCTATAAAAATTTTGGCTTAAGAGGACAGGATTATAGCTTCACGCCGGGTTCACTTTTATTTTATTGGCAGGCTAACTCGGGTTCTGCATATAATTTTGCTGACCGCAAAATTATCGAACCTTTTGCCTCGAATACTGAATTTCTGTAATGTACGGGTGCCATCGACTTAAATAGCCGATGCCACCCGTACATGGCGGAGAGGACAGGATTCGAACCTGCGAGAGATTTGCATCTCAACACACTTTCCAGGCGTGCGCCTTAAACCAACTCGGCCACCTCTCCTTGGAAATGGGACAAACCTACGGTTTTTCCCATCGGCCAATCAGCTAAGCTGAGTTTGCTTTTCAAGCAAACCAAGTTGGCCTGCTCTTTTCTCTGTAACGCAAATTCTTTAGAGTTTAATTCTGCCTAGCAATTAAATTATAGCAAAATGTTATAAAAACATTGCTGTCTAAGTCGTTTTAAGACTAAACTAACTTTATGTCGATGATTCAACTGCGTGATGTTAGCAAACTGTATGGCTTTGGCGATGCTACGACTTTGGCGTTGGACGAAATTAATTTTAGCGTCGAGTCCGGCGAATTCGTGGCCATTATGGGGCCGAGTGGCTGCGGTAAAACCACGCTTATGAATGTGATTGGTTTGTTAGATCAGCCGACGCACGGGGTTTATGAACTACATAAACGACGGGTTGGGCGGCTGAGCGCCAACCAACAAGCCCGTGCGCGGCGCGATAAAATCGGCTTTGTGTTTCAATCGTTTAATTTGCTGCCGTGGCTGACGGTGCTCGAAAACGTGGCTTTGCCGCTGGCTTATCAGGGCAAATCGGTGGCGCACCGGCTGAAAATGGCTAGTGGCATTTTGCAGCGCGTCGGCCTGCAGGAGCGCGAATATTTTATGCCGAGCTATTTGAGCGGCGGCCAATTGCAAAGCGCGGCCATTGCCCGGGCGTTGATCAGCGAGCCAAAGATCATCATTGCCGACGAACCGACCGGCAATTTGGACAGCGCCGGCAGTCGGCTGATCATGGAACTGCTCAGTGAAATTCATAAAACTGGCACCACCATTTTGCTCGTTACGCACAATCCGGAGTTGACGCGTTTTGCGTCGCGGGTAGTTTATATGCAAGACGGGCAGATTGTTCATGATGAAAAAACCAAAATCGGTCTGGTCGCGCCGACGGCTCATCGCTTGACGTATAACTTGTACAAAATGACTGAAGAGGACGACTTGGCTGGTGTTTCGGCGCTGATGAAAGCCATTCCTGGCGGCGACAAAAAAACCACAAAATCTCCAAAACCCGCCAAAACTAAATCGAAAAAAGCCAAAGCCGGGGTCAAGCGTCGCAAAGCCCAGCGAGCCAAATCATGACCAGCCTAATCAAATCCAACGCCAAAATGGCTTACCTGTCGCTGCGCGCGCGCCGCGGCCGCAGCTTTTTGACGGTGCTCGGGATTGTCATCGGCATCAGCTCGGTAGTGACGATTGTCAGCATCGGCTTGGGCATCAAGCAACAAATTGCCGGTCAGATTAATCAGCTCGGCGGCAATTTAATAACGGTTCGAAGCGGCAGCGTCAATACCGGCGGCAGCGTTAGCGGCACGCTCGGTTCGCTGTATTTGTTCGGCGGGCCGGCCAGCTCCAGCGATTTAACGGTTCAAGATTTTAATTTAGTGCATCAAACGCGCGGCGTCGCGGCGGCAACCGTCATGAGCTTGGTGCCTGGCAAGGTTTCGGCTGGTTCTAGCCAAGATAAATCCAGTTTGGTGATTGGCAGCTCGGTTAAAGCGGCGCAGGTTTTGCATCAAGGCTTGCAATACGGCAGCTTTTTTAACGCTGGCAGCCAGTATCAAAACGTGGCCGTGCTCGGCCAAAACGTGGCGGCCAAATTATTTCCCGGCCAGGTGCCGCTGGGCTATAGCTTGAAGTTTCATGGCCAGAGTTTTATCGTGCGCGGCGTGCTTAATAAATTTGATACCTCGCCGCTGTCGCTGGACGCCAACTTCAATAACGCTGTGTTTATTCCCTACCCGGTCGCCCAAGGATTAGCTAATCAAAAAGTGCCGATTTATGAGATTTTAGCCAAGCCCGGGCCAAAAGCCCAAGTCAGCCCAATTGTAAATGCTATTAATAAAAAGCTGACCAAAGCCCACGAGGGCGCCAAAAATTTCAGTGTCCTAAAGCAAAGCGATAATCTGAAAATCGCCGGCCGTGTTTTGGATTTGCTAACCAGTTTAATTGCCGGCATCGCGGCTATTTCGCTGTTGGTCGCCGGCATCGGCATCATTAATGTCATGCTGGTTTCGGTTAGCGAGCGGACGCGCGAAATCGGCGTGCGCAAAGCGCTCGGCGCCACCAACCGGCAAATCCTCGACCAATTTTTGACAGAAGCCGTTATTTTGAGCCTGCTGGGCGCGGCCGGCGGCATAATATTATCGCTGATTGTCAATGCTCTGTTGCGTTTGACGACCGCCCTCAAGCCGGTTTTGTCGTGGCAAGTTATCGTTGCCTCGGCCGCCGTTTCGATAATTATCGGTATCATTTTTGGCATCGTGCCGGCCGCCAAAGCCGCGCGCAAAAACCCCATCGACGCCCTGCGCTACCAATAGTTTGAATCTATCATTTTACATTTTCCATTGCACATTTAATTTCCATTTGCCATTTTTCAGACAGCTGGCCGTAAATGACAAACGATAATTGATAAATAAATGTAAATTGTAAATTGGAAAATGTTAAATTCTAGCTACAATCTAAAAAAATCGGCCGTAATAATACCAAAAATGCTGCAAGATTAGGGCGGCGATGACGATAAACCACAATATTAAAATGTCTAAATGATGACGGGCCAGGTATTTTACGAATTTGGCGTTTTTGGCGGTTAGCCCAAAATGGCCGGCTTGTAAATTGTAGAGCGTCAAGTACCAAAAGGTAGTGATGGTAATGATCCAAACGCCGATGCAATATGGGCACAGCGCGTGGATGCGGTAAACGGTTTCGAAAAACAGCCAATGGACGAAGCCCAGACCAAAGATTGTGCCTAGTTCCAGCAGCCACCAAAACCATCTTTTAAGGTTTTTGGCGCCGGCCAGCAGCGTCGCGCCAGCGGCGATTAACATTGGAAAAACAACCAAGCCGATGTAGGGATTGGGAAAGCTAAAAGCCTGGGCTTGCTTGGATTTAATGACGTTGCCGCAAGCGATGATTGGGTTTAAGTTGCAGCTCGGGATGTAGCCGGGATTAGTCGCAATTTTGGCATCGTCATAAGTCAGCAAGCCGGCAGCGATCAGCCCGAGAACGCCGCCAACGACTAAAATATAGGGCAAAACTTTGGCAAAGCTTAGCGGCTTTTTAGTTATTTTGCCAGTTTTGACTTGGGCGCTGGCTTTGGCTGGGATTTTTTGGCTCATATTCCCTGTTATTATAGCATGATTTTTGGTCGCTATAATTTATTGATTCGGTTTAATAGGGTTGGGATTTTGGCTATAGCCAACTAATTTCGCCGCCTGAAACGGCTAAACTTTGGCGATCGTTTAGGGTTATTATTGGCGCGGTTTGGTGTGTGCGATATTGCTCGATAATTTGTAATGGGGTTTCATAGTGTTTTAAGATAAAGCTGGCAATAGTTGGAGTTAAGCCTGGCATGGCTAGCTGGCGGCCTTGGCGGCCGGCGGCGTGGGTGACGATGTTGGCGGTAATTATATTTAAGCCTGGGGCTGATGGATCAAAGGCTTGTGGGTAGGCGTCGGCCGGTTTTAGCGAAGCTGGGCTTAAATCTATGCCAGTTATAATCGTGCCGGCGCTGGCACCGACGTAGGGCTTGCCTTGAGCTAGGTATTGTTTAATGGTGTCGGCGTGTTCGGCTAGGCCCGCCATAATCTGATAAGTGTTACCGCCGGGCGCGATCAACAGGTCGCAATCATTGATTATAGTGCGAAACGCCTGGCGACTTTCCCGTCCGGCAAAAACCGTATCAATTACGGCGCTTTCGCCCAACAAGTAGCGCAAATAGTGATGTGACCAAAATTTGCCCGCCATGGCTTCTAATTTTTGGTTGATTGTCTGTCTTAAATTAGTGCCGCCATCGGCGCTTAGTGGCGTCCAACCGTCGGCTAGGCGGACTATTCTGGGGCGACTTGGTTGGCCATTTGGGCGTGCCATAGCTTGCATGCGTTCTTGGCTGGCAGGGGAAGTTGGGCCGGCGGAAGTTAACAGCATTTCGGCTGCATCACTAAAGACAGAAATTTTATTCATACAATAAGTCGTATCATAATTTATGTGTCTTGCAAAATGTTTATGGCCAAGACGAGGCATTTAAATCATTAATAATAAACTAAATTGGACGGTTTCTAAGATGCGCATTGGCCGGTCGAGACTGGGCGTTGATTTTGTTCGGTTTGATGGATTTCGGCGACGACTTTTTGCATGGTTAGAGCGTAGCCGACCTTGTTGTAGCTGGTTGACTCGGCGAAAACGATGCCGATTACCTGGCCGTTCGCGGTAATTAGCGGGCCGCCGGAATTGCCGGGGATGACTTTGGCCTCAATTTCGTAGATATTGCGCTCGGTGTTGCCCTCATTATAAATATTTTGGCCGGTGGCATCGAATTCTTGGGCGACGACGGCAGGTTGTACGTTAAATGGACCGCCGCCCGGGTAGCCTAGCACGGCGGATTTTGTGTTATTTGGTACGATATTTGAGTTGATCGTTAGCGGTTTGCCGGCTAGGTTTTTGACTTTTAATACAGCAAAATCTAGGTTTGGATCAAAGTGAATTACGGTTGCCGGATGTTCGCTATTGCCTTCTATGACCATAGGACTTTTAACGCCGGATACGACGTGGGCGTTGGTGGCAACCAAATTTTTGGCAATGATAAAGCCCGAACCGTCGACTACGCCGCCGCAGCCGTCGCCGGAAATTTTGACTACGGACGGCGCATCTTTTTTGACCGCGGGTTGCAAGGATTTAAGCGCTGGCAAATTAGTATTTTGCGGCGGAACTGGTTCGCCGCCATTAAAAACTTTTGGAAAACCGTTAGGGTCAATCGCGTGGCTAACGCTCGCGATAACATTTGGTGCCGGCGGCAAATTGCGGTCTAAGTAACTGACGATTTTCGAACCGCGGATTTCGTTTTGGACATTATTAAAAGGCAGGCTTGACAAAATCGACGCGCTAAGCCAGGTTATAGCCAAAATCGTTATAATTCCGACTATCGAACCAAAGGCTTTATCGATTTTATTAACTTTTGGATTCTTAATTTTACCTTTTAATAACGCGCCGATATATTCGCCTAGACTTAAGAATATTACACCGGCGCCTAAGCTAATTAATAACGCTAACCAAGACCGAGAATCTTGGCTGTGCGCGTAGTGAATGAAATGCGGCTCCAGCCAAATGCCCAGTAGCAGTCCGCCGAAAAAGCCAACGGCCGAAAATATTTGCCGCACCGAACCAGCCTCAGCGCCGCGCACGAGAGCGCTAATGATTAGTAAAATAATAATAAAATCGGCTAAATCCATAGCTTATAAGCTAGATTATAACAGATTAGCCTATAATACCGCTTATTAGTGACTAGCGTTAAGCTAAAATTAAGAACGCAAAAAAGTTAGCGTTTTGATTTGGGCGATCGTGCGGGATGAGAGGCCAATGAACGGCTTATTAATCGGTTCGACATGTTTATTTCCCTTGCGCTTCTGTCGCTCGATGTAATTTCTGGAACTGGCTCAGCCGTTTCCGAAGTTAGTTCGTGGCCTACACTTTCACTTCCTAGCCGGGCAGCAATCTTTTCAAACCGTAGATTAATAACTTCTGCCTTTTCGGTGTCAAGTTCACCGAAACTACTAACATGGGCACCGCCCATTTCATCATAACTAACTATTGTATTTTCAAACATAACAATAGATCTCCTTTAAAAAGCCTTAACTTTATTTGTATTATATAGTATATTTAATTAATTGTCAATATTATTTTATATTTCTATTTCTTAAATGGCGTGGCGGCTTGGTAGTCGCTAGCGAACGTAGTGTTTAGTGATTTAATTATTTGTGGGCTGCTTAGGATTAATCCGAGTTCGCGGTTGCGGTCTAGCGAAGTGGTTGAGAAGTTTTCTGAACCTAGGAAAACTTTTTGGTTGTCGACTAGAATCATTTTGGCGTGGATGTAGAGTTTGGCGTTAGCGGCGTAGGTTCGTACGTGCACGCCGGCTTTGGTTAGGCTTTCGAAATCCGTTTTCCATTCGCTAGAATTTGTCATCGTGACTTCTACGTTTACGCCGCGCTTGGCCGCGTTTTCTAAAGCCGTGTCGATTTTATTATCGGCCATTTCTTCGTTATAAATGCCTAATGATTTTTTGGATGAGTTTATTAAATTAATCATGGCGGATTCCGAACCCGGGCTCCAGACTAAAGCATTGCCGGTTGGTGCCGTGATTTTTGTTGCCTGCCAATCGGCGCTAAAGGTTTTGATAATTGCCGCTAGGTCTTGTTTATTATTATCGTTAACGCCAAAATCGCGGCTCGTCGCGTAATACTCGGGCGTGAAATTAAATGTCATAATGCTAGCCGTTTTTCCATCAGCTTCTAGCATTTTTTCGTGCGTCAGGGAAAAATATTTTGGCGTCCATTCGACCGGCACGTAATTATTGTGTAAATAATTATAAGCTGCGACGTTAGCCCTTGACTGCTGGCCGTAGTAGCCTTTGTTTAATAAGACTTTCACGCTCACGCCTCTATTTTGGGCGGCGACTAGAGCTTGCTCAATATTCTTATCTTCCAGTTCATACATCACCAAGTCAACAGATTTTTTCGCGCTATCAATCAATTTTAATTCCGGCGCCACGCCGACTTGCGGTTCGGTAATTAGGCTCAATGAATTGTTGGCGGCTGATGGCGAGCTAGAATTATTTGGAGTGTTATTATTTGAGCCGAAATGAAATACGGCCAGAATTATTATGACCAGGGCGATTATAAATCCGGTGACTTTTTGCAGGATTTTCATTTTAAAAATTATAGGCTACTTGGCTAGCGGCGGCCGCGCATGCGGCTTGGGTTTACGGCGCGGTGGCCTTCGGCGCTGTTATAGAAAGTTTGTTTGTCACGGATTATGGCTTGGGGTGGTAGCTGCGGCGAGTGGGTGTTGGTGCCTTGGACGCGTTTGACGGCTGTGCCGATGGCTAGGAATTCTATTAAATCGCCGCCTAGATCGTAAATGTAGGTGCGGATACCTAGCACATCGTCGGCGCCGATTTGGCTAGCTTGGGCTTGCAATTTGCCGATGGAATTTTCGCGCGCGCCGTAAATCATTTGCGTCAGCGAATCGATTTCGCCGTGAACCATGCTTTTGAGCGACGAAGTTAATCCGCCGATTGCGCCCAGCGAATAGACGCTCGTGCCGAGCACTAATTCCTGCGGCATGTAGCCCATTTTGGCGATGTTCCAAGTTTCTTCGGCTGTTAGGTCGCTAGTAATTACGCCGCCGTCCGGCAAAACTTGGCCGGCTAGCTGGTGCTCGGCGGCCGTGCCAATCATGACCATTTCCTGGATATTGCCTTGGTCGAATGGCAAAATACTGGTTTGGATGCCGATTACCGCGTTGGCGCCGTCTTTTTGAGCGTTTTGCACGATCCGTTGCAAAGCCAAATTTCTGGTCTCATTAAATATATTGCTGTAGGATTTGACTTCGCCTTTGGCGATTTTTCTTAGTCCGCCTAAAATATTGCCGCCGATTCCTATCGAATAAGCCACGTTGCCAAAAACGAACGAAACCGGCCGGTAGCCGGCGTCGACCTGACAAAATAATTCCTGGGCGTCGGCCGAAGTCGTGAACGCTTGGCCGCCGGTTTGATTGTTGATCGGATGGACGGCCGAGCCGATTGATAAAAACTCGACATTGTGTTCGTTGCCGTGATTATGAAAAATCATTTCGCTGGAAACGCCGGCTACGCCCTTGGCGCCGTTTTGCTGTAATTCGCTAGTCAACCTTTGGTATGATAATTTCCGGCCCTGGGCGATCATGTCGGTGTAGCCCGTGATTTCCCCGCCCAGCGCAACCTTAATATTGCTGCCGATGCCGCGCAAAATTCCCATGGAAAACACGCTGTTGCCGACTAGTAAATTGCCCGGCCGCAAATCCAGCAGCGCCGCGCAGTACATTTCGTTGCCGGATAGGCCGCTGCAAACCGTGCCGCTGTTTGGCGCGGCCGCGCTAGCGTTTGGAACTTGCTGGTACTCGTTTTGTTGCTCCGGTTCATCTTGGCTGAATAATCCCATAAAATCCCCTCTAGCTTAAATTATTCGAATCTAAGGGCTGCGGTGCGTTGCTTTGTTGCTCCGGGGCTAGCGACGGCTCTTTTGTCGCTTCTTTGCTGGCAGTCGCTAAATCGTCGACATCGAGCGTCAAGCTTTCGCCGGCCTGCACTGCCCCGCTCAAGATTTTTACGGCCACGGCGTCTTCGACGGATTTTTGGATGACGCGGCGCATTGGCCGGGCGCCAAATTCTGGATCGTAGCCGGCCTGGATAACTTGCGCCAGCGCGGCTTCGGTTAGGCTGACTTGAATATTTTGCGCGGCCAAAGTTTTATTAACGTCCTTAATCATCAGCGCCGCGACCTGGCCGAGTTCGCTTTGCCCAAGCGGACGGAATAATACGACTTCGTCGAAGCGGTTGATTAGTTCCGGTTTGAACTGGCCGCTGCCGATTAGTTTGTCGATTAATGGCCGCTCGAAGTCGTCCAGGTTTTGGCTGGTTTTTACACGTGCTGCAATGTCGGCCGCGCCAGCGTTAGATGTGGCGATAATTATGGCGCTTTTGAATGAGGCCGGCTTGTCGTTAGAATCGGTTAATTGTCCTTCGTCTAAAAGCTGCAGCAGTAAATTCAAAATGTTGGGGTGGGATTTTTCGACCTCGTCTAACAAAATTACCGAAAATGGCTGCTGGCGGATTTGCATCAGCAAGCTATTGTCGCCGCTAGCACCGCCGAGCAAGCGGCTGACGTCTTCTGGCTGCTGGTATTCGCTCATATCTAAGCGGATCATGCGGTGTTCGTCGCCGAAATAAACGGCGGCTAAAGATTTGGCTAGCTCGGTTTTGCCGACGCCAGTTGGGCCTAGGAATAAAAAGCTGCCGACTGGCCGTTTGGGATTGGCTACGCCAGCGCGGCCGCGGCGCAGTGCCGAGGCTATCACGTTGACGGCCCGTTTTTGGTTAATCATGCGCTCGTGGATTTTGTCTTCTAGATTTAATAATACGTCGACTTCGGCCGCTTCGGCATGGCCGACTTTTACGCCCAGAGTTTTTTCGATTGCCGCTTGCACGGTTTCGTCGATTATTAGGCCGTCTTTGGCACAAGGCGCGGCTTGTTCTAATAATTTTATAGCTTTGCCCGGATAAGCTTGCTCTTGCAAATATTGGCCGCTCAGGCGGTAAGCTTCTCGCACAGCTTCGTAGCTGACTAATAATTTGCTGCGGCCTTCTAGCAAAAGCGCGGAATCTTCCAGGATTTTCATAGTGCTAGCTTCTTCCGGTTCACTTAGAATAGTTGGCGCGAAGCTGCTGCTCAGTGATTCGTTATTTATTTTCAGCCGCTGCCAATCTTGCGGCGTCATGGCGGCGATAACTTTTAGTCTATGGTTATTCATAATCGGCATTAAAATTTGGCTTAAATCAAACGCGCCGGCGCCGCTGCCGAAAAATAGTTGAGCTTCGTCTAGGAACAAAATAATATTGCCGGCGCGCACGGCTTCGCCGAAAAGCGTAAGCATAATCCGTTCCAGCTGATTTCCGGCCGACGATAAAATTAGGGAAGCATTCAGGCCGACTACCTGGTAATATTCCAGTTGTTTGTCCTTGCCTTCTAATAAGCGTTCGGCTAGCGCATTGACGAGCGAAGTTTTGCCGGAGCCGGTCTGTCCGACTAGCGCCACGCCACTGCCGCGCGACAAATTATTGACCATGCCGTCAAGCAAATCATCGTGCGCTAGAAAGTGCGCGAAGCCGCCGCCAGCCTCGATTGATTGGCTCAAATTGGTCGAAAATCGTTCCAGCGTCGGCGTAAAACCGCTGGCCCAATCGCGGCCGAAGCCGCCGAAATATGGCTTCGGCGCGTGCAGGTAATTCAGCAATCGTTCCAGCCATTCGTGGACTTCTAAAACGTCTTTTTCGCTAAGTTTATAATGCTTTAAATAATCCATTGCCGCCACGGAAGTCAGGATTAGCGCCGCGGCGATTGAGCCGGCGTGCATTTCGCCGTCGCGCCTTTGCCCAGTTAATTCCATAGCCTTGTGCCAAATAATTGCCATATCGCTAGCGTTATCGCTCAAACCTTTAGCAATAACTTCGCGGTTTAATAGTAAATGGTTGCACAAAAAGTTAGCCGGCGAATCCTTTTCGATCGTTTGCCAAAGTTTAGCCGGCGTCAGCGAATCCTTATTGAAGCGTGCCAGCAGGCTACCGCTCAAAATATCGTCCAGCCGCCGGGCCGGCAAACGCGGCGGCAAACTAGCCAGCTGGCTTTTGTGCCAAACCGCGAACATCAACGAAACCAAACCAACCGCTAGAGCCAAATAGCCGATTCTGTGGTAGCCAAGAATAAAAGCCGCTAGCGCAATGACGACCATCAGAACAATTATATAAGTCAATAATTTATAGCCAGTTTTGCCGATGTGCTTGGCCATTCTAGCTTGGCGCGCGCGCGAGCTTTTGAGGTCGATTTCTAAATTCATCCCACAATGCTCCGGAACAAGAAATAAATTATAGCGAGCGGCACGAACGGCCAAGCGACCGCGGCAACAACTGCGCCGATAAACGCGAACAGGCTTAAAAATCCGGCAGTTATTAGCACCAGCACGCGGACGCTAAAGCCGACAACTCTAGAAACTAAATTATCAACCATGGCGCGCATTTTGGCGTCCAAACCGCGGCCGCCGCCGCTAGTAATCCGTTTCCACGGCGCGAATAAGGTGCGGATTAATAATGGCACCGAAAATTCTTTGAGCGCTCGACGCGGCCAAACCATAACCGCGCGCCAGGCCTGCTTCAATCCGGCGCTATACCACCAACCAAGCATTTGAGAAAACATGAGCCTTATTGTAACGTGTCGCCGGCCGCTTCGCTAGTCTGTCATGCCCCGCAACGCCAAGTACAAAAAGGCCGGCACGAGGCAAAACGCGCCAAAACTACTGCAAACAGTTGGCTAGCATTATCAACGTAGCACCACAGCCAGTGACGCGGCTAACCGCCGGCTAGTAGTCCAGAAACCGCGAAATGTTGTAACTTTTGTGATTTTTACCAAAACCTAATGAAGCTGGGCGCGGCTGCTTTGTTAAATCGTCGTATAAATGGCCAAAAGAGCGCTCCATATCGGCGTGCTGATTCTGTTTGCGGTGCAAGAAACCGCGGATTTTGTTATCCAGTTGAGCGTTAGAACTATTTGACATTTGACTGCCCCCTTTTGATGGCTAATAATTACTAAACAATATTAATAATAAAAGCTCTAGGATTAAGCCACAGTCAAAAAATTCATAAATTAATTGTTATAAATTTTACATTTTGTTACCAGGAAACTGCTAAAGTTATAAATGTTTTTATAGGTTTGGATTTAAAAAGAGTTTTTAAATGGTTTTAAGTTGAACTGGCATCGGCGGCTTTGGGGGTTTTTAAGAAAAGCTTGGCTCGACTGGTCGTCGCGTATAGCGGTAACGGCTTTGGTGTTTTTGGTGGTTTTGGCAGCTGCTTTGTATTCGCGGCATAATTTACGGGCTTCGGTTAGCAAGGATTTTTTGTCGGCTTATCAAGCCCGGCGGGTAGCCGTTAATAGCAACTTGGCCAAGCAATTTCAAAATTATAGTAATACCTTAAGCGGCGGCGCGGCGTTATTTAGCATTGCCAATGTGGTTTCGCAGGCTGATTGGGCGGGCTATTATCAGACCTATAATTTGCCTAATGACTATCCGGCGATTATTGGGTTGGGCTACGCACCTATTGTGGCCGAAGCCAATGTTAGCAGTTACCAGCAGGCAGCCTATTCAGCCGGCCAAAAAAACATCAAAATTACACTGGCTGGCAATCGGCAGACCTACGCGCCGATTACCTTATTAACTAATAACTTTAATAGTAAAACGGGCAAAAACTTGCTAGGCTTTGATCTGTTGCATAATCCAGCTTCGCGGCAGGCCTTAGAAAAGTCTCGTGCCAGCGGCCAGAGCGTTTTATATCGATCGCTAAATTTGCCAGGCCTTAAAAAGCAATCGGGGCTGATGATTTATCGGCCAGTTTACACGGGTGACAGTAAGCCTATAACTGCCCAACAGCGCCAGGCTCAGCTACAGGGCTATAGCTTTATGGCAATTAATTCCAAGCTGGCCCTTAAACGCATTGTGGCAGGGATGAATAATAATTTTGGCGTCTTGATTAGCCAAGCTAACCAACCAGCGCAAAGTTTTTTATACCGAACAGCTGATTTTTCTAAGCTCGCCAAGCAGCCGGCGGCTGTAATGATTAGCCAGACTCATAAACTCGACCAGCAAAATTGGCAGCTTCGGTTTGTGGCGACGCCAGCTTTATTGTCGACTAGCGAG
The DNA here is from genome assembly GCA_050730835.1 of Saccharimonadales bacterium (SeqCode). GTDB lineage: Bacteria > Patescibacteriota > Saccharimonadia > Saccharimonadales > UBA4665 > JBOHNS01. Next base: position 32,663 of record JBOHNS010000015.1, read on the forward strand.
CGCAGCGGGCCGCAGCAAGAACTGCTGCTTGGGATTTTTGCCGGTTTGTTTTTTGCTAGTTTGGCGTGGTACTTGATAGGCAGGCGCGAACGTTATGTTGCTAAAACTCAACGTAGTACCATTCAAGCCGCCAAGGACGACCTTTTGTTGCTGGCCTCGCACCAATTGCGTACGCCGGCCACCATTGTCAAACAATATGTCGGCATGCTGATAGAAGGCTACGCCGGCAAATTATTGCCCGAGCAAAAAGCCATGCTGGCCAACGCCTACGAAAGCAACGAACGCCAACTGGGTGTTATTAATCAAATTTTGTACGCTGCTCAGCTGGACGCCGGCCGCATTAAAATTCACACCAGCTTAGTCGATCTTAATAAGTTATTACTTGGTAGTATTAAAGCCCAATCGGCTATGGTTGCCGAGCGTCAGCAAAAGCTGACGACCAAGCTGCCACGCAAGCACATCAAATTGCTGGCCGATGCTAATTACTTAGCAATGGTTTTCGAAAACCTGCTGACCAACGCTATAAAATACAGTTTGCCTGACGGCACGATTGCCCTCAAGGCCAGCGCCACAGACAAGGCCGCCATCATTGAAGTTAGCGACAGCGGCATTGGCATTCCAGCCAATGAGCTGAAAACAATATTCGATAAATTCACGCGCATCAAAAACCCCGAAGCCAGCGAAGTTTCCGGCAGCGGCATTGGCTTATATTTGGCCAAAGAAATTGTTGATTTGCACGGCGGCAGTTTGAGCGTCCGTTCGCGGCTGCAGCACGGCTCGACCTTCCGCGTTTATTTACCGCTCAAAGACAGGCCAAAATCCGGCGCGGCCGGCCAGCGGCGCAGTCGCTAAAAGTTGCTTGTCGCCAGACGGTTGGACTTATTGATTAAACAACTGTATATTAGAACTTGTCCTACTTTAAAGCAAGATCATTTCAAATGAGCCGCATATTAATCATCGAGGACGAAAAAATGTTGCGCGACGCTTTCGCCTTGCTTTTAACCAGTGTCGGCCACAAGATAGAACTGGCCGAAAACGGCCGAGTCGGCCTGAAGCAGACCGAGCAAGCTCGCCCCGATTTAATTATTTTAGATATGCTGATGCCGGTCATGGACGGTTTGCAATTCTTAAAAGCCGCCGCCAAACTGTCGGATTTTAGCAAAGTTAAGATTTTGGTTATGAGTAATCTGTCGGATCCGGTCAAACCGGCCGACATCAAAAAATATAATTTGGCCAAACCGCTGCTGAAATCCGAATTATCGCCAGTCGAGCTGGTCAAAGTGGTCGATAAAACTTTGCAGCGCCAGCCTATTTCTAGTAAAAGCAAAGGATAATTATGCCGAAAAAAATTTTAGTCGTAGAAGACGACAAAAACTTAAATGATATTTATAAGACAATTTTAACCAGCCACGGTTACACGGTGCTGACGGCGTTTGACGGTTCAAAAGCGCTGGATTTAATCGGTTCGGCGCAGCTTGATTTGCTTTTGCTCGATATGAATTTGCCGCGTCTCGGAGGGCTGGAAGTTTTGCGCCGGGCCCGGTCAGATAAGCTGGCTTTGCCGCCAACCATAATATTTTCTAACCAGGAACTGCCGGACGAAATCGACGAAGCTTATCGCCTCGGCGCTAGCCGCTATTTGCTCAAAGCCTGGGCCTCGCCCAAGGAACTAGCCAGCGTGGTGGCGGAAACGCTAGCGTAAAAGATATCAGGTAGCAAGTAGCAGATAACAAGCTTTTAGCTTTGCAGGTTGCTCCCCGCCACTTGCTACATCTCTGCCAAATGCTACCTGCTACCTGATAAATGCTAGCTTGCGCTAGCGCAGCGGGTTGGCAAAATCGTCTTCATTGCGCAGTTCCAGCAACTTTGGTTTATTGACGCTGTAAATTTTGCCTTGGTAATCGATGACTTTGTCGCGGCGCAGTTTGGCCAGTTCGTGGGCCGTGGTTTCACGCGTCAAACCGACCATGCCGGCCAGCGTCTGGTGCGTCAGCCGCAGGTTGATTTTGCAATAATCTTTGGCCGTGTCTTCGCCAAAACGCATAATTAAATAGTGCAGTAAATTAACAATTTTTTCGCTACTGCGCGATTGTTCCAGGGCGTTAATGTGCATATTGGCGCCAACGTACAGGCGCATAAAATTGTTTAGTAGCGTCGGCAAAATGTCTGGATTGGAGGTAGTTTCTTTGATCAAAACATCTTTTGGGATGGTATACAGTTGGCAGTCAGAAAAGGCTTCGTAAAAATAAAAAGCGGCGCTGGCTCCGCCCAGCAGCCAAGATTCCGGTACAATATCATAGGCCGTACTAAAAGTTATAATCTGCTCTTCGCCCGTAGAAGTAATATTGTAAGTCTTTACAATACCGGATTTTATAACATAGACATAGCGCGGCACCTCGCCCTGAAACAGCAAAGTGTGCCCGCGCTTCAATTTGCGCACCGGATAATTACTCAAAAAATTATTGAGCTGGTCGGCAATCGTTGTCAAAACGTTTTAACCTCCTTATCGGCTTGGCAAACTAGACTATCATAATTATATAATAGGTCAGCGCCTAATGAAAGTTAAATCTTATAATTATTGCTGAGCCGATCTAAGCACCGGCTGGCGCTTAAAAGTTGTCATTACAGCAATTAAAGTGTAAAATCATCTTTGTTAATGTGTGGACTCAGGCGAGCCATTTTTTGGCGGCTTTACTGTAAGGAGTTTTATGATTGTTGACGATTATTATTTGCGGCTATCGCGGTTCAAGCTGGCCGGATTCGAACGGCGGCAAAGGCGCAAACAAAAATCGATTAAGCAAATTCTGATGCCGGCGGGTGGCGCTAAAATTGCTGATTTTAAGCATTTGATGGATATTACTTATGGCGGTTTTGGGCAGCTCCAGCAAATTTTTAAGCGGCGCATTTTAGCAAAACTTAAGCTATTTAACGCAAAAAGCCCGAGACTAAAGCGCGTCATAATTGCCGGTGGCCTAATTAGCGCCGCAGTTGTAACATTATTAATCATGGTTTTAGCTTCGGCTGCGGTCAATAATCAATCTTACGCTCGGGCGCACAGCCCGTCTGCTAGCGGCAGTTTGGCCTTTGCGTCGGGCGCTAAGCCGCCGCCAATTAGCGCTAGCGGCGGCCAAGTTAAATTTAGTTTTGTGGTGCGTAATGCCAGCAATTTTCGCGCGCGCTACCAATATTTAGTCTTGGTGACGAGCGATAAAGGCACGACAGTGGTCGATGGCAAAAAACTTGACCTGGCTGCCGCTAGCTCCAGCGCCCAACAACCGGAAAATGTTATTTTGCAACCATCGGCTGCGCCAACCCAAAAAATCAGCGTCGAGCTGCCCGGCCAACAGCAAATAATTAGCTTTAACGTGCACAGGCGCTAGACGATTTTTGGGCGTATAGTTGCTAAAACTATCGCCGAGCGCGGCGCGGTATTGGCATTATAATTCCTAAGTATAGAATTATAGACCGTTGCCGAAAGCCCCAATTATTGAACAAATTAATGATGTTGCTGGCGCGCTCATCTGGATAAATAGTTGCGCTAGTGCTTGGGGCTGGAATAAAAAGTTGTTCAATAGCGGTCATTCGGCTTAAGTGCAGCGAAAAATTGGCGGCGCGCGGCATTTGTCAATTTAGCCCTAAGACAATTAGCTTTGGCCGCTGGTGGCCTCAAGCCTAAACGGCTTGTTCTAGGGCGCGGGTTTCGTCTAGCCGAATTTCGCCGCCGGAATCTTCCTGGTGGATGTATTTTTTGCCGCGCAGCCACGAGGCGATGGCGGCTAGCACGAATAGCGCTAGCGAAAAGCTGAAGGCGATTTTTAGACCGTGAATGAAAGGTCCTGAAATTAATTTTGGGAAAAATGATTTGCTAGTGATAGTGTTAGCGTTTTGTTTGGGCAAGCTAGCTAAAACTTTTGGCGGCACTAGATTTTTCATTGGATTGTAACCTAGAAAGGCCGCGAACAAGCTACCGACTGGCGGTTCGCTAGCAACTTGACGGGCGACATTTGCCGGCACGTGCTGGGCTTCCAGCCGGCTAGCCATGGCGCTAGGCAGGGTCGAAGCTAGGCCGACAATCATTAGGCTAAAGAATATGCCGATGGATAAAACCATGCCGGCGTTCATTGTGGTCGAGCGCATGCCGCTAGCCTGGCCTCGCTGAGATGCCGGAACGGAATTCATAATGCCAGTGCTATTGGGCGCCGCGAATAAGCCGGAGCCGACACCATTTAGGAATATAAATAGCGCGAACAACAAAAATGGAAAATTACCCGGCAGCGTCATTAATAACGCGAAGCTGGCAGCGCCGAGTAGCATGCCGCCGGTCGCGAATGGTCTGGCGCCATATTTATCCGACAAATAGCCCGATAGCGGTCCAGAAATCAAAAATCCGGCTGTTAGCGGCAGCAAATAAATTCCAGCCCAAAGCGGCGTAGAAGCAAAGCTGTAGCCGTGCAGCGGCAGCCAAATTCCCTGCAGCCAAATAATCAGCATAAACTGCAATCCGCCGCGGCCGATCGCCGCGAACAAGCTGGAAATATTACCCATAGTAAATGGCCGGATTTTGAAAAGTTTCAAATTGAACATTGGTTGTTTGACTCGTTGTTCAACAAAAACGAAAGCCGCTAGTAGCGCCAAACCGCCAATCAAAAGCGCTAGAACTTTCGGGCTTTCCCAGCTCATTTCGTGGTTGCCATACGGCTGGATGCCGTAAGTTATGCCGATTAGAATAGCAATTAGCCCGGCTCCAAAAGTAATATTGCCGATGTAATCAATCTTTTCTTTAGCTTTTTTGACGGCCGTTTCGTGCAATTTCATGTAGGCCCAAACGGTGCCGAAAATCCCGACTGGCACGCTCACCCAAAAGACTAACCGCCAATCAACGTCAGCCAAAAGCCCGCCGACAATCAGCCCGATAAACGCTCCGCCGATGCCAGCGATTGTGTTAATGCCAAGTGCCAAACCGCGCTTCGTTTCCGGAAAAGCATCGACCAAAATGGCCGCCGAATTGGCCATCAAAAACGCGCCGCCAATTCCCTGCACGACGCGCATAAAAATTATCCACAGCGCCGCGCTTTTGCCCATTCCCGGCGTCAACGCCAACGCGATTGAAGCCACGGTAAAAACGGCAAAGCCGGCATTATAAAGTTTCGTCCGGCCATACATATCGCCCAGCCGGCCAAAAGCCACGACCAGCACGGCCGTGGCCACCATGTAGCCCATCAGCGTCCACAATAAATAATTGATATTGCCAGCGCCCAGCGGATTTAAGTGAATGCCGCGGAAAATCGCCGGCAAGGAAATAATCAAAATCGAAGAGTTGATGCTAGCCATCAACACGCCGAGCGTGGTGTTGGAAAGGGCAATCCATTTATAATTTTTGGAATCTTTGACCGGCCGCTTGGCTGGTTTTTTGAATTTTAATTTAAGCACTTTTTGCTCCTGATAATTTTGTTATCCAATCGCTAGAACTAATAACTTCGGCTTGCCGCGGAAAAACTTTTTCGGTTAAAACCTGGTGCACTGCTTGGTCGCTATCGGCGCAGCAATCTTCCAGCACGGTAATTTGGTAATCTTTGTCGGCGCTGGCGCGCAAAGTCGATAACACTACGCCGCTTGTGGCGATGCCGGTTAAGACTAAATGCTTTATATTTTGGGCTTGTAAAATCATTTCTAAATCACTGCCGGCAAAGGCGCTGACGCGCTTTTTGGCAATTACCAGTTCCCCTTTTCGCGGCTCAATAGCTGGCTGCGTAGCTGGGCTGTCCGCTGTCATTGACGCGCCGGAATTTTCGGCCGCAATCCGCGCGAACATTTTATTTCTAGGATTCATTTCGGGAAATCCGTCGCGGAAGCGCACTATTACAAACATAACTGGCATTTTGTCTGCCCGTGCGGCTTCGACCGCTTTGGTAACTTTTGCTAAATAATCGTCGGCTTTATCGCCCAAACTTTGAACAATTCCGTTCTGCACGTCCATGACCAATAAGGCGCTTTTTTCTGGCATATTATTCCCCTTTCTTTGATTCTAAATTTGTAATTGCCTGGTTAATAAATTGCTCAAATTTCGTCTTATCGGCTTTGTTAAAACCCTTTAGCATGGTTTTGGAAATAGCCTCGGCGGGATTAGGAATTGCATACAAAATTTGTTCACCCTCGGTTGTTAAGGTTAATGATTTTACACGCCGATCGCTGCTACTAGTTTGCCGTGATATCCAGCCCTTTTGTTCTAGCGCCCCAGTTATGGCGCAAACTGTGGCCGGTTCGATTTTCATAATTGCAATCAACTGGCTCTGGGCTAGCTGGCCGGATTTTTTAATGTAAAACAGCACCTGAAATTGGCTGCGCGCGATGCCTGCCCCGCGCAACAGGGCGTCGATATTATGGTTAATTAAAAGGTATTGTCGTTTGACTAATCGGGTAAATTCGGCGGGTTCGGTTTCACGCATAATATTTAGGTACCTAACTAATTGTAGCAGCTGCAGCCATTGATTAACAAGTCCCTATTTTAAAATTTTTATAACTAAAAATTTTAAAGTCTGGTTATTTTAGATCAACCCGGAATTTAAGTTTTGACATTAATCAGCCGAAAAATTGGCAGCGGCTTACGAAAATCATAATAACAAGCTTGGCCCCGGGGACTTAGATGACATCGTTTGCAGCTGCCATTCTGGGAGCCAGCTTCTGTGGGCAGCAGCTTGGCGACCGCCCCAGCGACTACGAGATTTTCCTTTCAAGGAAAATCTCTGTCGTTGAACCGAAACAACTCTCGAACCATGAAAAAAGCAGCAGCACAAAGCTGCCACTTTTTTCATGGCTC
>JBOHNS010000016.1:0-5185 GCA_050730835.1 Saccharimonadales bacterium (SeqCode)
ACTTGCCGGAATTTCTTGTCAGAAATGTGGCAACGAAAGACATATTTGTTTTTCATCTGTTAGCAGTGTACTACAGGGCTGCTAAACTAGTCTTGAACCATAATTAAAAAGCGGTTGAGTGATCTCGCAAAGTCATTCAACCGCTTTTTAGGTAAAACCTCTCGGCAAAACCTCACCTGCCAATGAGTATAAAGCAGTTGGTACTATATGGCTAGCATAATATTGTTGTGATTATTGTAACCATTGGTGTGGAAAACTTATTAATACTATCCGGCTACTAGATTATATACCTTTTATGGTATATTTTATCTATTTTAGCTTGACATTAAAGCCAATTCACGGGGAGTTGGCATTAATATAATTCTACTGCCCGCCTTAATATCAAGTTTCTGGGCGTGGTTAAAGCTTAGCTTTTTGGTAGCCTGGCCTGCCACAATAATTTTGCAACACTGGAGTTTACGATCTACAAAATTGTATAATAAGTATAATTGATAAACAGCCTCGAGCTTACACCTACAGATATGCTGGAAATTCTTAAGCCGTCACGTCGGGTAGTGCCCGCCGATACGTTAACGCGGCATAAAACCTTTGGCTTAGGCGGCTTAAAGGTTTTAGCGCGAATTATAAAAATCTCGCGGCTTGAAATAAATAAAAAACTATCAATAAATTGGTGGGTTCTAGAGGACTTGACTTAATATGCTCGCTCGAAATGCGTTTCTCGCTCGGCCAAGCATGGAAAACTCAAACAGCCACTGGCTGTTTTCGCCTATCGGTTCAAGTCTAGTGTTTAGTAACTTGGGGCTAATTGTAAAAATCTAAATCTAATTGGTAAATGGTGGGTTCTAGAGGACTTGAACCTCTGACCTCTTCCACGTCAAGGAAGCGCTCTAGCCAAACTGAGCTAAGAACCCGGGGCGGGGACAGCTAACTAAATTTTACCGCACAGCTGCTAACTTAGCCACTGGCTATTGGCTAGAGCGCTAGCGCTATTGTCTGATTTTGCAGCAACGCTCTAGCCAAACTGAGCTAACAACCCTTAAAACATTTTAACAGGGATAAGTGTATATCAATTAGTTTCGTTTGTCGATAGTTTAGTGAAGCCGTGCAAGATATATTGTGCGCGAATATTAGCATTAGCGCTGCTGCTATTGACTTTTTAATTTATTATTGTTACTGTATTCAGGTTAATTTTGAGGTGTTTTTAATGAGCAACAGCCAGCCCGGCTCGCTTGACGAATTTAAGTTGTTTTATGAAGAGATTACTGGTTCGAAACATAGCCGGCGGATCAAGCGGTCAAAACTGCCTAAAGTTGAAACTTAGGATTTTTAGATTGAATATTAATACCCGGGGAAACAAAATAATATTTTTGGTGGATTTTGGTAGGGCTAGGACGTATGTTTTGCGGAATATTTTGCTTTTTGGTTAACTATGGAAACCGATGCGACGGAACTTGAAAGGTGTAACTTTTCGCCCAAAAATAGTAAGAGCCTGACAAAGTCCCTCTTATAGCTATAATTCCAAAACCTGCCACTTGCAGCCTGTCTTTCGTTGCAATCCGTATTTTAAAGTAGCTATTGAAGCCAAGAAAGTAACCTCAAAAATCATGGTATTTTTTGAAATTCGTTTTCACCAAAAGGATCTTGCTGGCCTCTTAAGAAAATGCTTTGAGTTGTCGCAAACAACAATACCACCGCTCAACTGGATTTATGGCAGCTAACGAAAAGTAACATTATTAGACAGTAGAGATGAACGATCTTCGGCCGTAAAGTTTTTTTGAGCAAGCCAATTTAATGATCGCGTGCGTCGCATTTTTGGCCCGATCGCGTTAAAAATGCAACGCATATTATTGGGTCTGGCTTGCGTGGCTAAAGGCAATGGGAACAATGGCTTATGGTTGGCCTAGCGAATAGCAATAGATGGGCTCAGCGCTGAACATTCGATTCGCACTTGTTGCCTGCTATTGGCTACGGGCTGCCCGGGCTCCAGCAAAATTGCACCATATAATATCTAAATTATTGGCTTAATATTGACGCGCTGCTGGCTACGGATTGCTGCGTCGATCAATTTCCCACAGGTTTTTAAGGTTTTTCCACTAGCATTTTTAATAGCGTTATGACAATATGTAGTCATGATTTGTATTTTTTGCGGCGGCACTAGCCGGGTAACCAATTCTCGGCTCCAGAAAAAAGCTAACCGCGTTTGGCGACGGCGAACTTGCAGCAATTGCCGGGCTATTTGGACTAGCATCGAAAGGCTCGATGCGTCTAACTCTGTGCTTGTACGGGACGAAAAAAACGGCCAAATTGACCCATTTTCCCCCGATCGACTATTTATTAGCCTATTTGAAAGTTGCCGCCACCGGCCGTCGGCGATTTCAGACGCGCGGGCGCTCGGTGGCACCATAACCAGCCAATTACTGGCGCCCAAAAACCAGCACCAGCCCGGCGTGCTCAAGCTTAGTGATTTACAAACAACCGCCGAACGCGTTTTAAAGCACTTTGACCGCACAGCTTACGTGCATTATCAAGCCTATTACGGCTCCAAAAAGCCGGTCAAAAATAATTAACATGTTAAGTAATTATATTGCCCTTATCATAATCATCAAACTTCAGCAACTGCTAAAAGGCTTGGAATATGGTAGATGGTAGATGGAATGTGGAAGTTGGATATTGGCGAAAAGCTACAGATTGATCAATGCTTCTGATTTATCAATTTACATTTATTGACCAATTTTTATTTGTCATTTATAGCAGCCCGTCTCGAAAAATGATAAATGTGAAATGAAAATTAAGAAATTAAATTACTAGAGCCTATAAACTACCAACTAAAAACTAGAACCTATAACCTAATAACAATCCGCGGTAGCAGCCAATTGCCAGAGTTTTTTAGGTAATGGTTTGCTTATCTTCTGTAATTACAACTTTTTCGGTAACATCGAAAGCTCCCAAATACCTGCCAAACATCAGCCTGGTCTGCGAATAAATGGCCGCCACTGCACTGTAAACCAAAGCGGTTACGGGCATTAAAATCCACTGGATTAGCATTAGTATGTTGCGGTGTTTTTTGTAGCGCTCGGGCTTCGGCGGCAAAGTTTTAAAGCAGATAAAGACTGAGGCCAGCGCGCCAATCAAGGCCGCATCCTGGACGTGACTGATGAGCAGCGGCAAAACATTAGCGGAATAACTTTTTGGACTAATTAGTGCTGGCGCAAAGCCGGCGTAAAGCAATAGCGGCGGCGCCACAGCCCAAGAAACGTGGGTTTCTAACAACCTAAAAAATTTGGCTATCAAATCAGTCCTAGGAATTTTATTTTTCGTAAAAAAGCCTTTATCGGCAAAATAAGCGATGTCCGACGCGCCCCAAGTCCAGCGGCGCAGCTGAATAAATTGGGCTTTTAGCGTCTTAAAATAGGTTTTGGCTAGCACGGCGTCTTGATAAATTGGAATATACAACGGATAAACTTCGTGCTGGCCGCCGTAGCGAAAATAGGTGCGCCAGAATTGGTGGCCGTCTTCCACGATGGTGCGCACGCTCCAAAAATCAGTTTCGATCAGTGCCTGCATGCTTTGAGCATGCGATGAAAAATTGCGCAGCATGTGCGGCCGGAGGGTTTGAACTATATCGTACAACGTGTTGCCAGTGGCAATCACGCGCATCGGCGCCGGCGCATCCCAAATGTTATTGGTGTACATGACAATCGGTTGATAAGAAACTTTGGTCGGATCCGGCGTCAAACAGTAAATATAGCTGAGCACGCCAAAATATTTCGGATGAGGATGATTATCGGAATCTAATGTTGTAACAATTACACGCAGCGGGTCGATTTGCTTTTTGGCAAGATATTTTTGCAGCTCGCGACCGGCGTAAGTGATATTGCCACCCTTCCCGATGACTTCGCCGGGCATATTTTTGGGATGTTTGACGGCCATAGCGTAGCGAAACTGCTGGCCATATTTGGCTAGCAATTTCTGACAAATAGCTTCCGTGGCAGCGCCGCCGCGCTCTTCGTAGGCGAGTACCAGAATTACTTGCTTTTTGACATCATATTCCGAAGCCAGCACGGCTTGAACGGTGGGCTCCAAAACTTCCCAGCTTTCGTTATAGGTCGCGATCATGGCAACATGAATTAACCGGCTCGGTTTATCCATCGGCGTCGGATGTTTGGTTATTAACTGCAGATTTTCTTGATGCCATTTGGGGCGTTTAATATCGATAGAATTATCGATTTTTCGATTTTCCAGCTCGCGCGCCAGCTGCAACCAATCCAACTTTTGATAAACTTTTGTCTGATGAAAACCCTCCAGCGCCCGAATGTCCACGCCGGCCGAACGCGCCACGTAAATCAGTAAATAGCCCAAAATAAAAAACACCGCCGCCGTAATATTGATTAGGCTAAGAATGAACGGCAAAACCAGCAAGCACCACGAAATCGCGCCTGGCAAAATCTCGAACGCGCGGTAGCGGCGTCCGCGATCTTTTTCGTACGGTATTTCAATATTTTTCATAGCTTTTTTAGTGCAGCGTCAACAGCGCATTGCTGACAATTGTCGCTAGAACTAGCAGGATAATACTAAAAGACATCGCCACAATTGCTAGCTCGCGCTTAATGTTATACACGCGAATGCTTAAAACCACATGAAAAACTACCACCAAAACCGCGAACAGCGCGAAATATAAAATATCTCTAATCTTACCAGACTGAAAAGCGCCGATTTGCGCCCCGGGGCGATACTGAACGATTAGCACATTGCCCGATTTATTAATTAGCCGCAGCACGATTAAAAGTACGCTCAAAAAGCCCAAAAACAAATTGACGCCAAGCATTAGCAAAATTAGTTTATCCTGAAAATACTGTTTCGGCACGTTTAATTTTAGCCTCATGCTCATATCATTGTAAGCTCTCAGCCCAAAGATAGCCAAAATTTTAGCCGATAATTTTTGATTAAAAATTACTTAGGGTCAAAAAACTTCGCCAAGACTAACTAGCCAAGTCGAATGGTTTACCGCCCTTCGATCTTGAGCCTCAGGGTCAAAAGATGAGCGAACGAAGTGAATTAAATAGGCCCTTCGACTTCGCTCAAGGTCATTCGCTTCGGCGCATAACTCTGTTACTACTTAAAGTTTTTGCTAAGTCGAATGGTTTACCATGAGTAAGGCAGATTTATCTGCAGAATCGAATGGTGC
>JBOHNS010000017.1:0-10059 GCA_050730835.1 Saccharimonadales bacterium (SeqCode)
GCTCGCAGCGAATAACCTTTACTGCGCAGAATAGCAATCTCATTCCGCTCATCTTTGCTGATGTGAGTGTAGCTTTTTTCATAACCCTAGCATAACAAAGTGTTCGGCTTCAAAACCGCATTTAGGAACCAAATTGAGCCAATTAGCCCAAATGCAGAAATTTTATTAACTTCTGTAGGGTCTACAACCGAGCCAATGCAAGAACGCTTATTTAGAATTAGGCAAGGGTGCAGGTAAGCTATCGGCACTGGATGTCTTGGTTGTTTCGGACGGTTGGTCGTCTTTTGGTCGAAAAGATGGGGTATCAAGAGCAGAAAGAATAAAGCAAAAAGTAGAATCTGTCTCCGCTAGATTATGGACCAATAAATACATTGGTTATATCCTAGGTAAAGCTTCAATAAATATCCAAAACCTAGGTTCATTGGACGAGGAAGCAGCAGAAGTTGCTATTGCAAGAAATGGTATTTTATTGGTTCCGGGCGGTAATACCTTTCAAGCTATGAGGGGTTTGCAAAGACATCGTGAAGCTATTAGACAGCACGTTAAGAACGGCAAACCATATGTTGGTGATAGCGCAGGGGCTAGGCTATAGCGGCTGGTCGTACTACTCGTTCGGCGAGTCTTAAACACGCTGATGCGCAGCCAAAAATCGACACAGACGTAGACTCGGCATTAGGTTTATTGCTTGGCGTTGATATAGTTCCTCATGCGCCCGGAAGGCAAGGAAGCTTTGCTATACCCGGTGCGTTATCTAGAGTTTCAAGCCACATCTTATTGGGTTACGAAAAATCTCAGACCGAACTGGATGGTTTTGTGCAGCTTCGTCAGGCCGAAGGTGTTCGTGTAGAAACCTTACACGATAAGCAGGCGCTTTCAATTTCAAATGGTTCTGTTGAGAGGCTATAACTTGCTTGCTGTATAGATTAATTCACGAACTTGGGGTTTGGCTTTACTTCTATAGTTAAGAACAGTTATGTCTAAAGACATATCAAGCGGTACTCGCTAAAACAAAGCGAGCTTTGCCTTACATCCGTTCCTCTGATATAATGTAGATAATCTTGCGGGGAGTGCTTGGAAGCTTTAGCTAGCTTTAAGACTAGCCTTGCTGGAAATACATTTTAAGGAGGCATGAAATTACCATGTCTAAACAAAATACATTAACTATGGACGAGCTGCTGGCCAGTAGTAATGTCCAGCAAATAAAAACCGGTGATGTCGTTGAAGGTGTCATTACTTCTCTCAAAAAGCATGAAATTTGGGTAGATTTGGGCGCTAACGGCATGGGTGTCGTGATGCGTCGCGAGATTGCTCGCAGCCAGCCGCTGGAAGTGGGCGCCAGCATAACAGTTAGCGTGGTCGAACCCGACAGCGATGACGGCCACGCGCTGCTCAGCATGCGCAGGGCAGCCAAAGATCGCGGTTGGGATGAACTGAAAAAGTTGTTTGACGAACAACAGATTATTGAGGTTATTCCCTACGACGCCAATCGCGGCGGCTTGCTCGTCGAGTGTGAGGGCATCCGCGGCTTTTTACCGGTTTCGCAGTTGGCCGCCGGTCATTATCCGCGCGTGTCGAGCTCCGACAAAGACGAAATTTTGCAAAAATTGCACGCCATCGTCAATCAGCCAATCAGATCTCGCATTTTAGATGTCAGCCGCAAGGACAATAAATTAATTTTTTCCGAAAAAGAAGCCATCAAATATGATATTCAAGATCGTCTGGGCAAATTAAAAGTCGGCGATGAAGTTAGCGGTGCGGTTACCGGCGTAATTGATTTTGGCGCTTTTGTTAACGCTGACGGTATCGAAGGCCTGATCCACATTTCCGAAATTTCGTGGGAGCGCGTGGAAGATCCACGCAGCTATTTGCAAGTCGGCGCTAACGTCAAAGCCAAAATTATCGCCATCGATAAAGACCGCTTATCTTTGAGCCTCAAGCAAATGACCGAAGATCCTTGGCTGAAAGAGGTTAAATCGTTCAAAAAGGGCACGGTTGTGGAGGGCAAAATCACGCGCATTACGCCGTTTGGCGCCTTCGTGCAGTTAGGCCCTAGCGTCGAGGCTTTGGTGCACGTATCAGAGATGAGCGACAACGAAAACGTTGATCCAGAAAAACTTTTTCAGCTTAACGAAAACAAAAAGTTCAAAGTTTTAGATATTGACGAGGACACAAGGAAGATCGCATTAAGCCTAAAGGGCGCTAAATAACTAGTTAGTAGAGAGCAGATGACAGGTAGCAGAAACTTAGCAGGTAGCAATTATCAGACAATAAGCTCTCGAGAGTCTGCTGTCTGAAATCTGCTAAATTTCTGCAAAATGCTACCTGCTGTCTGATAAATCCTTAAGTAATATGTAAATAATTGGCTGGTTCGCCAGAAAGGAGTGCCGTGATGGCTCAAAAGATTGAAATCGAAGACCAAATAACTGTCGGTGCCCTGGCGGATAAATTAATGATGCCGGTCAGCCGCTTGATAACCGAGCTAATGAAAAATGGCGTCATGGCAACCGTTAATGAGCGTGTAGATTTTGATACGGCCGAAATTATGGTTTCGGAAATGGGGCTTGATTTTGAACTCGTCCAACAGCCAGCAACCAAGCCAATCATTGCCAGAAATAAAGACCCAATAAGCGAGCACGCTGTTAGCCGGCCGCCTGTTGTGGCCATGATGGGTCACGTCGATCATGGCAAAACCAGTTTGCTAGATGTTATTCGCGGCGCGCATGTGGCCAGTCATGAGGCCGGCGGCATCACCCAGCATATCTCGGCTTACAATATTAAACACGACAATCGCTCGATAACATTTTTAGATACACCCGGCCACGAAGCGTTTGCCGTAATTCGCGAGCACGGTGCCCGGTTGACTGATGTCGCAATAATTGTCGTAGCCGCCGATGACGGCGTTAAGCCGCAAACAATTGAGGCGATTCGCTTTGCTCGTCAGGCTGGTGTCAAAATTATTGTGGCGATAAATAAAATTGATAAACAGGGCGCAGATTTGAACCGCGTCAAACAAGAATTAGCCGATCAAAACCTGTTAATCGAGGCTTGGGGCGGCGATACGGTCGCCGTAGAAGTTTCAGCCAAAACTGGCGCCGGCATCGATAATTTACTCGACATTATTCTGCTTGTCGCCGATGTTGAAGATTTACGTGCGGAGACTGACGGCCCGGCTAGCGGCTTGATTATTGAAGCCCACACCGAACAAGGCCGTGGTTGCGTAGCGCACGCGCTAGTCGAAAGCGGCACGCTCAAACGCAGTGATTTTGTCGTTGCCGGCAGCAGCTACGGGCGGATTCGCAATCTGGAATCACCCGAAGGCGAGGCACTGATTTCCGCCACGCCCTCGATGCCGGTAGTCATGACCGGCTTTAAAACGGTGCCGGAATTCGGCGATCAATTTGTGGTTGTAGCCAACGAAAAAGCGGCTCGAATGCAGGCCGGCCAATCAGCTAATAACGCGAAAACCAGTAGCGGCAGAATGGATTTAAGCGGCAGCGACTTATTACACATCATAAATCGTAGCCATCAACTAAACGCTTTTAATGTCGTCATCAAGGCTGACGTCCAGGGCTCACTGCAATCAGTTTTAGGCAGCCTAAAAGCCCTAGGCAGTGATGAAGTTGCCGTCAATATCGTTGGCTCCGGCATAGGTCCAATCAACGAAAATGATTTACAAATTGCGCTAGGTAATCAAACTATAATCTATGGTTTTAACGTTGACACGCCGGCCAATGTCAAACGTCTAGCCTCGCGCGACAAAATTATCATCCGGCAGTACCAAATTATTTATGAATTAATCGACGATGTGCGTGCCGAGCTCAACAAACTTCTGGTGCCTAATATTGTTGAAAATACAACTGGCCGCTTGCAAGTCAAAGCCGTTTTTAGAACCACAGCCGCGCAAATAATTTGCGGTGGCGAAGTGACTAAGGGCAGGCTAATTTGCCCGGCCTACGGCAGAATTACTCGCGGCGATCAGGCATTAGGTGAAGTTGAAATCACCAATTTAAAGCGCGGTCCCCAGGATACTAAAGAAGTTGAGCAGGGCGAAATGTGCGGCCTAAGTTTTACAACGACGGCCAAAATTGATTTGCAAGAAAATGATCGCATTGAAGTATTCACCCGCCAGGCCGTCGAGCGCCAATTATAAAGTTTGCTTAAATAGCTGCTCGGGCGCTACAATATTAATCAGTTAGGAATTTATGGCATTTACACTAGATTATAACACTTTAGATGAACTAGGCTTGGGCGCTCTGCCGCCAGAGGAAAAAAAGAAAATGCTAGCGCATATTCTCGAAACTTTAGAAATGCGCGTCGGTACAACTCTGGCCGGTCAAATGACTGAGGTGCAATTAGACGAATTTGAAGCTTTGATGCCCGGCGAAGCCGACGCGCCAGAGGCAGTCAAACAAAAAGAACAGTCCGCACTAAAGTGGCTAGAAGGCAATTTTCCGAATTATAAAGACGTAGTCAGTGGCGAGCTAGACAAACTAAAATCCGAAATCAGCCAAATCGGCCCGCAAATTATAGCCGATGCTAACGCTGCCCAAGCTAGCGGCTCGAACCAACAACCTGCTCAGCCACCTCAAGACAATCCCCAAAATTAAAACCAAATCAAACCTAAATTTGTCTGCCGTAACCGGCTATAAAATCTCGCGCCGTCATTTCCGGCTTGCCGGCCGGTTTAAGCTTGTCAATAATCAGTAAACCTTGGCTAGTTTGCACGGCCAACTGTTTATCTGGCGTTACACAAGTTAAACCAATTTCTCTTGACGCTCGACTTCTAAATTTTGACTCTAAACTGGCATGCGCCCGAGTAATAATAATATCTTTGCTGGCCAGCTGGCTACGACTTTTCGGCCATTCCAAAAATGCCCGAACCTCGCGCTCTAACTGCGTGGCGGGCTTGTGCCAATCAATTAGACCATCTGCCTTATTAAGTTTGCGCGAATATGAAACCTCGCGGCCAGTTGTTTGCTGATTAAATGTGCTGCGATTTTCGATATAATCCGGCAGCCGATCACTTAGCAGCCCGTCGCTAAGATAAATTAATTGTTCAGTTAATTCCGCACTTGTTTCGTTTCCATTGAGCGCTAGTTCGCCGTAGGCTATGAGCGGTCCTTCATCCATAGCCTTAACCAGTTTCATCAAACTAACGCCAGTAACTTTTTGACCCGATAAAATCACAAAACTAATCGGATCAGCGCCGCGCCACTCCGGTAAAACCGAAAAGTGACTATTAATTATGCCAAGCGGAAAATAATCAATTACACTCTGGCTAACAATAATTCCAAAATCAATCAGCACGCCCAAACGGCTTTTCACTGGCTCAGTTTGTATTAACTGGCCCAGACTTTGCCGGTCGGCTACTGTTAAAACTGGTAAATTTAGTCTTTTTGCAATATCCAGAACCGGAAAATTGCCTTTATGATGAGCTGGCTTCGGTTTAGTAATCACGGCTTCAATGTTAAAGTTTTCGGCCAGCAGCTCTAGCGATTTTGCGGCCACCGGTCCGCTACCAAAGAATATGATTGTTTCGGATAGCTTTTTCATAATCTAATTGCTCCAATTCGCCGGATTCGGTTAATTTAAAAAATGCCTCGGGCGTATTTTTGATATGGTCAATAAAGACGATGCCATTGGTGTGGTCAATTTCATGTTGTAAAACTCGCGACAAAAAGCCCTCAGCCTTGATTTTAAAGGTTTTGCCATTCAAGTCTTGGGCTTTAATTCTAGCTTGGCTGTATCGAGGTACTTTGCCGTAAATATCTTTTATGCTCAAGCAACCCTCGAAATCTTCTTCGATTTTACCTTCCAATTTAGTTATTTCCGGATTTATAAATATGCGGAAAGTCTTGTCATCTTTGTTGTCATAATTATCGCGAATAATTACAACACTTTTGGGTTTATTGAGTTGTATAGCCGCTAGAGCTACACCAACTTCATGGTTGCGTGATTCTTCCCAGTCAATGACAGCCTTTTTCATATTTTCGATTAGCTGAAGCGTATGGTTGTTGATGGCGCAGGCAGATGATTTTTGGCGTAATTTATGATTGGGCAGGCTTATAATTTGATCTCTCGGCCGCTGCATAAATCAAATTATAGCTATTTTAAGGGCCAATGTAAAAATTTATAAGATTCCATTAGGGTCGATGTCGTACAGCCAACCGCTTGGCAATATATCTATAACTTTTAGCAGTTCGTCGCGGTGTTTGGCTTTTAAAATGATCTGCCATTCGTAGTATCCGCCAACTTTTTCTCTTATAGCCGGCATCGGCTGACTAATTTCTAGTCTTAGTTGTTGAGATTTGAGGTTTAATACTAGTTTGCTTGCTGCTTGTTCAGCCGAAGCGGCTTTTTTGCGGCGGCAACTCAGTTTTAATAAATAATAAAAGGGCGGAAAACCAAATTTTTGGCGCTCGGCCAGTTCGCTAGTGTAAAAATCCGGCCAGTTTTTGTCGCTAGCCAGTCGCAATATACGGCTATTAGGATTGTAAGTTTGGATAATTGCTTGGCCATCGTTGTGGCCTCGTGCCACCCTACCGATAACCTGTCTGATTAGTTGATAAGTTCTTTCGCTGGCCGTAAAGTCCGGGCTATACAAACTGCTATCAGCCATTATGACACCTACCAGGCTTAGTTTGGGTAGGTCTAATCCTTTTGCGAGTGTTTGGGTGCCGACTAATATATCGATTTTGCCGTTTCTAATTTTGTCGTACTGTTTTTCAAATCGCTCGTTTTTAGTGTTGTCAGAATCATAACGTCCAACCTTAGCATGCGGAAATATTCGTGTTATTTGTTCTACAACACTTTTCGTTCCTATGCCTTTTAAGGTTATGTCTGGGTTTTGGCAAACTGGACAAGACGAAGCAAAAGTTTGGGCAAAGCCGCAACTGTGGCACCTAGATTTATAATCATCGGCGTGATAGGTCAGCGGCATGTCGCAGTTGGGGCATAGGGCTTGCCAGCCGCAGTTAGAGCAAAAAACTATCCGCGCGCTGCCGCGGCGGTTTAAAAATAGCAGGATTTGTTGGTTTTGCTTTAAGGCTTTATCGGCCGAGGCTATCAGAATATTTGACAGATAAGGATTTTTACTAAAAGCCGAGCGGTCCTTAAGGTCCACAATTATGGGTTTACGGTTTTTAGCCTTAGTCGGAACAGCTAAGCTAGTCATATTTAATATTGGAGCCTGTTTTTGCTCGGCTACGAAATAGTCGACTAGCGAAGGTGTTGCCGATCCCAGCACTAGCGTGGCCCTACTAAGACTGGCTAGCTTGCCAGCTACCCGAACGGCTTGGTAATGCGGCGCCTGGTCTTGTTTGTAAGACGATTCGTGAGCCTCGTCAATCACGATTAGTCCGACGCTGTTTAATGGGGTGAATAGAGCTGAGCGAGCGCCAATCACAATATGCGGCCCGGGTTGCGTTATTATTTTGACCCAGATATTGCGCCTTTCAGCCGGAGTTAGTTGGGAGTGAATAACCGATACAGCTGCGCCAAAAACCGCTTCAAAAGTTTGGCTTAGCTGCGCGGTTAAACTGATTTCTGGCGTTAGCACGATAACGGATTGGCCGGCCTTAATCGTGCTTCTGGCTAATTCTAAATAAACTCTGGTTTTGCCGCTGCCGGTTTCGCCGTGTAGCAAGTAGCTGCCTGGAGTAGGGGCGGTTTTCCTGGAGTGCACATTTCGCACGAAATCCTCCGCTTTGCTGCTGGTCGTAGCTTTTAGTACGCCTGCGCTGCGATGCTCAGATTTCGCACGAACTGCACTATTCCGGAAAACCCGCTTAACCACTAATTCCTGTTCTTTGGTTAATTTGGGAAGTTTGGCTTTTGGCTTCGTTTTAGGAGTAGTCGTACCTGTTTTTATAAGTTTATTCGACAACGACTTTGGCAAAAACAAACTGCCTATGATGCCGCTGCCGGCTGGATAATAGTCTGCCAGCCAGGCCATTAGCTCCAGGCTAGTTTGCGGCAAGGGCGGCAAATTGATTGTTTCTATAATTGGTTTTGTCGGGAATTCAGGCTTTTTGACTTGACGGCAGACAACCGCTAAACTGCTATTATCTTGTAGCGGCACCCTAATTATGCCGCCAATCATTAAAGGTTGGCGACTAGCGTAAGTCAAATAATCACGTCCGCGAAATTTGGCCTCAGCGACAATCACCTGGTAATAATATTGGCTGGCCATAGTTTATATTCTTAAATAAAGTTGCTTGAAATGCTAGCCCATAATGGCTATAATTTTAAATGTAGCAATTTTTTAGAGTTTTGGTAGCGATTGTTTGACAAACGTTGTTTGATAGACAATAATAGACGACAATAAGGTAATTAAATTTATGTTAGATGTATTTATAACTTCAAGAGTCCGGCGCAAGATTATTGTAATTTATGCCAAATATCCGGATTTTAAGACGCACGTGCGCGGACTGGCGAAACTTATCAAAGAAGACGCTGGCAATATCCAAAGAGAACTTAAGCGGCTAGAAAAAATCGGTTTTTTGATGTCCGAAAAACAGGCCAATACCAAAGTTTATTACACCAATAAACAGTTTCCAATCTTCAAAGAATTGCAAAGCATCGTTTTGAAATCTCAACGTGCCAACCAAAAAAGACAGCAAAATCACCGCGGAGTCTGACAAATAATTGCAATAACGCCTTAGATTAAGCTATAATAACTTAGAAGTATGATACAAGTTACCCGAAAAGACGCTAAAGAATCGCCCGAGAATTTACTGCGCCGGTTTAACCGCAAGGTGCAACAGTCGGGCGTGATTTTGGTCGCCAAGCAAAATAAATATTTTGAAAAACCCATCAGCAAACCAGAGCGGCGGCGCAAGGCCATAATCCGCCGCCAACGCCGCGCCGATAAATTTAATAAGGCCAGATTTGGTTAAAATTTAAATTAATGTCAATGCCGCTAAACTCAAGCATTGATCAAGACCTGAAAACCGCCTTGCTTAGCGGCGACAAACTGCGCGCCACTACTTTGCGGAGCCTAAAGAGCGCCATCGTTTACGCCGAAGTGGCTGAGGGTGCCAGACAAACCGGCTTAAGCGACGTAGCAATAATTTCGGTTATTAGCCAGCAATCTAAAAAGCGTCAAGAAAGCGCCGATATTTATTTAAAAGCTGGCGCCACCGCGCGCGCTAATCAAGAGCTGGCTGAGAAGCAAATAATCGACAATTATTTGCCGGCGCAACTAACAGAGCCTGAAATCAATAAATTTATTGACGATGCTATGGTTGAAATGGGCAGCGACAAGCCAGCAATGGGGCAAATAATCGCGCTGGTCAAACAAAAAACGGTTGGCAAAGCCGACGGAGCGGTCATTGCTAGGTTGGTTAAGGATAAGCTTTAGCTAATGATTATTTTAATGGGCCAAGCTGGTTCGGGCAAAAGCTTGCAGGGCCGATTGCTGGCTGACGAATATGGTTATGCCTGGATTTCTACGGGCGAAATTCTGCGTGTTTTAATCACCGGTAAACGGCGGCAGGAAATGCTGACCGGCAAACTGCTCAGCGACCAAGAAATGATTCAGATTATGGACAAAGTGCTGGAGCTTATCGACATCAAGCAAGAATTTGTACTGGACGGTTTTCCGCGCACCAAGCCCCAAGCCGAATGGCTACTCAGACAAGTTAAGCAAGGGTGTTTTCGGCTAACGGCGATTTTTGACTTAATTGCATCTGAGGATGTGGTGCGTGAGCGTTTGTCCAAGCGCGGCCGTCCGGACGATACGCCGGATGCCATAGCCACGCGCTTTCAAGAGCACCAAGCAGTTACGCTGCCGATACTAAAATATTTTCAATCTGCCGGCACGGCCGTGCACGATATTGACGGCGAAAAATCGCCGTTAGCCGTTCATCAAGCAATTATTGATATAATTCACGCTCGTTTGCCTTGAAGTTGCCGTGAGCTGATAATTAATTATGGTTCAAGACTAGTTTAGCAGCCCTGTAGTACACTGCTAACAGATGAAAAACAAATATGTCTTTCGTTGCCACATTTCTGACAAGAAATTCCGGCAAGTTGTCCGGCTGTTTTGTGCCGATATAA